>CAYLTY010000051.1:0-40206 GCA_964386705.1 uncultured Planctomycetaceae bacterium
TGCCCGAACGGGTGATTGTCGACTGCTCGCACGCCAACAGCAGCAAGCAATACGAGCGTCAGCCGATCGTGGCTCAGGAAATCGGTGAGCAGATCGCAAAGGGCGAACAACGCATCGTCGGAGTGATGCTGGAATCCCACCTGCAAGCCGGTCGACAAGACCTCGTCCCCGGCCAGCCTCTGACCTACGGCCAGAGCATCACCGACGCCTGCATTGGTTTCGATGATACAGTGAGGGTTCTCGACCAACTGGCTGAGCAGGTTCGCCAGCGCCGCCAGGCCGCTCGCTAAGTCTTCTGCTCCAGTCAGGTTTCTGCCACCTTCCCGACGCGATCGTTCTCACGTTTGTCCGACTGCAAGATTCACGATGCCCATCCTTACCGTTCGAGATCTGAAGCGACAGTTTGATGTCGACCCTGTGTTTGCCAACGTCACATTTGATGTGCAGTCCGGGGATCGAATTGGCCTCGTCGGTCCCAACGGAACGGGCAAGACGACGCTGATGCGGATTCTGGCCGGGCAGGATCATCCGGACGTCGGCGAGATCGAAAAGTCCAACACCACAACCGTGGGGATTCTCGACCAGCACATTGATCTGACCGTCGAACGAACCTTGTACGAGGAAGCCAAGGGCGGTCTGGCTCATCTGTATGCGCTGCAGCAGGAGAGCCTCGACCTCGCCAACCAGTTGGCTGACGCTCGTGATACTCAAGAGATTGAACGGATTCAGCGACGCTTCGATGCGGTGGGGCAGGAGCTTGATCGCTTCGATGCGCATCATCTGGATCATCGAGTCGACGCGGTGCTGACGGGGCTGGGATTCTCGGAAGATCAGTTTCACCGCCCGTTGCGAGCCTTCAGCGGCGGGCAACAGAACCGGGCGATCCTGGCGCGGATGCTGCTGTCTCAACCGGATCTGATGCTGCTCGATGAACCGACAAACCACTTAGACATCGCTGCGACGGAATGGCTCGAAGATTATCTCGCACGATCTAACCTGGCGTTGATTGTCGTCAGCCACGACCGGTTCTTTCTGGACCGAGTTACCAATCGCACGTTCGAGCTCTTTGACGGCCGGGTCTCGATCTACAAAGGCAACTTTTCGTCGTACTGGCGGCAGCGCGAGGAACGGAACGAACTCGCCCGCAAGACCATCGAGAAGCAGCAGGAATACATCGCTCGCACAGAAGTCTTCATTGCCAAGAACCGCTATGGACTGAAGAGCACGCAGGCTCAGGACCGCATCAAGAAGCTCGACCGCATGGAGCAGGTCGAGGTCATGCGCGACGTGCATGAAGTGCCGATGAGCTTCGGCCAGGCGACGCGGACGGGTGACTGGGTTCTGGATGCGATTGATCTGAGCAAGGGTTATGGCACGCCGCTGTTCAAAGACTTCACGTTCCGAGTTCAACGCGGCGACCGCATCGCGGTGCTGGGCCCCAACGGCATCGGTAAGACGACGCTACTGCGGACGTTGATCGGTGATCTCGCCGCTGACTCGGGCAAGCTGCGATACGGCACCGGCGTGAAGATCGCGTACTACGACCAGCAGCTTTCGGGCGTCAGTCCGGATCAGGACGCCGTCGATGCCGTGCGTCCGCCGGACAACCTGGAGATGACCGACCCAGCGATTCGTTCGTTGCTCGGACGCTTCGGCATGTCGGGTGATATTGTCTTCCGCAAGATCGGCGATATGAGCGGTGGCGAACGCAGCCGCGTCGCGCTGGCGAAGTTGTCTGCTCAGAATGCGAACGTGCTGGCGCTCGACGAGCCAACGAACCACCTGGATCTATGGGCGCGACAATCGCTCGAAAAAGCCCTGCGAAAATTTGCCGACGCGGGCACGTTGCTGTTCGTCAGCCACGACCGCTACTTCGTCAATCAGTTGGCCACGAGCGTTATCGTCTTCGAAGACGATGGCTGGCATCACTATGCCGGCAACTATTCCGACTATGTCGATCATCAGAAACGAAAGGCTGAGCAAGCTCGCGACGATCGCGAAGCTGACGAAGCGGCCGCGAAGAAAAACGCCAAGTGCGCGGCACCAGCGGCGGCGACAACTCCATCCGCCAACGTGCGTCGCAAACGAAAGTTTCCTTATCGCAAGCAGCAGGACATCGAAGCCGACATCGCCAAGCAAGAGGCCCGAGCGGCTCAAATGCAGGACGAAATGGCCGACCCTCAAGTTCACCGCGACGGCAAGCGTCTGCATCAACTCGCGCAAGACTTCGAGCAACTGCGTCTGGACATCGCGACGCTCTATGAGCACTGGGAAGAGTCGGTCGAGTTGGGTTAGAGCGACGTGAGCTTCTCTTCGAGCTTGGGATGAGCCAGCGTCGCTGCCGATTTCGGAAGCCACGGTCTATCTTTCGATCGAAGCTCCACCACACGCGTAGATCGCTCCCCTCTCCACGGTCTTGCCGGGGAGAGGGGCTGGGGGTGAGGGGCGATGTCAGGCTCCGGCTGCGTTCTGAGGCGCGCATACTGGGGTGTCTTTAAAAGACGCGAACTTGCTCCATACAGCATCTTACAGCTTGCCGGGAATCGCGTGCTAACCAATGAATTCAGTGTTTGGTCGGGAGCCGAAAGTGACACCGCCCCTCACCCCCGACCCCTCTCCCCGCAAGCGGGGCGAGGGGAGTTTTTTGCGCGCGGAGGCCATGCGCCAAATCTATTCATGGGACCGGCAGTCGAACGCAGGTGTGCCAGTGGCACCCAGCTTTGCTGAATTTCCGCAGTACGATGTTGGCCTGAGGCTCAGAAACGATCATGCTGTCAGCAACCAACGACTGGCTGAGTTCGTCGAGTCTCATTCATCTGCCGGCTGCGAGGAGTATCGAAACATGCTCAAGTTCGAAGGCGAAGGTGTCGCTCATACGTGTGATGGTGTTTCGCGACGCGACTTCCTGCAGGTCGGTACGCTGGGAGCGGTCGGGCTCACGCTGGCAGATCATGCCCGGGCCAAGGAACAGGGCATCGTCCAGCATGACAAGGACGATCGCTCGGCGATCATGATCTTCAACCTCGGCGCGCCTTCGCATGTCGATCTGTGGGATAAGAAGCCCGAAGCGCCGGCCGAGATCCGCGGCCCGTTCGAGGCGATTGCCACCAAGACGCCGGGGTTCCGGATTTCAGAGATCCTGCCGAAGCACGCGGAGATCTCGGACAAAATTACGTTCGTCAATTCCTGCTATCACACCGGCGCCGCCGTGCACGACAGCGGCTGGCAGATGATGCAGACCGGCCGGCTGTTCTCGGGCGGCGTCCAGACTCCGCACCTGGGAGCCGTCGCGAGCTACCTTCAAGGCCGTCGTACTGATCTGCCGTCGTTCGTAGTGCTGCCACAACTGATGGGACGCGGCGGCGGTAACCTGCCGAACGGTCAATCGGGCGGCTTCCTCGGAAAAGCGCATGACCCGTTCGTGCTGAACGCCGACCCCAGCCAGGAAAACTTCAAGGTCCCGGACCTGCTGCCACCTTCAGACCTTGGCACGGTGCGATTGGATCGTCGCCGCAAGCTGCGCGACGTTGTCGATGAGACCGTGAAGAGCTTCGAAGCCAGCGACAGCGCCAAACTACTGGACGATAATTTTGAGACTGCCTATCGCCTGATGACGAGTGCTCAGGCTCGTGAAGCGTTCGACCTCGCTAAGGAACCGGCCTCTGTGCGTGATCGTTACGGTCGCAATCGGTTCGGTCAGAGCCTGTTGTTGGCGCGACGATTGATCGAAGGCGGCGTGCGATTTGTGACCGTCAACACATTCCTCACCGTGTTCGATGAGATCACGTGGGACATTCATGGCTCAAAGCCCTTCACGTCCATTGAGGGCATGAAGAACATCGTCGCGCCGATGTATGACCAGGCGTATTCGGCTCTGATCTCTGATCTGTCAGAACGCGGTCTGTTGGATAAGACACTGGTGGCCAACGTTTCGGAATTCGGACGCACCCCACGCGTGAACCCCGCCGGTGGCCGCGATCACTGGCCTCAATGCTACACGTGCTACTTTGCAGGCGGCGGTGTGAAAGGCGGCCAAGTGATCGGTCGCAGTGATCCGATCGGCGGCGTGCCTGCCGAACGTCCGGCTGATCCGGGCGACATCGCGGCGACAATCTTCCATTCGCTGGGCTACAAACTCGATGCCCATCTGCCCGGCCCGGCGAAGCGACCGTTCCCGCTGGTGGACTTCGGCAAGTCCGCGCTGACAGAAATGTTCTAAGCTCGATTTCGATTGCTTCGGAAAGTCTCAATGCCTCAGACGATTGATTGGCGCTATCACCGCTTGAACTGCAACTCGTGCGCGAAAGCGGAAGGCTTTCTGACAACAGCAGGCATTGAGACGAAAGAGCAACTCAACGCACGGAAGGTCGCGGTGCCGCGCGATGAAGCGCTGGCGATGCTGCAGGGGCTCAAGACGCTCTTCGTCGTCAACGGCAAGAAGGTCTATGAGATCGACCTCGCCAAAGAGCGTCCCACTGATGACGAACTGTGCGAGTTGATCATCGGCCGCAGCGGCAGCTTGCGAGCCCCGGCTCTGAAGTTCGGCAAGACGCTGATCGTGGGCTTCGACGACGCGCTCTATCAGCGTCTACTGGGTTGATAACCGAAGACAGAAAGCTTTTGACAGAAGCTCGCAAAGGACGCGAAGAAGATTGAGTCAAGCTGGTATCGCGGCCGAAGCTTCAGATCACTTTGCCTAAAAATCATGGAAAAGACGAAGAGGCATGACACGAGACGCGTCCGCCACGGTAGCCCATCATCCCTCTGAGCTTCGTAGGATGGCGCTGCGTTCTTCGTTCTATGCGAGCCCAGCCAATTCTCTTCTTTCTCCTTGGCGGTCTTCGCGAGCTTCTGTTGAATCCCTCCGCCTTAGCCGGGCGAGTCGATGTAGCTGCCGCGGAAGAAGCCGCTGTCCTGCGACGCCTTGTAGGTGATCTTCAGCGACGCATCTTCGATCTTCGCGCCGGCTTGGTGTTCGGAGTGCATCGCGTGATCGAGGACTGTGCTCGTCAGCAGCGTGCGCTCGACGGGATATGGTGAGTTGCCCGTTGCGAAGAACTTTTCGATGTTGAAAGTGAGCGGGTCAAAGAATCGAGCACCGGGTGGCGCGGGTAGGTAGCAGCACGTTGAGACAGGTTTTGTCTGGCCCTTGATGTGTCCCGCAAACGCGAAGTCGGAGTTGGCTTCGATGAGGTTCAACGCCGCTCCGCGAGTGCCGTCGGCATATTCGATGAGAATCGCTTGCGGTTTGCGTACCTGCTCGCGCGGTTTGCCATAGTTACGGCTCGGGCAGCGAGACAGCGCCGCTTCCAACAGTTCCCAAGACCATTCGCCGGCATCGCCTGCTTTCCAAACCGCGTCGCCGGTGAGCAGCCGGACGGATTTAATGCCGGTCTCTCCGCCGCGTCGACGTTCCATGAAGCACTGCAGCACCTCCAGTGCATGGAACCAGTAGATCTCGGTCGTGCCACGGTCATAGCCGAAGATGCTCAGGCCCTCGGTGAAGGGCGTGTCCAGCTCAGGTTCATAAGCGGGCAATCGCCAGGTCACCGGCAGCGACGATCCCGCCATCAAACCGAACTTCAGGTCCTTGGCAGCTTGGACCATCTTCGCCGCCTTCTGGTGATCGTAAGACAAATGCTTGTCGACGAAGACAGGTACGCTACGACCGCTCTTGCGAAAGACCTCAACGATCTCCTGAAACATTTCGAAGCGCGGGTATTCAATCTGACCGAAGCGGTTCACGGGATAGTCACCGTGCTCAACGATCAGCAGCACGGCGTCGACATCCAGTTTCGATCCGCCCAGCGTTTCGGCCACGGTCTTGCACAGTTGCACCTTGTGCTGTTTGCAGACGTCCGGCCCCAGATCATCGGCGGGCGACTGATGATTCATCATGCGCACTAATTGAAACGGCGGCTGATGGTGCTTGCCGTTAATGGTGTAGCCGTGAATGAACCGCCCCGCGATGTGATATGCATGCGACTTGAAACGGTAGATCGAGTTAATCGCGGCCACTCGCGGACGGCGTGGGACCGACTCCTGTCCCAAGGCTAACCCGCCGCACGCACCCAGTCCCCAGGCACTGCCGAGTGTCAGCGCGCTCTGGTTGAAGAACTCACGTCGCGAAAGTGATGTGCTCATCGCATTCCTTATTCAAGCGGAAGTAAGCGAGCGGCGGACCAACACGTTTGCAGACTTTCAAAGAGGATGCCAATGTGGCGAGATCATGAGCATCATCGCAACCGAGTTCCCCATCGGAGAGTTCCATGCAGCGCGTGCAGGTCATTGATTCGCATACGGGTGGAGAGCCGACTCGCGTTGTCGTGGCAGGCGGCCCGGACCTCGGTCGTGGCTCAATGGCCGAACGACGTGAGATCTTCAAAGAGCGTTTTGATCCCTTTCGATCAGCCGTCGTCAACGAACCGCGCGGATCCGATGTGCTGGTCGGAGCCATCCTGTGTGAACCGACTGATCCGCGTTGCGTGGCCGGAGTGATCTTCTTCAACAACGTCGGCTATCTCGGCATGTGCGGGCACGGCACCATCGGCGTTGCGGAGACGCTCGCGCACATGGGCAAGATCACGGTCGGCACTTACTTGCTCGAAACACCAGTGGGCGTCGTCGAGTTCCAGTACGAAGGCAACCATCGGTCATCTATCAACAACGTGCCAAGCTATCGAATCGCAGCACAGGTACCGGTGGACGTGCCCGGTTTCGGGAAGGTGACGGGCGACATCGCCTGGGGCGGCAACTGGTTTTATCTGGTGAGCGATCATGGCCAGGAGCTGGTCCTCAGCAACGCCGACAAGCTGACGGACCTCACCTGGCGCATCCGCCAGTCGCTCGAACGCAACGGCATTACTGGCTTAGACGGTCAGGAGATCGACCACATCGAGCTGTTCGGCCCCCCCGGCGATGCAGCAAACCACAGCCGCAACTTTGTGCTCTGCCCCGGCAAAGCTTACGACAGGTCGCCCTGCGGAACCGGCACCAGTGCCAAACTGGCATGCCTGCACGCAGACGGAAAACTCGCCGAAGAACAGGTCTGGCGACAGGAAAGCATCATCGGCAGTGTGTTTGAAGGTTCTGTGAAAGTCGTTGACGGACAAGTGGTTCCGCGCATTCGCGGCTCGGCGTATGTCTCTGCGGAAGCGACCCTGATCCTCAGTTCCGACGATCCCTTTGAATACGGCATTCGCTTCAACTGAGCACCGAATCGACCATTTACTTGAAGATGGTGTTTGTGAAGTCCTAAGATTTGTCCGGCATTTGCGAGTAAGTCAATCTCGTCGCGGGTCTGAGCAAGCTACGTACTTGCGCTCACCGTGAGCGGTTCATGAGCCGCCGATGAAATCACTTTACGTTCTTGTTTGAAGGGAGAAGCCCATGCGGCTCACGAATGGTCTGGCGATGTTGTTGGTGGCGTTTGGTCTGATCGGTTTCGTTGGCTGCGGCAAGCCGGACAGCAAGGGTGGAGCTGCGAAGCCACCAGAGACCAAGCTGGTTCCAGAAGGTGGTTCCACCGGTCCCGTAGGCGGCGGCGTTGATGTTCCGAAGAAGTCTGAAGACACCGGCGCGACCACCACCGATCCAAAGCCGGAAGAGAAGACGACGGAGCCAGCCAAGACGACAGAAGAACCAGCTCCGGCCAAGACCGAAGAAAAGAAGGAAGAGCCAGCCCCAGCCAAGACTGAGGAGAAGAAAGAAGAAGCCAAGCCAGAAGAGAAGAAGGAATAGTCTTCTCACTGTAACGGCGATGACACAGCAAGCCGCGGTGACTCTGTCTCCGCGGCTTTTTGTTTTGATCGCCAGCAGACCCAACCAAGTTATTGAGGACCCGGCCCGGCAGTACCTCTCGCCTGCTGAATCTCGTTGGGAAACTGACCGCGTTGAATGCGGTCGATGAGCTTGCCAATCTTGCGATCATTCGGCTGCACGCGCTGGCACCAGCGCAACTGGTCCATGGCATCACTACCGCGATGCTTTGTGTACAACCAGATGCCAAACTCGTAGTGCGCCAGGAAGCTCGACTGGTTCGCCTTGATGGCCTCGCTGAAACACAGCTCCACCTGCTCAGGCTGATTCATGCGGTCATAGACTCCGGTCGCACGCAGCCAGTCCTTCAGGCGATCAAAGTTGCCCGGAGACTGGGCCTTTTCAACCAGCCGACCTGCCAGCAGATGAAGTGTTCGCTGCTCGTCATCCAGCAACCCGTTTTCTTTCTGGAACCGGGCCATCTCTTCCAGGCCATCCAGATCGGGCTCAAACATGCGAACGAGCACATCGGTCTGAGTCGTTGTTGGATCATCCAATCCCAGTCCCGAGCTGATCATGATCCTCAGGATGTCGCGACGTGCGACGTAGTTGCGATGGAAGGCGCGCTTCCAGTAGTCGAAAGCACTCTGCGAATCCTGCCGCATCCACGCTTCACGCCCGGCCGTGAACAGGGCGTAGCCCTCGTATGGAGCCACTGCCAGAGCCTGCTTCAAACAGAGGCCTTCAAAGTTCGGATCCAGATGCTGCAGGAAGGCGAGTTCTGAAAAGTCCACATACCCATGAAACTGCAGAGGGTTGAGACGCAATGCTTTCAGTGAATGCGCGCTGGCCGCTCTCGCGAATTTGACATGATTACCAATCGCCCGGTCGAGCCATTCATCGAGTTGCTGGCGAGATTCAAATCCACCCGATATCGCCGCATCGCGGATCTGGTTCAGCGGCATCTGATTGTCCGCCGAGTCCTGCAAATCATGAAACAGAGCAACGTAGAGCCGCGCCAGACGCACATGGAATCGCGAGTCGTGCGGGTTGGCCTTAATCGCCGCCCGTAGCGTGCGAATCTTGCGCGCTGCCAGATCTCGAGAACGTTCATCCTTCTGGTCTGCAGTAATCGTGGCATCCGCATCGCCTTCGAGCGCCGTGTCCGGGTTAAACACCAGGCGGCGATATTCAAGCCAGTGAGACTCCGCGGCGTACAACGGCAATTCGAGCTTCAGCATCCACAGCCCGGCAGCAAACAGCATGAGGCCCGCAGGAGCCAGTGCCCAGCGCGGCACATTCCACGTCGGAGCTGGCGCCGAATTCGGAGCGGTTGCTCGCACCAGTTGAGTCAGGCGGCACAGGCAGGCCATCTGCACGAGCAAGAACACCATGTAGCCGGGTACGTACCACGTGAAGTCGACCAGTGCATGAACCGATGTTGCAATCAGTGAAACCATCAACGCCAGTAACGCAATCGTGGTGCTCTTCGACCGACTGGCTCGTACGCCCTGAAAGCACCACCAGAAGCAGCACGACAACGCCACGATGGAGAGACTCAAACCGGCCAGTCCAGTTTCCGTGGCCACGTTCAGAAAGTTGCTTTCCGCATGCGAGTATTCATGCTCGTCGTAAGGCTTATCGAGATATCGATGATAGATGTAGCGATGACTGCCAATACCGCTGCCAAAGAATCGGAACTCAGATTCCGCTGCCAGGTTCGCATTCCAGATCGGCATGCGGCCATTGTCGTCCCAACGGTCCAGCCGATTCATCATCGCTTCATAGCCGACGGCGAACTGCAGCGCTCCAGCTACAACCCCGATCAAGCACAATCCGCCCACGATGCGAATTGAGATCATCGACCGCAGCGCCATGATCAGCAACATCACGCCAACGCCAATCGCTCCAGCCACGACAGCACCACGTGACAGCGACGACAGCCACGCGACGATCACCAGGGCACCCATGCCGCCAACCAGGGCAACACGAACGGGTCGAGGCAGCGAGGCAGCTCCAGCAGTGCCAAACACCGGCTCATCGATCTGACGTCCATCCATCAGCTCCATCAGCCACCAGATGCACGGCCCGATGGCCAGCATGAGAAACGCGGCGAAATGGTTCTTGTTGGTAAAAGCGCCCTTGATCTGATCCGCTGTGGTCACAGCTGGATACTCGAAAACCCAGTAATACAGGCCGTTCGAACCGAGGTATTGCAGCAGTCCAAACCCGGCCATGATGGCGGCCAGTACACACATCGCTTTTAGAATGCGCGAAACGTCAGCAATTTCGCGAACACGCTGCGTGGTCAACCAGAACAGCAACACATACGCGATACCCATCGCCAGCGCAGCGCGGGTATCGCTGACGGTCAGTGACAGGTAGTTCCAGGTGCCCACGAGACTTTCGGGCGCGCCATTCCACAGCGGCAACACGGTCTTAATATTCGGAGACAACTGATCGAGCAAACTCGCCGGCAGCGGCACAATCTGCAGCAACCCAACACTGAGGATCGCAATCAGCAGCCATTCCACTTTCGTCCAGACGCAAGTGACCGTCGCCTGAGAGAACTGATATCCGATCCAGGAGATCGAACACCCGATCGTCGCTGCAACCAGCAATAGTTCGCCATGAGCAAGTCGACCACCGAGCACAAAAGGGACCAGGAGAGCCGCGAACAGACATAGATCAAAGGCTGGCAACCACCAGTCTCGGAGAGGATGTTCCGCCCTATTCTTCTCGCGCTCTTTTTCCTTCTGACGTCGACGAAGTCGCTTCTGCTCCTCGGCGCGTTCCTCGTCCGTAAGAGCCAGACGCTTACTCGAGCGTGATTGTCGCTCCGTCGACATGCAGTGAATCCTCACGCGGCCAGTGGTCACTCAAACCAAATCTACGAAATCGTTATTCCTTGCGACCTCGCACAAATACTGAATTAGAACCATCCACGAAAAGAGCAGTTAAGCCGCCCGCCGTGGGGAACCAACCTCGTGCTCCTCGTGCCCGTCTTTCTCGTCGGGCTTATCTTCGGTCCTATCGTCGTGACCGTAGCCATAGCCATAGCCATAGCCGTATCCATATCCGTAGCCATAGCCGTAGTAGTCGCCGCCGATCTCTTGAGTAACTCGGTTGACGACCAGGCCCAGCAGTTTGATATCCATCGCCATCACGGACTCGACAGCGCGAATCACCATCTTGCGTTTGTTCTTGTCGGGTCGCAGCACCAGCACGCAGCCATCGACGAGGCGGCCGATGATGGCTGGATCGCTTACGGCCAGAATCGGCGGCGCGTCAATCAGAATCTGGTCGTACATCGTCTCGGCCCACGCCACCAGCTCTGCGAAGCGGTCACTCGACAGCAGCTCGGCGGGATTCACTGGACGGGAACCCGACGGAATGACGTCCATTCCAGTCGTGACGTGCCGGAAGATGTGCTTCTCAATACTGTCGGTCAGCGGCAAGTCTTCACGCAGGATATGCGACAGGCCCTTGGGTCCGCGCATTTCCAGAAGTGTCGACATACCCGGACGCCGCATGTCGGCGTCAATCAGCAACGTCTTCTTGCCAGACTGAGCGAACGCGGCCGCGAGATTGGCCATAACGGTTGTCTTGCCGTCACCGGGCTCGGAGCTGGTGACCATCAACCGTTGTGTATTACCTTCCGAGAACGTGATCGCCGTTCGCAGCGTTCGGAACGCTTCTGTTTCAACGCCGTTCGGCTTGACCAGCGTATGGATGGTTTCGACGCCCACGCCTTCCAGCGGATCCATCTTGCGAACCATCGCGAGCACGGGCACGCCCAGTTGCAACCGCAGTTCTTCAGGTGAGCGGAAGCGATCGTCGAGCGAATCCAGCAGATAAACTGACGCCAGACCGAAGAATGTACCGACTACCAGCACACCCGCGATGACCATCGACAACTTCGGGCTGACCGGCGAGCGGGCGATAATTGGGTAACGGCTGATCTGCGTGCGGATACCGTCCTTCAATTGGATCTGCAGAGCGCCCATGCGATCGAGCGTTCCGTGCAGCGCTTGCTCAATGCGTTTGCGCTGATTGTCGGTCTCCATAATGTCCTGAATCGGTCCGGCGACCAGTTGATACCGTTGATTGGCATCGTCGAACTGACTGCGGATGAACTGCTGGCGATCTCGCGCGGCCTGCAGACGCTGGTCCGCACAACTCTGCAAGCGGCTCGCCAGTTCCGCCGACTGCAACTGCTGCAGCTTCTGGCGGCGCTGAACTTGTACGCCCTGCAACCATGCCAGGTCGGTGTTCAAGCGCGACTGGAGATCCTGCACCACCGAATGTCGTTCGCCATACAACCGTTGTAAGTTGGTCAGTTCGGCCTGATTCTGGATATAACGTTGATACACCTGACTCTGCAGCGCGGCGTCCTGCTGCGTCACGCCCAGTTCCAGAGCAACGTAATCCCGGCCGACGCTATCCAGCGCGGTGATCGCGTACTGCATCAGGTCCTGCCCGGTGGATATCGCGTTCTCGATCGACTGCTTGAAAGCTTCCGCGTCGCGAGATTGAGATTCGGCTTTGATCAAGTCCTGTTCGAGCGACACCAGCTTATCTCGCTCCATGTTCATGCTTTTGCCGTCGTCAACCATGATCTCGCCCTGAGATTGACGCAGTACACGCAGTTTCTGTTCGAGCGAACGCAGTTCGCCTTCCAGCTCTTTGCTGCGATCGGTCAGCGTCTTGAGCGTGACCATCACAGTGTCGGTGTTGTTCTCGTTCACGAAGGATTGATACTCGCTGATAATCGAATTCACAATTTCCGCCGCGGCCTGAGGACTCAGCGAGCGATAGCGAATATCAATCAGGTTTGTCGTTCGCTCGTAGCTGACGCGCAAGTTCTTCTGAATTGCGTCCGCCCAGTACTCCTTGCGAACACCCTTCAAATCGATGCGATAATCAGCATGCAGCTTCGCGCTGGCCTTGTTGAGCACTTCGTGGCTGCTGACGAGTCGCACGTGCGTCGGCATGATCTTCGCCACGCCGTCGTTCTGATTGCCGTTGTGATTGATACTGCCTTCGGGTGCGATGATCAGCACCGAAGCTTCGGCATCATACTTACGGGGGGCTGTCGCATAGTACGCCGCACCGCCGAGAGCCGCGATCAGCATCCACAGCAGCATGATCCCCTTCCGCATGCGCACGGCATGCAGAAATCGAAACACGGCAGTAAACACATTATGCGCCGTCAGCGGGCTGCCCCCTGACTGATTCACAGCAAAGTTGGAATTGTCATTTTCCGGATTCATGAGGCGGGGTCTCGTCGTGGATCCGAGAGTCTTATTGAAGGAGCGGATTGAGGCTTGCCGACAAGCCGACACGCATGATGTTGAGAGCTTCCAGCAGCACGGTCTCTGGTGTGTGCTCAACCGTCACGATGTCGCCCGGAGCCAGTCGCATGTTGTGTTCAACGTCAAACTTGGACCGGCGAATACTGCATTGAATGACGGAAGGTTCCGGCTGACCTTCCAGCTGGCGAATCACATACACCTTGTCGGCGACTTGAGAACTCGTCCAACCCGCCTGCGACAGCGCGTCGAGCAGCGTGAACTCTTTATCCACCGGGAAGTCCTGCCTGCCGGGCTTCCGCACTAGGCCGGTGACTTGCACGGCTTTGGGGTCGCGTTTCTCAATCATCACCACACCACCGTCGGCGATGTAGTAACCGTTCGAGCCCTTCTTCGCGGCTGAGATCAGGTCGATGCGCACGTTCTTCGGCGCGGTGTTGGCACCGCCAGCGTAGCCCGTTTGCGCAAGGCCCGAGCCTGCTGCGCCACCAGCAACAGATGAATCACCTGCCGCTTGCTCGATGACGTTGCGGATCTCGACGAAGACACCCGCGTCATCGGCCAGTCCGCCTGCGGCAACGATGGCCGACAGCAGATCGCTTTCGCTGCTGGGCAGCATCTTCGTGCCCGGTGACTTCACGGCACCAATCACGGTGACGCGATTCATGCGTTTGCGTTTAAACCCGACCGTAACGGTCGGTGAATTGAAGATCCGATTCTCAATGCTGGCGCGCGCAATGCGTTCTTCGGCGTCTTCGAGTTCAAGACCACCCAGTTTCGTGTAACCAATCATGCCGACCTTGGCGTTGCCGTTGTCTTCAACACGGACAGGGAAGGTCACAATATCACGCGGGGACATTGACGCCGCGATGGTCACATCCAGCAAATCGCCGGGGCCAATCACGTTCGTATTACCAGCGTTAGGCGACAACTTCGACAGGTCGAGCGTCTGAGTGTTCTCTGCGGGCGGGGCAATCAGATGAGTGGGAAAATCGTGAGCCTGGTGCAACGTGCCGTACTGCGAAGCACAGCCCGTGGACACGAACAGGCAGATCAAGCCAATCAAACCTTGAGCCGTTCGGCGTATCAAGGCGCTGGGTGAGCCAGGCATTGACGCACTCGACCGCGCAAATGGTGGGATCACGAATTCTTCCATGAATCGATACCGCTCTCGGTGATTGGTGAGCAAAGAGGCTGCTCACATCGCCGCAACGAAAGGACTTCTGGCAGATCAATCGTGGTCCGCACTGATGTCAGACCACGGGAGGGGATGGGAGAAGTACGAGCTTTCGCCGAAGTGTGTCAATACGGATCAGGAAGCGGCTATTCCTGTAACGACTTGTGAAGTGCCCCGTCGCACCACAACCGTGTCCGCTCATGTGATCAGGCGCCCTCAAGCCCGGCGGGCACTTTCACGGAGCGTAGTCGATGATGACCTCGCGCGTCGCGCTGCGCAGGTTCACCGACGGCTGAGGCGCATTCGGGCGAATGAGCGGTAAACCCTCACGCCCGGGTGTGTGTCGCCGAAAGAGTTCAGCCCCGCTGCGTTGATCGATCAGCCTCAGGAACGTGCCCCCGCGCTCGACCGAAGTCGACTGCAGCATGACGAACGGGACGCTGCGCGGCTGGTCCAGCAGGAACGCACCTTCTGCAATCTCCTGAGTCCATTGAATCTTACCCGTTTTACTATCGAACGCCGTCAAGGTGCCGTCGATCAGCGGATTGCGCGTCATCAACGCTTCAAACTGGGTTTCGGCGCTCGCATGTGATCTCGGCCCCGAGATCGCCACCAGGTAGCGCGATCCGACTCGAACGCACGCCAGGAACTCCACTCGCTGCGGGCGGCTCACCCGAACCGGGTCGCCTGCGGGCGTCTGCGAGATCGGTTCGCCCGATGCCCGGCGAAGAAAAGTCAGTTCGCCATTCGCGGAGAGCAAGCCGAGACAGTCTTCGTCAGCACCGAAGGGAAGGTCTCCGGTGTCAGCCGCGAGTGTCCAAGCCACCTCGCCTGTTCGTAAATCAATCCCAAGCAGTCGATCATCCGCCTGCCTCACCTGCCACGGCCCGGACTGATCGACGAAGCGGCTTTCGGAATGCTCAGCAGGCTGCGGAGCTCGCAGCGTCTTGCCGTCCAGTGCCCGTAACACCGTCGTCGAATCATCCGCCGTCACGAAGATGGACGCCTCGTTGCCGGTGATCGTCGCGTTGTGAGGCAGCTCAAACCGTTCCCACAGCGTTTGCCCAGAGGACGTCTCCAGACAAACCAGCCGCCCTTCTGCTTGATAACACAAGTAGCCAGCTTGCACGGGACCAACTTGACCGATGGGACGGTCGTAGGCGTCGAACAACTGCAGGTCCTGATCCGCAAATCCCAGCCGCGCCGGGATGACGCGATGACCGTGCATCTGCGCCGCCGGAGCCATATCGACCGACCAGAGCAGCCGCGCCCGGGCATCGCCGTTCTCATCAAACGGAGCGACTGCAAAGAGTTCCGTGCCCAGTTGAGCGACCAACAAATGCCCGACTCCCCAGCCGCGTGCCAGTCGATCGGCCCGCCGCATGAACGCTCGTGTTTGCGGCAGCGTCAGCGACCAGCCACCCGCGCGTCCGTCGCCGATGAACCTCAGACTGGTGCCCGCCGCGTGCCAACTGACATCCAGGCGGCTCAGTAAAGACCCCGCCGCAGCCGTGACCGGCAGCGACTTGAAGGCAATGTTGTTCTGGGCCATCTCGCGCTCGGTCACAACCGGTGCCGTCGTCGGCCAGAAGCTTTTCGCTTCACTGGATAACGCGCGCCGCAGTTGTAGAACCGCATCGAGCGTCGAAGTGGACTCGGCTGTTTGTTCGGCTGTGGGTAGTTGCGGCACCTTCGCCAGAATCGCCCGCGCGTCGTCTTCATAACTGCGCGACCGGAAGTGCTCAGCCACTTCGATCGCTGCTCGCAGTCCTAATAGCGAATCGTCAGCCTCCGTTAGCGGCAGCAGCGGCAGCAGCGCTGGAACATATCCCAGACCGATGCGCGAAGAACGATGTAGCCAGACATCGCGAGCAGGCGACAACTGACCGTAGCGTTGAGCAAACCGCTGCAAGGCAAACGGGTCCGGGCTGATCGTCGCCTGCTGATGTGCTGCCGTGATGAGGTCTCGCAATGGCGTTCGAGCACGCGTCGTCCCGGCAGGCTGCTCAGAGTGCAGCAAGTCCTGCATCTCACCCAGAACTAGCCGATCCATTCGCACGCGGCGACGCGGACCAATCTCTTCGGCGATCTTCCAATTGGTCGGGTTGAGTTCCAGGAGGCGGAGATACGTCTTGAACGCAGTCTCCGCATCACCTGATGCTTCTACCCGCACGGCTGCCGCGAACAACTTGTCGACGTTCTCGGAAGGGTCTCCCGGCGGCGACTTCGCGTCGTTCGGCAATCTCACTCCGGCAGAAATCAAGGCGACTGATTCCACCGTCTGATGAACCAACCCGTTGCGACCGGCGACCAGATGCCCCGGAGCCAAGCCTTCACCATCCACCGCCTTGGCCAGCGCGGAAGACTTCCCCACTTCAATCGACCAGATGCCGCGCGCAGTTGGAAACCAATAAGCGTCTGAGTTTGCGGACGACCAGTCACCATCTCCTGTCGGGGCAGGAATCGGCAGCGTGTGAAGTCGAGTTCCCGTCGCCGCGTTGAGGATCAAGGCCGCATGACGCGTCAGGACCAGCAGGCGATCTCCGCGTATCCCGGCGACTGAAACACCCTCGGCGATGTTCTGCCGCCAGATCAATCGGCCGTCATGATCGAAGGCCGTGACGTCGTCGCAGTCAGTGCTTGCCACGATGAAGCCAGCTCGCTCTTGCGCCGCATTGTCTGCTGAGCCGAAGGGGAGAACTCGCCCTTCACGCCAGTGATCCCACCAGCGACGACGGCTCGTGTTGATCTGAGCCCCCACCAGTTGCGGGTACTCGGGCGGCGCGTCTTCCCGTGCGTAACGCGTCGCCCACAACGGTGTCCCGCTGACGGGATCAACGGCCAGCAAGAGGCCGGCATTCGTTACGAAGATCAACTCGCCGGAGGCGGTCTGAACCTGACTCGCAAGCGAACGCCAGTCGGAATCGACGATATGCCCGCGCGTCGTTTCTCCGACCTTCAACACGCCGAGCAGTCGACCATCATTTCGGTTCAGGCGATACGCCAGCAGCGCGGAATCGCATTGAGCCAAGCCCCAGAGTTCCCCATCAACGAACGTCGGCACTCCCAGAAAATCAGCACCGGCAGGCGCTGGCCGATGCGGAATCAGAGCCGCTCCGTTGAAGGTCCAGGCGGCTCGCCCATCAATGAGCCGACGCGCCTGCAACACGGTCTTCTGCGGGATGCGAGTCGATCCGGAAACCACCGGCTCACTCGGTAAAACCACCAGTCGCGGCTGCACGGCTTCAACGGTCACGACGATCTCGGCGTCGGCGTTCAGCCCCGCCAGCACCGAGTCCGACTGCACCTGCTTGCCGAGTGACCGCGCCACGAGATCTCGCAAGGACAGGTTCGACGTCATGACGGGCGCGTCGTCAGTCGCTTTGCGCGAGGTCCAGAGTTCGCGGCCCGATGACAGGTCATAGGCGCTGACATGCCGCAACGACCTCACGCACAACACGTCGCCACGAATGATCGGTTTGCCGCGCGGCAGGATGTCGATCGAGTGCGATTCATGCTCCTGAAACGCTTCCGACAACAAGGTGGCGTCATCAGCAGCAATCAACCCACCGACTCGCCACGGCTCAGCGATATCAGGCGACAGAGTGCTGTTGCAATGACCTGTCTTCGCGACTTCCTGCGCTCGCAGGGCCGCCTTGAGCTGCAACTCCACTCGCGGACGATCGCGCTGTTCTAACAAGGGATGTTGCAGCAACTGCCAGGCACCGGCCGCCGCCAATTGAGGCCGTCCTGAACCGAGTGCTGACGCCACCACAAACTTCAACGCCGACAGTTCCGCGCGGGTCAGCGGAAACCGGGCACTCACTCGCCGCACGGCGTCGAGATCGCCGCGCCGGCTGGCGGCTTCAAACTCGTTCCAGGCAGTCGGTCCTGTTTGCTGCTCGTAAAGCTGCAAAGCTTCCGCCGGGAGCGATATCAGTAAGCGACGGGCTGCGTGCGACACCGATGCATAACGCTCGCGAGTCAGATCGCGCGGATCAGGCTCGATCGGAACGAAGTCGGCGTAATTTGATTCCAGCAGGGTCTGCAGCAGGCCCAAACCCGACGCATAATTCTGCTGATCCAGTGCCTCGCGGGCATTCGAGAAGCGAGCCGCGATATCGCGATCGCGCGACACAGCGATCGATGCAGACAAGCTGCCCGCGGCCTCGGCTTGAGGCTCTCGCTCGGCAGCCTGAGACCGGGCTGCTCCACAAAGAAAAACGGCGGCCAGAACACTGACCGCCGCGCGGAAAGACTGCGTCTTCATGAGACTGGCAACAGCTCGTCGATAGGTGCACCGTAGGGCAAGATTGGCATCGGACGACCGCGGTGATCGATGAAGTTGTGATTGTAGTCGATGCCGTGATGCTTATAGACCGTGGCCCAGATGTCGTTCGGAGTCAGCGGTCGATCCTTCGGCCGTTCGCCCTTCGAGGTGGTCGAGCCGATGATCTGTCCGGTTCGCATGCCACCGCCGGTCATCAGAATCGACATGGCACTTGGCCAGTGATCCCGTCCGGGGCGACCGTTCCAGTATTCCAGCTTCGGCGTGCGTCCGAATTCGCCGGTCACAATCAGCAGCACCCGCTTGTTCAAACCGCGTTCGAACAGGTCGGTGACCAGCGCGTGCACCGCCTGGTCATACAGCGGCAGGCGAACCTTCGCGTCGTCGAAGATGTGGCCATTCACCGCGTGCGAGTCCCAGTTATAGATGACGCCTTCGGGCAGTTGCTTACCCGGCCAAGGGTTCTCCCAGACCATCGTCACGAACGAGACGCCCGCTTCGACCAGTCGACGAGCCATCAACGCGCGCTGGCCATAAGCATGCATGCCGTAACGCTGGCGCATCTCACGCGATTCTTTGGTGAGGTCGAAGGCATCACGCGTGCGAGTGCTCGTCAGCAGATCAAACGCCCGTCGCGAGCTGGCATCAACCGAGTCCATGATGCCTTTGCGATCGATCTCGCGTTTTAAGCCGTCGAGCCCGTTCAGCAGCGCAGTCCGATCATCCAGTCGCGTTTCAAGCTGCGAGGACAACGACAGGTTCTCGACCTTGAAGTTCTCAGCACTGGGGTCCCCGCCAAAGATGAACGGGGCCGACGTCGCGGGCAGGTACGAATGGCCCATGCTGAAGACGTCGATGCCCTGCCGACCGTTGTCCGTGCCGGCGATGTAATTCGGAATGCCGCGATGACGGTGCTTCATCATCTCGGCGATGCACGAGCCGACGGCCGGTGAATCGTTCTCAAAGCCGACCGGTAGACGCGGATCGCGACCGGTCATGAACCGCTTATGCCCGCCGCCGTGATCGCCAAAGTTGTGATGGCACGAGCGGATGATGTTGAACTTGTCCGCAATCTTCGTGTGCAGCGGCAGCAACTCGCAGACATCCAGGCCGGGCACGTTCGTCGGGATCGGTTGAAACTCGCCACGAAACTCAGACGGCGCCAGCGGCTTCATGTCGTACGTTTCGGTGTGCGGAGGCCCACCAGGCAGCCAGATAAAGATCGTCGCGGTGTCCGGCAGCGGGTCGTGATCGGGAGCCGCCTGAGCCTGCATTCTCAGGAGATCAGACAGGCCGAAGCCGGTCATGCCGAGCGTTCCAATCTGCATCATGCTGCGGCGAGAAAGCACTGGTCCGGGACAAGCGGATACAGGACGAGGCATCACGATCTCCGAGCGGTGGGATAGTTTGGAGGGACTCCAGTCAGGCGGGAATTTCGGCCAGAGTATCGCCCAACATTCGATCAAATTCCAGATCTTCGATGGGTTCGACGCCGAAAGCGAAGGAAGACAGCAACAGAAGGTCGCGAAGATCGCAAAGGAAGAAAGGCCACCTTGCGTCCCAAATCGCACTCGATCCATGGCGCGACGACGCTGTACGAATCACCGAACCGCTGTTGTGGTAGGCATGACGGTCAGCCTTGTGGTCGGCACTCGATTGAGAAGGTCCTTCCGAATAGCAATGTGCCGCTGCCATGCGTCAGGTCTTCTTTGCGTCCTTTGCGAACTTCTGTTCGCTCTGCTTATTCGGACTCGGCCGCAATCTGTTCGTACTTCTGCAACGCTCGGTCATAAGCCTCGCGCGCCGCGGGTCTTTCGGCTTCCGAAATATTCTTGCTGCGCGCGTCCCAGAGTTGATGCACGGCTTCCGAACACCAACGGGCGCTGTCCTTCGATGCTCGGATCGGCTTACCTGCAACCAGCACGTTGACCGGGTTAGTATGCAACTGCGGGAAGTGGCGTAGAGCGACCCAACTGCTGCGGGCGATTGGTACGTCGAACTTCAAGGCGTGACGCTTGCCATCCGCAGGCACGACTTGCGAGGCGACGGCCTCGCCGTTGACGACCAGTTCCACCAGTCGTTCGCCGCCCTTCACGGTGTCGGCAGAGCGGGGTGCATGTAGCTGCACGGTATCGCCCAGCATGCGTCGCCCCAGAGTTGGTGACATCGTGCCGTATGCAACGGCCAGCGGCGTGCTGGGAGCAAATGTGACCTCGGCATTCACGACAACTGATCCAGCCTCGGTCAGTTCGATCTGCTGCTCACCCGGTCGTGCCCCGTTGATGGTGAAGTTCAGAGCGTGAGCATATCCATCGGAGACATAGGACCGCCCCTTGGCCAGCGCGTTGCACCACGTCGGGAAGTCGAGTTGTTTGACGTCACCCAGCCGCACGTAGACTCGGCCCTGTCCGACGCGGCGGCTGCTCATGCAGGGGAAGTCGGTCTCGCCGCTGACCTTCAGCGGGAAGCCACAATTCATCAGGTGATACCATGTGTTCCATTCGGGAATGCGAGCGGTATCCATCGCGCTGATGAAATCGCACACGCCTTCGGCCGTGCTGACACAGATCTCCAGCGCCCCGCCGCCAAACATGTCGGGGATGGCCAGGTTCGGCAGTTTATCCGCCGCGCGACCGAAGCTGGCAACGAGTTCCAGTTCGGTCAGTGATTCATTCTTGTCGGCATCAATGGTCGCGAACGCTTCGGGGAGTAACGCCTTCGCCGCCTCTTCAGCGTTCAGGCTCCCGTTCTTGTCCGCGTCCCAACGAACGAGAAATCGTTTCGCTCCCAGCACGGGGTTCACGTGCAGCGCCGAGTGCGGGTAGCCGGTCACTCCGCCCTGATCTTTGCACCACTTCAGGACCGGCACGGTCCACGTCGGCCAGCCCTTGTCTTTTGAACCATCCGAACCGGGATAAGTCTGATCCTTGAGATTCAACAGGCACACGTGCCCCAAGGCCTGCGAGCCGAAGCCGCTGATCTCCAGGTCGTACTTCAACAGCGTGAGCGGCTCACTGAGCTTGTCTGCCGCCGGGCTGAAATAGTCGCGCTGGAATTCAAAGCACGGTCCCCAGGTCAGCACACAGCCAACGTTGAGACCTTCACCCTTCACCTGCACGAACATGTCTTCGGGTCGCACGCCCTTGGTCGGCGATTCGTAATGCGAGCAGCCCGCACCGTGAATGTGATGATCTCCGGTATAGAAACCCGCTTGCAGCGGATTCACCCAGCGCCGCAACTTCAACGTAAGCTCCGCCGGACCTTGCTTGGGGACCTCAAACACCTTGACGAGATCGAGGTACTCGGGACCGCGGCAATACTCGACGCTGAACTTGCCCGGTGGCAGAAGTACCGTCTGACCGTCGTGCCGGTAGATCTGCGGTTGGAAGAACAAGTCGGGAGCCAGTCGCTTCGGCTGCGGAGGAAACACACGACCAAACTTGTCTCGAATCGTCAGCCGCGCGGCGGTTGGCGTGCCATCTTCATCGAAGATCTTCAACGCCACGGGCACCGCCGGACGAATGTCAAACAGCACCGGCACTTCACCGCGAAAGCCGATGTCCTGAGTCCCCTGACCTACATCGAACTCAATCGTCGCTTCACGTTTGCCAGCTTCGCTGCTGGCGATCAGGGCAATCGCATACTCGACTTCCAGACCACTCAATTTCGGAGTCAGCGGCGGCGACTGGAACATTTCGACGCTCAGGAACCGGTCGGTCTTGCCGGCGGCGTTCTCGTTTTCTTTCAGCTCTGTTTGAGCCTGTCGCTGCAGCGAGCCGAGTGCGCTGCCGGCATACACCGCTCCACCTTGCGGACTGCGAATCGCCAGCGGCCGCGCGACGGTGCTTTGATTGAGCACTTTCACCAGCAGCGGGGTAAACCCAGCTTGCTGCAAAGACGAAGAACCGGGGCCGCGCTGCACCTTTACTCGGACTTCCGGATTGATCGACACCACAAAGACGACTCGCTCATCGAGCAGCTTTTGCAGCGTGACAGCTTCGCGTTGAGCACCCGCCTGATTCAGCTTTTCAACGAGATCCGCCGGCAGCGGCGATCCCAGAAACGCCAGAGCTTCGACGACACGCGTCACGTTCGCGGCGAGCGGCTGACCTTCGACGGTGGCGCGTTCGACCTCGTCCGCACGCACGTTCCGGCCCAGCAACAGGCCGATACAAACAAGAGCTGTAGCGACGGTTCCAGCACGCATGACGAACTCCGCAGAAAGAGACGGGAGCACGGTGACGCACTTTGCACGCCCGCAATTCAGAGTAACCGATCAATCCGGCAGTTCGAGCTTGCAGCAGCCCAGGTCCAGACGGTCACACTCGCCCGTATTCGCCTGTAGCACATCATCCGGCAAGGCGTAGATAATCTGTTTGCCCCGACGCTCGGTGTACACCAGCTTGGCATGCCGCAGCACGCCCAAATGGTGCGAAGCATTCGCCAGTTCAACCTGCAACTCGCTCGCAATTTCGGAGACGGAATGTGGGCCACGGCGCAGGACTTCAATGATCCGCAAGCGATCTTTGTCGGCCAGCGCCTTCAGCAATTCCGCGCAACGATCCGGCGACAGCAGACTGGGTTTCTTCGGCTGTTCGTTCTTCGACTTGGAACCCGTATCACTCGGCATGTTTTCAGTTTCCTGCCTGGCCTTGCAATGTCCGAAGCGTGCTTTGAGCTTCCATGCGCACACGCGGAATCTGAGTTTCCTTCGACACACCTTCGCAGAGCGGAATCAGTTGCTGACGCTGTTCCGTCGTCAGTTGAGCGTCCAGATCCCGCACGGCTTTCAGAGCGTTCGCGATCGAGACACTGTTCATTGTCTGCTGAGCTTCCGCCAGTGTGCGGCGTTCCGATTCTGATTCGCCCTTCATCGTCGCCGGGTCAACAGGCTTGTTACCGACTTCAAACAGGTTCGCAAACACCGGCACCCCGTCCGGCAACTTGTGACGCGCCAACGCCAGCGCCGCGTTCACGCGCGTATTGAAGTCCGCATCTTCCGCCAGAACCTTCAGGCGTTGAATGACCGCATCGCCATGCAGCAGGCCCAGAGTGTAGCACGCCACCTGACGAATCAGCACATCGCCATCGTTCGAGACTTCGATCACGCGTTGAGCCAACGGTTCGTCGTCCAGCTTCTTACCAGCATCCTGCAGGCGTCCTGCCAGCATCGCAATCGCCTTAAGCGCGTCAGACCGCACCAGCTGATCGTATTTCGGCTGCGTCGCTTCCATCAGCGGCGGCAGCACGATGTCCTGAGAGTCCATCCAGCCGAGCGTTCGCGCGACAAACGACTGCTGACTGATCAGCTCTTTGTCCGCGACGGACTCCTGCAGCAACTCGTTCATCACATTGGCGAGCTCCTGAGCGATCTGCGGGTTCGCGGACAGCTTCTGACCGGCATCACCGAGTTCGGCGTCGGCTCGCAGCACCTGAGCCAGCGAAGTCGCACCCCGCCAGCGGCGATGTTCGTTGGTGCTGCGGATCTCAGCGATGAGTTGCCGCCAATCCTGCTCGCCGGAAGACAATTGCCCAAACAACGCCCAGACACCAATCACGGCCGCCACGATCAGACCCGGCACCAGAAACAACTGCATGATGAAGCTGGCCGACGGCGGCTCAACCGGCGGCAGGCTCTCCGGCGACTGCAAGTTCGACGGGACTGCAGACGGCGACGCAACGAATTTGGGATTGGGGGAATCGGCAGAAACAGAATCGGTCATGGACGTGCTCAAACGAAGGGGCAATCGCTAAGCCTGTTGCTCAGCGAGCGATAGAGTCTACGAACGCGACCGCCCCGCCTGAAGCAACCACTCACCCGATTGCGCGAAATCGCCGAACGTGAGATTTCACGTCAGTAGCGACAAATTCGAGCTGCAATCAACGAATTCGAATGCGATGGGGAGAATTTTCGTACGCAGCGCACCGTAGAACTCAGAACATCCGGCCCAGCATGGCCAATCCGGAGTAGATCTTCGGATCGATCATGAGCCCCCCGGCGGCTTTCTCAGCAAGCCAGCCGCGCACCTGAGTGAGAGGGACGCGGTGGACGACGATTTGTTCGTGTCCATCGCCGCCGCCATCGCTCACGGGTTCGACATCCTCAGCGGCAAAGAACGTGATGATTTCGTTCGTCAGGCCCGCTGAGGACGGCCCGGCACCCAGCAGCTTCCAGCGACCATTACCGAAGCCGGTTTCTTCATCCAGCTCGCGACGGGCCGCAGTTTCGAGCGTTTCCAGCTCTGCGCCTTCGATGTCTCCAGCCAGACCGGCGGGGATCTCGATCACCCTGCACTGCACCGGGGGACGAAACTGCTCAATGAGCACGACCTCGCCCGAAACGGTGAGCGGCACAATCGCGATCACTCCGGACGCGCGAACGCGCTCGGCGTACTCCCAGCTGCCCTCTTTCACGAGTTTCAGAAAACGGCCGGAAGCAAGAATCTGCGCGGGCATGAATGTCTCGGCGAGATCGAAGTCAGGGAAATCAGGGACGCGACGGCGTCAGCTTAGAATATCCCAGATCGGCTTGCCGCCGTGAGCGATCTCAATCGGTCGTCCCGTCTGGTCTGGTACGCGGAACTCGGGATCAATACCCAGCGCGTGATAGATCGTCGCACAGATGTCAGAGGTGCTGACCGGCAGATCTTTGACGAACGCGGCTTGATCATCGGACTCACCGTAGAGCGTTCCGCCCTTGATACCCGCTCCAGCGAACAGCACCGAATAGCAGTTGGTCCAGTGATCGCGGCCGCCGTTACCGTTGATCCGAGGCGTGCGTCCCATCTCGCTCATGATGACGACCAGCGTCTCATCCAGAATGCCGCGCGTGTCGAGGTCCTCCATCAGCGCAGAATAGGTCTGATCGAGCCCCGGCAGCTTGTTGTTCTGCAAGATTGAAAAGTTGCGGGTGTGAGTGTCCCAGGCGTCGTAGTCAATCTGCACCGGACCCCAGAACAGATCCCAGGTGACGTTCACAAACCGCACGCCGCGTTCCACCAACCGGCGAGCGATCAGCGTGCTGTTCCCAAACAGGGTCTTGCCGTAGCGTTCGACCAGAGCTGGATCTTCCTGATCCACACTGAAGGCTGACTTCAATGAGGGTGAGGTCAGCATTTCATACGCTCGCCGATGATTGCGATCGTACAGGTTGAGGGATTGTGAACCTTCCAGCCGGCGTTGCTGGTCATCGAACTGAGTCAGCAGGGACTTCCGCGACTGCATCCGATCAAGGGTGACTCCCTCCTGCAGCTTCGTCTGCGGCAGCAGCGGCGAGCCCATCACCGGTAGCGGAGTCCCCGGCAGCGGTGCGTGAGAGCCTTCGCCCTTCACCGGATCACATTCCGTCGTCAGCGCGTCGAACTGTTTACCCAGGAATCCGGCATACGGACCGGGCCGGCGGATGTTCTGGCCCCAGCCGAGATAGCAGGGCATGTAGATGTAGTCTGGCAGCCCGCCGCGATCACCGTGCTCTTTGACGCGGAGATACTCGCACACCGAACCCATGCTCGGCGGGTAGCTCTCCTTGGTGTTCGTGATATCCGAGAGCAATACTTCATGGCCGGAGTAACTCGGCAGCGTGTTGTGGCAGCCGGCTTTGTGGTTCACCGTGCGCACAACGGCGGCCTTGTGCATCCATTGAGCCATCCGCGGCAGATGCTCGCAGACGTGAACTCCGGACGCGGACGTCGCGATCGGCTTGAAGATCGAACGGACTTCGGCGGGCGCTTCCGGTTTCAAATCCCACATATCCTGAGTGGCAGCACCTCCTAATAAATACAGGAGGATGACGTTCTTCGCGCGACCTTTATGGACGGCTCCGGATTCGGCAGCCTGCAGATATTGCGGCAGACCAAATCCGCCCAGAGCCGTCAGTGCGCCAGCCTTCAAGGTTTCTCGTCGAGTGACCCCATCACAACAGCGTCGCGGACTGCCAAGCAGCGTCAGCATGCGATGTCTCCCATCGGGACAGGATCACCGCGTTCGGATCACGCAGACCAGTTGTGGCTGCAGCGACCACATTCAAACGCCAGATGAGTGGCGTTGCCAAACACGGTGACGGTAGCGGTAGAACAGACAGGACATTTCAGGTTTTTGTGGATGCGGCGCGCTCGCTGGATCACGTCGTATTGGCCGTCTTGACGCAGCCACCTGGCCCAGTCTTCGAACCGCAGAATTCCGGGATGCTCGCTGAGCGGACCGGAATCCGTTTCCAGAACGGCAGGTGTCTCGACTTCTTCGTCCGGGCAATACAGCTTGAGATGACTCATCCTTGAGTTCCTCCAGAACTATTATCGGCTTTCGGCGGTCCAACA
This sequence comes from uncultured Planctomycetaceae bacterium, assembly GCA_964386705.1. GTDB lineage: Bacteria > Planctomycetota > Planctomycetia > Planctomycetales > Planctomycetaceae > AM-0621. The sequence goes on from CAYLTY010000051.1 coordinate 26,851, forward strand.
TCCTGTCAGACCGAAATCCTCAAGCTGGCGGACGGTATATTGCGCCGACGGACAACCGGCAAGGTGGAGGGGACGCCTCCGAAGCCCTATTCTGCTGCTCACTAGAGATTGACTTCAGCCCAGCTTCACCAGACTGTGGAGTCCCGGTCTGGCTCCCCTGACCGGTCGCAGGTCGCCGAATTCCCACATCTCACGACGATTCCATGAGAACAAATCGCCTCGTACTTTCGCTCGCCGTGCTGATTTCCAGCATTACCGGGACGGTATTGGCTCAGGCTCCTGTGAATCCGCAGGGGCCGACGATAAGTTCAGGTCGATCCTATGTGTTTGAGGTGTGTCTCGTGCTGGTGATGTTTGGAGCCGCGCTGTATGCCGTGTGCCGATCCAGCATTCGGCGCTAAACGCGACTGTTCTCTGAGCATCGCCCGCAGAAATTTTCCGACGACTTTTCGCAATGAGTAGCACGCGACGCATTCGAATTACGGGTATCGGCGTCGTGAGTCCGCTTGGTCCTGATCGCGAGACAACCTGGCGACGACTGATCGCCGGAGAATCCGCGCTGCGACGCCTCGACCTCGACCCGGCCGAGAAGGCGCTCTGGCCCCAGAATCCGGCGGGAGCCCCCGCATTACTTCCCGAGGATGTTCAGCAGCGCTTGTGGAAAACCACGAATCACGAATTTCTCCGCTCCAGCTGCCAGGAACCGGCCGTTGCCCTGGCAGTCGCAGCGGCGGATGAAGCAATCGCCGATGCACAGATTGATCTGGCAGCAGCCGACCGCACCCGCGTGGGCTGTGTGATCGGCACCAGCAAAGGCGGAGTACGAACCTTCGAAGCTCTGAGCCACAACGGCGAGTCTGACGTGCCTTGGATTTCCGCATGGCCGAGCGGTCCGGCAACATCGGTCGCGGCGTTGCACGACCTGCACGGTCCGCTGTTGTGCCCAGTCACAGCGTGCGCGACGGGCTTGTCGAGTCTGGTGCGCGGTGTGGACCTGATTCGTCATGGCGTCTGCGACATCGTGTTAGCCGGTAGTTCTGACGCCTCGCTGACTCCTGCCGTGCTGGCCTCGTTCCGGCGGCTGGGCGTGTTGGCACGCAGTTCGGACGAGCCCTCGCAGGCGGTGCGGCCGTTTGATCGCGAACGCTCGGGCTTTCTGGTCGGCGAAGGAGCGGCCATTTTCGTGCTGGAAGCCGAAGATCATGCCCTCGCACGCGGTCGCCGCGGGTATGCCGAATGGTTGTCCGATGCGAGCCTTTCCGACGCCGTCGGACTGACGCAGCTTTCGCACGAGCCGAATACGCTGGTCAGACTGATCAGTGACACGTTACGGCGCGGGCAACTCGTTCCGCAGGACATCGACTACATCAACCTGCACGGCACCGCGACACAGCCGAATGACTGGCTCGAAGCACTGGCAATTCAGGCAGTGTTCGGCCCTGCGGCTAGCGGACTGAGCTGTTCGAGCCTCAAAGGCGCGATCGGCCATTTGCTCGGCGCGGCGGGCAGCGTTGAGTTCGCAGCCACGTTACTGGCACTCCGCGATGGCATTCTGCCGCCGACGCTGAACCTCACTTCGCCGGAGTTCGATCTCGACTTTGTTCCCCGTCAGGCACGACAACAGGCGGTTGACGTCGTCATGAAGTTGTCGCTGGGCTTCGGCGGCCATCTGGTCGCGGCTGCGGTTCGCAAAGTCTGACAAATCGGACTCAGGTTGCTCAGCCGGCGTTGCATCGCATTGGCGAACTCCGATCAGATGCTTGTCTCGGGGTGCGGACGTATCTAACTTCGAGCTGAGCAAGCACGCTCAATCAGAGTCTCATGGCGTAGAGCAATCTCATGCACAGGCAAAACAAGCTTCGCGGTTTAGTGGCGGCGGCAGTGTTGCTCTCGTCGAAGTTCGCGGCGGCGCAACTGGCCCCGGAGATTGGCTACGTGCATCCCGCCGGAGCAAGGCCGGGCACGACGATTGATGTCATCATCGGTGGCTACGACTGGACGCCGGACATGCAGCTCTTTGTGCATGACCCGCGCATCAAGCTGGAGTTAACCGGTTCACCCTCTGGAGTGCTGGTGCCCGATCCACCGTACTGGTTCGGGTTGAAGGCGCGCGGCTACGCCTGGCCACTGCCACGGCAATTTCCCGCGAAGCTCACTATTCCCGCCGACGTCGCTCCAGGCCTGATTCACTGGCAGGCCGCGAACGCCAACGGTGTTTCGCCGATTGGTTACCTGCACGTTGGCCGCACGCCCGAGGTCGCCGAAGTGGATAGCCCGACGGGACCTCAAGTTCTGCCCGCGCTGCCCGTCACAGTCGCGGGCCAGATCCGCAAGATCGAAGAGGTTGATCGCTATCAGTTTCGCGCGACCAAGACTGGACCGATAACAATCGAACTGACCGCGCGACAACTGAAGTCGCCGCTGCATGCCATGCTGCGCGTGACGAACGCTGCGGGTCAGGTCATCGCTGACTCGGCAGACACCGAAGGCCGCGACCTCGTTGTGACCATCCCGGCACAAGCTGAGCAGAACTATGTCGTCAGCTTGCACGACCTCGACTACGCCGGTGACCGGTCATACGTCTATCGACTGGCGCTGTCCGAGGAACCCCGCGTCGTCGCAGCCTATCCGGCAGCAGGCAAGCGAGGAGAAACGCGGCGCGTGGAGTTCGTCGTCGCCAATGGGACTGGCTACGAAACGGTCGCTCACGATGTAGCCTTTCCGGCTCAGCCGGGAGCGGTACCGAACGTCCCATTTGCGATCTCGTTCCGTGATTCCGCGACGCGCGGAAAGCCGGCCGTTGATACGCCACGCGGCGTTGCTCTCCGACTTTCGGACATCACGGAACGTGCCGAGGCTGAGCTCCCCGAAAGGAAGTTGGAAGTTCCCGGCGCAGTAACCGGCTCGATCGAAGCCCGTTTTGGGTCTGACAAGTACCGCGCAACCTTCAAGATGGGTGAGAAGTGGGTCATCCGAGCTGAGGCTCGTGCGATCGGTTCCCCGCTCGATCTGGATCTCGCGATCCTCGACGCCGAAGGCAAGCAGATCGCCGCTCAGGAAGACGCTCCGGGAACAACAGATCCGGAACTCGAGTTCGTTGTGCCGAAGGATGGCGAGTATCAGCTCATGCTCACGGATCGCTCCGGTGGCAGTGGATCGCGCGCGGCGAACTATCGCTTGAGCTGCCAGCCCGTTGCTGAAGACTTTCAGATCACCTTGCCGCCATTGCTGACGATTCCTCTGGCTGGCCAGAACAAGCTCGCCGTCAAGGCAGCACGGCTCGGCGGCTTCACGGGACCCATTCAACTCCAAGTGACTGGCCTGCCAGCCGGTCTCACTCCGTCCGCGGATCTGACCATCGCTGAGAAGAAGAACGACCTCTCGATTGACCTGACAAGCGCCGCCGACGCGCCGGCGAACGCGTCGCTCGTGGAAGTGACCGCGACGGCGATGTTGAACGGTCAAAGCGTAACTCGTCCCGTCGGCAAGCTGGTCATCGCCACCATCATGAAGCCGCGCATCAAGATCACACCCGACGGACTGGACGATGTCCGCAAGGTGCATCGCGGCAGCACGTATCTTGCTCCACTGACAATCGAGCGACTTGAGGGCTACCAAGGCGAACTCGTCTTGGAGATGACCGCCAAGCAGCAGCGTCATCGGCAGGGATTGGCCAGCGGCGAATACACGGTGAAGGCTGATGCGAACCGCGCGGACTATCCGATCTTCGTTCCCGAGTGGATGGAAACCACCAAGACCAGTCGCATGATCTTGAACGGCTCCGTGAAGGTGCCAGATCCAAAGGGCAACGTCCGCACGTTGCTGCAGCGCATGGAACTGCGCATCGGCATTCTACCGGAAGGTGCCATGCTGAAGCTGAGTCACAACGCCGGTGAACCCGTCATGTCGCCGGGCGGTGAGTTTCGAGTTCCGTTGACGATCTCACGCTCTGAAGGTCTGCGTGAGCCCGTGAAGATTTCGCTCTCCATGGAAGAGCCAAAGAACCGTTTCTTCACCGCTGATCCGGTCACCATCCCCGCTGATCGCAAGGACGCCGAGTTGCTCGTGCGCTTCCCGAAAGCCGACCCCGGCGCCATCGGAGAGGTCCCGCTCGTCGTGCGTGCGGAATCGCAGAAAGATGGATTCCCGGTGATCTCAGAGACCACAGTGCTGATCACCGTTCGCTAGCGGTGATAGTCGCTCAACAAGCGTTGTCTGAGAACACCGCGACGCTCGCCTGGCATCTCGACGCCAGATAAACCACCGAGGTCGCGCGACACCGATCGCGCAATCCACGACGAGTTCATCTTCGGAGATTCTGAGCATGCGATTTCCACGCGGTGCGGTGTTGATATTACTGGCGCTCTGCAGCCCGAGCCTCAGTAACACAGTTGCGCGAACAGCAGAGCCGAGCGTGAAGCCGGTGCTGCAGCCGTTCGTTGATGGCCATTCGCTCGCCGGAGTGGTGACAGTGGTGGCGTCCAAAGACAAGGTCTTGAGCACCGAGGCGGTAGGCTACGCAGACGTAGCAGCTAAAAAGCCGATGGAGACCAATGCTCTGTTCTGGATCGCGTCGATGTCCAAGCCGATCACCGGTGCGGCCGTGATGGTGCTGGTCGATGAGGGCAAGCTGACAATTGACGATCCAGTCGAAAAATATCTGCCAGAGTTTGCGAAGCAGATGATGATCGAGGACGAAGCCGCGGAACGCCTCACGTTCAAGAAGCTCAGCCGCACGATCACCATCAAGGACGTGCTATCGCACACCAGCGGTTTGCCCTTCCTGTCACGATCAGAGCCGAAGATCGACCTGCTGACTCTTAAAGAAGCCACGGACATCTACGCCAAGACGCCGCTCAAGTCTGAGCCGGGCACCAAGTACCTTTACAGCAACGCTGGTATCGGTGTCGGCGGGCGAGTCGTCGAAGTCGTCAGCGGCATGCCGTTCGAAAAGTTCGTCGAGGAACGACTCTGCAAACCGCTGGGCATGACGGACACAACGTTCTGGCCCAACAAGGAACAACTGCAGCGGCTGGCCAAGTCTTACAAGCCCAACGCTGCCAAGAACGATCTCGAAGAGACCGTGGTGACACAGTTGACCTACCCGCTGGACGGTCCGGGACGGTGTGTTTCTCCGGGCGGTGGATACTTCTCGACCGCGGCGGATATGGCAGCGTTCGGGCAGATGGTACTCAACGGTGGTGTCTTCAACGGCAAGCGAGTGCTTTCGGAATCGTCGGTGCGACTGATGACCTCAACGCAGACAGGCGATCTGCTCAACAAAGGCCAAGGTGAAAATGGCTACGAGCTCGGCTGGCAGACCAGTCGCAAAGCGAATCCAGATGTTCCGGTCGCAGGCCAGTGCGGGCACGGGGGAGCTTACGCCACGAATCTGAGCGTCGATCCCCAGCGGCAACTGGTCACCGTGTGGATGGTTCAGCATGCAGGCTATCCGGGTGATGGCAACAAGGCTCAAGGAGCGTTCAACAAGTACGCTCAAGACACCTTCGGCAAGAAGTAGCTTTCACACAGCAGCGTGATCGCCAAGGTTATTGTTTGACGATCATGCGTTTCACGATGTCGGGCGACTCGGCGGCTCGATCTGTCTTCTCGGACGGGTCGAGTTCCACCTCGAAGAGTTTCAAACTTCGTTCGCCAGTCGCGCGCACGCCTTTCCAGGCATCAAAGCGCACGGCTTGGCCGACATCGCTCTGACCGTACTCCCAGTAGAGCAAACCGGGGCGACGCGATTGCTTGCCACCAGTTAATGCGGCCGTCATGGAAACGCCATCGAGTTTGTTCGGCTGACGCATCGCAGACGCGACCTCACAGCAAGTCGGCAGCAAGTCCCAGGCACCGAACAACTCAGTCGTCTCTGTGTCACTGCGAATCCGCCCCGGCCAACGAATGATGGCAGGAACTCGCAAGTTGCCCTCGGCCAAGCCGTGCTCGGCGAGCAGCAGTGCCCCGGTGCTCCGCAGTTCTTTCGTTGCCGAATGCCACGACCAAGCCGGACCAGTCTCGGCCAGCGCGATGACGCAGGTGTTGGACGTCAGGTTCAAGTCGTCCAGTTCCTGCAGCAGCTTGCCGATCGTTGCATCAGCCGCTTCGACATTCGCGCGATACGCAGCAGGCGAGGAGTCGGTCGTGGTCCCTTCAGGAAAGGCCGCAATCGCGACATGGGCGAAGAACTGTCTCTTCTGCCGCGCAGCCTGACCCAGCCATGCAGACAACTCACCAACCAGGAGTCGTTCAGCGGAATGCACATGCTTGTTGTTGGAGTTATCAACGATCTTGAGTTCCGCGCTGTCCACATGAATGACTTCAGGAAAGCCGCTTTTCAGTTCCGCCTGCTTCAGGAAGCCGCTCCAGTTTTCATATCCGTGAGCAGACGGACGATCCGCGTTCTCCCACAGACCGAAGAAGGACGTTGCGTAGCCCGCTTCCCACAGCGTTTCTGCCAGCGTCGATTGCTCTTCGCGCAATCGAAACTTGTCAGTGCGTGCGGCTTGAACTCGCGATGCCGCCCGACCCGTTTGCAGGCACCAGCGTGCAGCTTTCAGATCAGCACCACCCGCATAGAAGCGAGTAAGCTTCACGCCTTCGCGCGCCAAACGATCGAGATGCGGTGTCTTGATAGTCTGCTGTCCGAAGACACCGACGTCAGACCAGCCCAACCGATCAATCGAGATCAGCAGGATGTTCGGAGACCGGCGCGCGGCGCCCACTCGCACCTGACGATTCACATGCCGGAGTGCAGCTCTGTTCTCAGCCCGGATGTTCGCCAGCAGGTTGTCCGCATCTCGCAACTGGTCCAGCAAGGAATCAGACAGCTCAGCCTTATCGAAGGCTTCTGACTCCAGAATGGACTGCCTCAGCCCCCGCAGTAGAGGGCTCTTGAATTCGTCGTCAGTCGCAGACGGCTGACGTTTCGTATCCGGACCAACATCCGGCGGAAGCGGCTGCTTCTCGCGGACAGTTTTCTCCGGCTGATCGCTCGCGTGCGGCTGATAGGGCGTGTCGCTCAACCGCGCCAGGAACGCCGTCACCACCGCCAGCAGGATCGCCGTACCCCACACCACACCAGGCAAGCCAGATGAAGTTCGCATGAGTTACTCTCTCTCAGAACTTCACTTTGACTTCGAGCTTCACGCCGTTGCGCTCGATGAGCAGTTTGAGTTCATCGTTAGGTTTCTTGCCGCGAACAACCGCGATCATCTCATCAGACGTCTTGATGGGCTTGCCATCCACTTCGCGGACATAGTCACCCACGCGAATTCCAGATCTCTGCGCAATCGAATTGGGCAGCGTCCGTTCGATGACCAGACCAGAGCCTTCTGTAACCGGGGCCAGCACCACACCCAGCAAACTCGGACGACGTCCAGGTTTGCCGCTCAGCACATCATCGAAGTAGCCCGGCGCGGCATCAGTCAGCAGAGATTCCGTCTGAGCACGATGTGACGGCTGCATGTCGGGATCGGCTAAGGCGACTACCAGTTCAACCACCAGATCCGTGATCTGTCGCATGCCTTCGATGTTGAGCAGATCCGCATCATCGCCCGGGCGGTGATACTGCGGATGGAAGCCGGTGAAGAAGTGCAGCACCGGAATTCCCTTCTCATAGAATGACGCATGGTCGCTGGGACCAAAGCCACCCGCTCGACGCGAAATGCTGAAGACCTTGCCCGCATGAACTTCATCCAGCAGCTTGGGCCAGGACGGCGAAGTTTCGCTGCCGTAAATTGTAAGCTTGCCTTCGCGCAGTCGCCCGACCATGTCGAGATTCAACATGGCGACGGTCTTACTGAGCGGTACTACGGGTTCCTTCACGTAGCGCTTGCTGCCGACCAGTCCCAACTCTTCGCCGCTGAACCCAGCGAACAGGACGCGACGGGCCAACGGCTTCTCACGAGCCCGCAACTGGCGGGCAACTTCCAGCAACACCGCCGTGCCAGACGCGTTGTCATCAGCGCCGTTGTGGACTTCTCGTTCGCCACTGAATGACAACGACCCGTAACCGCCGCGTCCCAGGTGGTCGTAATGCGCACCGACGACAATCGTCTGCTCGGCCTTCTCGCCATGACCGGCCAGTGATGCCAGCACGTTCTTCAACTTGCGTCCGACACGAGCCTGAGAGCTGCGACCGAACAACACAACCTTGTTCAGCAACCGGCTTTGCGGAGTCGACGTCTTCGCAATCTGGGCTTCAGTTGAGTCCAGATCGAAGCCTGAATCCTGAATCGCTTTCGCCAGGGCTGCACGATGGCAGTGCACCACCGGGATCAGAGGATCGATCTGATCGTTTGCCAGATCAACCCGCAGCAGCGAATCAACGAGCGGGTCGCCTTCCTGACTTCCTGCCCGCAAACTCGCAGCGTCACTGCAGAAAATTATCGCCGCCGCACGACGTTCAGCCGCGTTGCTGACCTTGTTTCTCAAGAATGCCTGCTGGCTGAAGGCCGGATTTTTCGACAAGTGCGGCGGCAGGTTCCTGAGCACGATCACCGCCTTGCCCTCGACCTCCAGACCCGCGTAGTCGTCGTATTTGCCGTCCGGCAGGGTGACTCCGTACCCGGCAAAGACGATCTCCAGATTGAACGGGGTGCTTGAAGACGCCGCCATCAACGAGGAGAAGTCGTTGTCCAGCACCAATTCGTGTTTGTCGTCACCAATCCGGACTTGAAGATCCTGCACAACACGTTCGCGACCAATTGCGTAGAGTTCAAACTCCTGGAACGGCAGCCCGTGCACCAGGTCGGTCTTCAACCCGGCGGCTTTGAACTCTTTCGCGAGATAGTCGGCCGCGAGATCAAGACCCACTGTCCGCACGCCACGACCTTCCAGTTCATCAGATGCGAGGTAGCTGGCGGATTCCCTCAAGCGTTGCTCCACCGCTTCTGGAGTCTGCTCAAGTTCAACTCGTTGCCAGTCGGCTGGCTTGCCGACCTTGGATGCGTTCGGCTGAGCAGATGGCTTCGACGGCTTTTCGTTACTCGGGGCAGCGGCAGGCGCTGGCGGTTGAGGGATACTCGGGTTGCTGGCGAGCTGACCGCTCGCCGGCGGCACCCCGGTTTCAATCGGTGTTGGGATGATCTCGCCATCGTTCGCTGCAATCGCAACCGACTTCGAAGGGAGGAACAACCCCAGTGTTGCGGCACCAATTACAATCAGGCAAACACCAACGAACGCATTTCGCAGCAAGACAGAGTTACGATCGTTGCCCTGCCAGATGCGGCTGGGGAAAGAAGATGGGGAAGGCGCTCCCCACACGTCGCTGGCCCGGTCCTGAGGAACCAAACCGAAGAGCTCAAGCGGCCTCCATTTCAGACGCTCAGCAAACCACTTGAGAGGCGGGACCTCGGACTCAACGCTATCCCCTCCGGTCTTGCTTTGCGCCTCAGCGATCGAAGTGCTGAGTTTCGTGCGAAGCGCGTCGTCCGTCAGGCTTGCCAGCTCGCTGGTCGCTAATTGGACGACTCGATCCTGTTGCAGGTCATTCAACAGCGGACAGTGATCGAACGGCTTCGACGGATTCCACTCTGGTGACTGCGCAACAAGGACCCGCAGCGGGACTGAGTCGTTCAGTCCGCCTTCCAGAACCAGAGATTTCGCCCCTGTGACAACCACAACCGAGCCGATGAGTTCGTTGCCGCCCAATCGTTGGAGCAACAAATTCAAGCTGCTGGTCGACAGTCGGTCCTGGTCGTCGACAAGTAGTAATGTGTAAGTCTGAAGCATGAATCAATCATGTGGCCCGCACGTTTGCATCCTCAGTCCGGCGGTGCTTCGACACTGCCTCCAAGTTTGCGCGCAGTTATCGCGCAGAGTTGGCGCTAAAAGTGCACGCAAACGCCATTCCTCCCAAACACGGTTCCTTAACAAAGACCCGCGTTCAGCACTTATAAGCGTCTTTTGTTATTTTGGAGAACATGGATAAACGGTGTAGACCGAGGTTAAGGCACTGGTAGAATCCCGCCGTCTGTTAACCGGCTGCAACAGAGACGCCTGAAGGAAACAACTTCCCGTGCCGCAGATTGGCAGGATGGAGCGGTAAGTCGGGAACTCTGTTATCCAGCGGATACATCTAAGAGTATGGAGTGGCTTCCCTGGTAACGGGCAGATACAGCCAACACGTTAGGAATGGATTTCTAAAGCGTTCCGTCAGCTTTTTTTCGTGCGACCAAACTGCGTTAATCGACGTTAGCGTCCGCCAAGCTGAGCCCTTTCAAGTTTACGAAATGTTCTGTGCGCTAACTTGAACGCGCTGACTAGAACTCCCTTCCAGCCTCGTTGGAGTCGGCCTCGGAATGTCCCAAGATTTGGTACTTGTAAGCCCGGACGTTGCGCTCTCTGGTATCGTCAGGCAGACCCTGCAGGACGAGCTCTCCTGCCACGTCCTGCCTTGCGAACCTGAACAGGCTCTGGACCTGCTGCGACGCCAGAGTCGCCCGCAACTCCTGCTGGATACTCGCCCCGAGCACGTGACTAAGCCGGTCGAGGCATTGATTCACTCCCTCGCCAAGCGAGCGATCCCGGCGCTGGACCTCTTCTCGCTGGGTTCAGCCCATCTGCCGATGTTCAGCGCCGCCGAACTGGACCTGCTGGCCACACGACACATCAACATTGATCAGGGAAACGTTGCTGACGCTCTGCGGGCGAACAGTGAATGGTTCCAGGAAACAAAGGCCATTCGGCCACTCTCCGACTCGCGTCATGTTGAGTTTGGTGAAGTTCACGTCGCGACATACACGCCAGAATTTTTCCCCGTTGTGGACGACTTGATCCGGGTCGCCAGCCGGGATGTGACTGTCCTCCTGGTCGGTGAAACCGGAACCGGTAAGACGACGTTAGCGCGGCTCGTCCATGAGATGTCGCTGCGCAAGAATCGCCAATTTCAACATCTTGCCTGCGGTGCCCTGCCTGCCGATTTGATTGAAAGCGAATTGTTCGGCCATACCCGCGGGGCCTTCACTGGAGCAGATCGGACGAAGATCGGACGCTTTGAAGCTGCTGGTCACGGAACGTTGCTGCTCGACGAAATCGACGTGCTCGACATGAAGCAGCAGACCAAACTGCTGAAGGTCATCGAGACCGGCGAGTACGAAATGGTCGGCTCAACCGAACCGCGTAAGTCGAACGCACGCCTGATCGTCGCGTCGAACGTGAATCTCAAGGAATTGACCGAAAGCGGCCGCTTCCGTTCAGACCTTTACTATCGTCTCAACGTGCTTGAGTTTCGGCTACCCGCGCTGCGGGAACGTCCGCTGGATGTCGCGTTTCTGGCGATCCAGTTCATCAAAGAACTGTGCCAGGAGCACAGCATCGTCATCAACCGCGTGCACCGTGAGTTCCTGGATGCCCTGAGAAACTATCCATGGCCGGGCAACTTGCGTGAGATGAAGAATCACATGCGGCGGGCTGTTCTGTTTTGTCAGAATGGCGATTTGAATGTCTGCGACCTATCTCACACGTTGATCAAGTCGCAGTTCTCGGGACTGAATGGAAACAAGCCGGATTCGTCATTCACGCTCGCTCAGCGAGTCGCTCAAAGCGAACGCGAGATGCTGGAAGAAGCCTTGCGAGCCAATGGCAACAACCGCACGAAGACCGCGCGGGCCTTAGGCATCAGCCGAGTCGGACTCTACAAGAAGATGCAACGCCTCGGGATGATGGAAAACTCGTCAGTAAACACGCCAGTGCGGACCAGTTGAGGAACTTCGTGAAACACCGATACGTCGGAAGATGCAGATTTCGACCGACGGCGCGAGACGCTCAAAGGACCGGGTTGCAATAGGGGGCACGCGGTCTGAAGAGACCTCCGCCGTCGGTTGTTTGCTTCTGTGCACGGTCTCGCAAAGCAACAGATATAGTGTGTGGCACGCCTACTCGGCTCTAGAAATCGCCGACCACGTTGCCTTCGCTGCGACCGCCCAGAGCTTGCCAGGTCGCCAGATCGATGTTGTTGCTGGCGATTCTCACCGCGCCATCCATCATCAGCACATGCACCAGACCCACGTGATGGCTGCGTGCCGTCACGATGGAGTAAGTGATATCGGTGCCATTGGTACCTTCGCGGATGCTGGTCACGTCGATGTCGTAGGTCACGCCGCTCACAACGTGCGGCACGACGGTGTTCGGTCCGAACGTCGTCGTAAAGCCGGTGTGAATCGAACGACCGCAGACCCATTCCGAGTGGCCGCTGTTCGCGGACCAGGCACCTGCTGCCGTGTAGCCACCAGAGACGGCCGTGGGGCTCGTTGGAGCGGTCGTTGGCATGGTGTTGTTGTCGTGGTAGCGTGGAGTGAACGCCTTCACTTCGGCGAAACCCAGCGTGTTGCTGGTGCCATCCACGATGTCGCGGTCACTGAGCTTGGTGTTCGGTCCGAAGGCTCCGCCGCCGTTCACGCCAGTCGCCGGATTGAAAACCAGATACTGCCCGACGTTCGCTACGTAGTTGAGCGGATAATGCTCGGGCAGGTTGGTCGTCGTGTTGAGCCGTGATTCGTCCTTGATTTCGGCAGGGCACAGCAGGACTCCCGGCCGCTTGGCGGCGATCCCGTTCGGCGGAAACGCGTTCTTGTTGACGTTGTGGTGGTAGCCGTAGTCAAAGTTGATGAGCGCGTATTCGTTGTTCCCGTCGAGGTACGGCATCAGAAAGGCCTGAACCGACCACGGTTGCGTGACGGTGCTGCCAGAAACGCACCCGTTCGGCGGGAACGTGTTGTAGGTCGACAGGTAGTTGTGGAGCGCAACACCAAGCTGCTTTAAGTTGTTTTTACACTGCGATTTACGTGCTGCTTCGCGAGCCTGTTGAACGGCCGGCAGCAGCAGGGCCACCAGGATCGCGATAATGGCGATAACGACCAGCAGCTCAATCAGGGTGAAGCCACGACGACGTTGGGGTGGAAACGACATGGGGTACTCTGGGGAGAGAAAGCGGAAAGCGGGCGGGACGCACGGGGCAGACACTGAGATTCAGTCTCAGATTAAGGTGAGACTAATTGAGAACTCGCGTTTTCATCAACCGTGCGACCGAAAGAATTCCTTCCCAACGCGAAAACCCGAGGGGCGCCTGCGCACCAGCAGGCATAGGCATCTCTGATGCAGACGATAGAAATCAGCAGCGCGTGAGTCCTGACGGTCGAGGCAGACATCTGAGCGGCAACGCGCCAGCAGCGGGCTCCTCAAGCAGCGGGAAAACGACCCGTCGCACAAAGGTCGCGGGCACCTGTCCGCTCCGGAGCAGGACTTCGCAGGCATCTCAGCCATGGAATGACTGAGCTACTTAAGTGAGTCGTTCCATTGACTTGCCCCCAATTTTAGTTCCAGGGTTTATGAGAGTTCGGGTTGGGTAAG
>CAYLTY010000052.1:0-40200 GCA_964386705.1 uncultured Planctomycetaceae bacterium
AGTCTTTGCAAACGGAAGACATGAAGTCACGATGCATCTGTTCTGAATCTCCGCATGTGTGGGGCCGCGATCATGACCGGGTGGTGGACTGCAATTTCGAATCGCTATCGTCGCGAACGGCAGTTTCTCAAACAGATGCCCAGCTTCTGGCGCTTCCTTCGTGCCGCGAAGTATTTGGCCGTGATGGTCTTGTTGCTGGCGATCACGCGTTACGACGGCACCTGGCCAGCTTTCTTGTTGACGTCGACGAACTGGCGCGACGTCTTGGTCTCCGTGGAAAAAGCGCCGCGTGTCACGATCGTATCTCACGAATTGTTCCGGCTGGCCAACTCTCCGCACGATGCCGCGGTCAGAGTTCGAGCGGTGCTGGCTAATACCACGAATCATCCAGTGTGGTTGTACGTCAGGCGACCACGATCCACCTGGGAATGGCTGACGGCGAAGGGGGAATTGGGCAGTGAGTCTTGTGGATTTGGGGCACCGCCCGCGATGCTCAAACCAGGCCGCGCGATCTGGTTTGAAGACACCATCTCGGTCAAGGCCGACACCAAGCACATCGACCTGAGTGCTTGGACATTCTGGATTGATGGTGGGACTGAGTACTTACTGCGCTCCCGCAGCCAAAAGCTACCCATCGACCTGAGCCAAGCGAAAGTCATCTCGCCGCCAACTGGCGAACCCAAAGTCATTTCGATTTCGTACTATTGAAGCAAGCCGCAGACGTCTCGTTCGCATGGCTGCCGACCGCCCTTGATGGTCGCGGCCTTGGTGCTCGTCTGGCTTTCCCGCAGAGCATGGCTGCTCCGCTGGTTTTTGCAGCTCGTTTCCAGCAGAACATCAGCTCCTACGGCGTGCAGAGTTCGCTCGATACACAAGGAGCTGCGAGCATGGCTCGATCCATTCTATGGCTGATCTGCTGGCTGGTACTGGGTTCCTGGTCGTTCGCTGATGAGAAGCCTCAAGCCGCGGCGCCAACGAAGAAGCCGAACGGCAATCGGCTGACGTATCTCGATGAGCCGTGCAATCCGTACTACGTCCACAAGGACTTTCCGAAGCTGACAACTCCCATGTGGGTCGGCGAAGAGGGTGTGGACGCCGTCGTGGTGCTGGCCATCGACGACATGCGAGATCCGGCCAAGTACGAGGCTTACTTGCGGCCCATCTTGAACCGCTTGAAGCAGATCGACGGACGAGCTCCGGTCAACATCATGACCAACAACGTGAAGCCCGATGACCCGCAGTTGCAAAGCTGGCTGGCGGAGGGGCTCAGCTTCGACGTGCATACCATTGACCATCCATGTCCGTTGCTGAAGGACGGCGACCTCGCCAAAGCGAAGAGCACTTACGACCGTTGCGTCGACTTGCTGGCCAGCATCCCCGGTAACAAGCCCGTGGCGTTTCGCATGCCCTGCTGCGACTCGCTCAATACGGTCAGCCCTCGATTTTTCACTGAGATCTTTAACCAGACAACTCCCCTCGCCCCCGCAGGGGGAGAGGGGTCGGGGGTGAGGGGCGATGCTAAGCTCGCTGGCCGTTTCCTGCAGATCGACTCATCGGTCTTCAACGTCTTCACATCAGACGACAAGACCATCCCGCGTGAATTGGTACTCGACGCCGATGGCAAAGAACGCTTCGAGCAATACATCCCGTCGAACGTCCCCGGCCGGCCCGAGCGACATGCCAACTTCGTCAACACGATCGAGAACTATCCGTACCCGTATGTCATCGACCGCATGTGCTGGGAGTTCCCTTGCGTCACTCCGAGCGATTGGTCGGCTCAGTTCCGTCAGAAGCCGAACAACCCCAAGACC
Organism: uncultured Planctomycetaceae bacterium; assembly: GCA_964386705.1. Taxonomy (GTDB): domain Bacteria; phylum Planctomycetota; class Planctomycetia; order Planctomycetales; family Planctomycetaceae; genus AM-0621. The sequence goes on from CAYLTY010000052.1 coordinate 1,812, forward strand.
GTGGAAGACTGGAAAGCCGCGCTCGACATCACCGTCTTGAAGCAAGGCGTGTTCTGCCTGGTCTTTCATCCCCACAACTGGATCAAGCCCGAGCAAGTCGTCGAACTCATCGACCACGCCGTCACCAGGCACGGCAAGAAGGTCAAGTTCCTGACGTTCCAAGATTCGCTGGAGCGGCTCAACAAGAACGTGCTCGGCGGAGTTTCGCTGCGCGACGCGAAGGGGCATGCCAATGGAGTACGACTGCTCGACGTCAACAACGATGGGTTTCTGGATGCGACGATCGGGAACGCAGAAACGCAGATTACGAAAGTCTGGCAACCATCATCTTCGAGCTTCCGCGAGTTCCCATTTCCGGCGGTCTATGAAACAGATAACAGCGTGATTTTTGGGACTTCGAACCCGAATTCGACAACGTTCATGATGTCGTTTGGTACGAAGCGGGGTGCGTGGAAATGGACGAACTCCTGGTCGGAAACAGATGACTTCAAGGTGTTCTGGGAAGAGGGAATGTCGAGCGCAGTCATGAAGAGCGGACGACGCCCGCGCATGATTGACTGCTATCAGAATGGGACCACTACGTTGATGTGGCCGTCGATTTACCTCGACTATGAGGGTCAACATCCGGCACCCGTCAGACCTGACGGCATTCGCGACGCTGGCTTGCGATACATTGATTTGAACGGTGACGGCTATCTCGACCAACTCCGCTCATCTCACCAGGAATACGAAATTCACTTATGGGATCCAAAAGCGATTGAGTTCAAGGCCATCGTCCATTCGCAACGGCGTGGCTCTAAGCCTGCTGAACAAGAGCCGCCGCCGATTGTGCGGGAGGACGGGTCGAACAACGGCTTCTGGGTGCACTCCAACCAGTTGGTGTGGATGAATGAAGACACGGCCAAGAACCCTCAGCTCATTGAGACTCGTTCCTTCGACAGTTTGCTGGCTGAGCATCGCAAAGAAACCGCTCGTCGTGAGCGCGCGAAGACCGAGCCGCTGGTGCCGGTCGGCGTGGCGACGGTGGACATCACGCCGAGTTATCCGACTCGCATGGCGGGTTACGGTGCGCGAGTTAAAGAGCATGAGTCCGTTGCGATGCCGCTGCATGCGAAGGCACTCGTGATGGGTGGGAAGGCCGTGAATGCGAAGCGAGAAACCGCATCCGCAAATGTTCCCCTCGCCCCTTCGGGGAGAGGGGCAAGGGGTGAGGGGGGATCGTCAGCCGAGCTTAGTTCTCAAGGCTCCGCGTCCCCGACTCCTTTCTGCAGAGGGACGAGGAGAGATCTTCTCGCGAGCGCTTTCTCGAGAAGCGATAAACCAGACACAGACAGATTTCCCGCAGAGGCGCAGAGGTCGCAGAGACCAATAATTCAACTGATTTCCCTCAAAAGTGGGCAGCCGGACTTCCAGCAAGGTCGCTTCGAAGCGTCATCGAACGAGCATCCTCTCTGCGAGCTCTGCGCCTCTGCGGGAGACCAAGGAGCGTTCGAGGGATGCGTAGGTATCAACCTCCATCCGCAGACAACAAAGGCAGATGACGTCCGATTGAAAACGGAGCTGGCGTTGCAAAGCCCCTCACCCCCGACCCCTCTCCCCGAAGGGGCGAGGGGAGACAATCAATTGCCGCCTCACCAACTCCCGCTGACGGTGATTGTCTCTATCGAGACTTGCGGCATCGGTGAGCCACTCGCCACCAAGATCGCGGATCAGCTCAAGGAGAAGTACGGCATTGAGCGTGAGCGGCTGGTTCTGTCTTCCACGCATACGCATTCGGCTCCGTGGCTCAAGGACTTCGGGCCGAACATCTTCCCGCCGCCGCTGCCTGATGAGCACGAGAAGCACCTCGCTCAATACGAGACCGAGTTGATTCAAAAGGTGATCCAAGTTGTCGGAGATGCGATTGAAGCCCGGCGGCCGGCGAGGCTCAGTTGGGCTCAGACGACGGCGAACCTCAACGTGAATCGGCGAGTGCTCAAAGACGGCAAGTGGACCGGCTTCGGCAATCAGGCCGATGGCCCGCGCGATCAGCGCTTGCCGGTCATCACAGCGACCGATGCCGACGGCAAGCAGTTTGCCATCTGGTCCAACTATCCGATGCACTGCACGGTGCATGGCGGCAGCTTCCTGCAGATCAGTGGTGACTGGGCCGGGGCCGCGATGGAACAAATCGAAGCCGATCATCCGGGTGCAACCAGCCTGATCACGATTGGTTGTGGAGCTGATCAAGGTCCGCGCTTGAATGGTGGCTTGGCTGAAGCCCGAGTTCTGGGGCGAGAATTCGCGGATGCCGTGAAGTCGTTGCTCAGGACCGCCGAACGTAAACCGCTGGACCCGCATGTGGACTGCAAGTTGATTCGCATCGAACTGCCGTTTACGGCCGTGCCGACGCGCGAACAGCTTGAGACCGCAGCGAAGAAGCCGGGAGTTGAAGGCTCCAACGCGAAGCATTTTCTCGCACGACTGGATGCGGGCGAGTCCGTTCCGAACACCATGACCTATCCGATCTCCACGTGGACCTTCGGCGACGATCTGGCCATGGTATTCCTCGGCGGTGAAGTTGTGGTGGACTATTCGCTGCGGTTGAATCGCGAGTTCGATGACTCGCGGCTGTGGATCACGGCTTACGCGAATGACATCCCGAGTTACATCGCTTCCAAGCGCGTCTTGCAGGAAGGTGGTTACGAAGCTGACTTCTCCATGTTGTATTACCGACGTCCGTCGCGACTGGCCCCGGAGGCCGAAGATCTCATTTGCGACACCGTGCAGAAGCTCTTGCCGCACGAGTTCTATTCCGCTGAGAAACAAGCGATGTTTCCGAAACCAAGATCTCCGGAAGAGTCGCTGGAGAGCATCAAGGTTCGTCCAGGTCTAAAGGTGGAGTTGGTCGCTGCGGAGCCGTTGATTCAAGATCCCGTCGCGTTCGATTGGGATACGCAGGGGAGGCTGTGGGTGGTCGAGATGAGCGACTATCCCAACGGCGTCATGAGCCCCGAAGCGAAGCCGCATCAGAATGATGAACTACGCGGTCAGCCCGGCGGGCGGATCAAAATACTCACCGATACTAATGGTGATGGCCGCTACGACGAAGCGAAGACTTTTATGGAGGGCATCGCGTTTCCGAGCGGCATTCAACTGTGGCGTGATGGAGTGCTGGTGACGGCTGCGCCTGAGATATTCTTCGCCTCTGACCGCGATGGAGACGGTCGCGCCGAGTTCAAGCAGACGCTCTACAAGGGCTTCGTCGAAGGCAACCAGCAGCATCGAGTGAATGGGTTGCGCTATGGTCTTGATAACTGGCTGTACGTGGGCAACGGAGACAGCGGCGGCGAGGTGGCGGTCGTCAACTCGCTGCTGCCGCAGTCTGAAACCAGCAAGACGTCTGCGCCGATTCGAGGTCGCGATTTGCGCATTCGACCTGATGAGGGACTGCTCGATGCGATCTCCGGGCAGACTCAGTTCGGCCGTGAGCGCAACGATTGGGGTGACTGGTTCGGCAACAACAACTCGCGCCCCATCTGGCACTATGCGCTGGAAGACCGTTACCTGCGTCGCAATCCGCATCTGGCGGTGCGTGACACACGCGTGGAGATAGCCGAAGTGCCCGGCGCGGCGCCGGTGTTTCCGCAGAGCAAGACCATGGCGCGGTTCAACGACTTCGATCGCGCGAACAGGTTCACGTCTGCTTGTTCAACGTCGATCTATCGCGATCGTTATCTGGGCGATGAGTTCTACGGCAATGCTTTCGTCTGCGAGCCGGTGCACAATCTGGTTTCGCGACTGGTGCTGACGTCCGACGGTGCGACGTTCAAGGCACGCCGCGCGGCGGATGAACAGAACTCGGAGTTTCTGGCGTCCTCAGACAACTGGTTCCGCCCCGTCATGGTGCGTACTGGCCCCGATGGCGCCGTATGGATCGCCGATATGTATCGGGCGGTGATCGAACACCCGCGTTGGATTCCTCCCGAGTGGCAACGCAAGCTCGATCTGCGGGCCGGTTCGGATCGCGGCCGCATCTACCGTGTGGTGCGCGCGGACTCGGCTCCCAAACCGACCTGCTGCTCGGACTCTCCTGCTGCGACTGGCGCAGCGAAGGACCAAACGCCGGTTCGACCGCTCGCGGCCGGGCATCTTTCGAATGAGACTCTGCTCGCGCAACTTGCCTCGCCAAACGGCTGGTGGCGCGATACCGCTCAGCGATTACTCGTGGAACGTCAGGACAAAACCGTTGTCGAACCGCTCAACAAGATGGCAACCGAGCACGCGCAACCGCTGGCCCGATTGCATGCACTCTGCACACTAGATGGCTTGCACGCTCTGACGAAGCCGGTGGTGCTGAAGGCTCTGAATGATCGCGACGCGGGCGTCCGTCGGCATGCCGTGCGGCTCAGCGAGAGCTGGCTGCACGATGGCGAGGTGTTGAAGCAGTTGGTTCCTCGAGTGGGCGATGAGACGCCGGTGGTGCTGCAGTTGGCCTATAGTTTAGGGGAAACGCGGGGAGACGACGAAACGCCGGGGCACTTGCTCGCCGAGCTTGCTCTGAGGCACGTCAACGATTCGTTGATCTCGACTGCGATGCTGAGTTCTCTGCACGCCCGCAATGCCGAGGCTGTGGAGAGCGACCTCGCGCGGCAACTGGTGCGACAAGGTCGGCAGGCGTCGCCGGATCTGGTGAGTTTGCTCGGACGCATCTCAGCACAGTCGGTCGCGCTGCGGAACGGGCAGTTGTCGCAGCAGACGCTCAGCAGTCTGTTGCCTCGCACTGAAGCCGAAGCTGAGGCCGTCAGCCCGAATGCACTTTTCCCCGCGCTGCGACAGTTGCTCGGCAATGCGAAGGCGGACGAACTGGAACGCATGGCCGCAGTGCAACCCGGCTGGAAGCTGCTGCTTAACCGCGCGCGGCAAATGGCGGCCGCGCCGCAGGCGGACAATCGTGATCGCATCGCATCAATGGAGTTACTCGCCACAGCGAAGCCGTTCAATGACGATGACTTCGCGTTAATCAAAGGAAGGCTTTCGCCGCGCGAACCGATCGAGATTCAGCAGGCGGCGGTCGTCGCTCTGACCGGACTGGGCCGTGCCGACGTGCCGCACATGTTGCTCGACAACTGGCGAACGCTCAGCCCGCAAGTTCGTCAGCATGTGCTCGACGCGCTTCTGCAACGTGATGCCACAACACTCGTGCTGCTCGACGCGTTTGAAAAGCAGCAGGTGTCGATCAGCGACTTCGACGCCGTTCGTCGCGAACGCCTGCTGGTTCATAAGAACTCGGCCATCAAAGATCGCGCTGCGAAGCTGTTCGCGGCGTCATCCACGACAACTCGACAGCAGGTACTCGACGCATTCAGCAATGTGTTGAAGATGACGGGCGACACTTCTCGCGGACGCGCTGTCTTCGACAAGCGTTGCTCGGCGTGTCATCGACTGCAGGACATTGGCAAGCAGATTGGAGCGGACCTGGGAGCCGTAAAGGACCGTTCGGCACCCGCGCTGCTGACCGCCATTCTTGATCCGAACCGTGCCGTCGAGACTCGCTACTTCAGCTACACGATCCAGACGAACGACGGCCGGGCCTTCTCGGGTATGTTGACCAGCGAAACCGGCAACAGCGTGACTCTCGTGGGCGCGGACGGCAAAGAAACGGTTCTGTTGCGAGCAGACATCGACGAACTGGCTTCGTCCAATAAATCCTTCATGCCGGAAGGACTGGAGAAGGACCTGTCGCCTCAGGATGTCGCCGATGTGATCGCGTTCGTGCAACGCTCCGCGCCGGTTCCCCCGCTCAAGCAGATGCCCGGCAACGAACCGAAGCTCGTCAAAGCCGATGCCGATGGCAGCCTAAGATTGCTTGCTACGAATGCTGAGCTGCGCGGGCCGACGCTGGTCTTCGAGAAACAGTTTCAAAACCTCGGCTACTGGCAAAGCGCCGACGACGAAGCCGCCTGGACCATCGAAGTGCCCAAGCCCGGCAAGTACACGTTGAGCATGACCTACGCCGTCGAAGCCGGTGCCGCAGGTGACCGGTTCGATGTCACCATTGCCGACAAGAAGCTCACCCACTCGGCGGAGAGCACGCGCACGTGGGAGAACTATCAAACGGTGAAGCTGGGTGAGATCGAGCTTCCCGCAGGCAAGCACCGCGCCACCATGCGAGCCATCGCGAAACCCAGATCCGCCTTGCTGGACCTGAAGGAGCTGCGGTTGAGTCCGTAGACGTTGGGACGCCTAAGTCTTCAGGATGTTTCTGTGGAAAACGTCAGGAATCCACAGACGTCAACGTTGCGGTCTCGGGTAGGATGAATGGCAGAACTTGCGATGGAGACGCACCATGACCGAGCCCGGGCCACTCGATGATAAGTTCGACCAAGCTGATGCACCGCCTGCGGAGACAAAGGCGGATCCTGCGATAGTCAGCCGACCTGCCTTTGATGGCGCGGAGGATGGAGGCGAGTATCGGTTTCCGCCGAAGCTTCCTCAGACTCCAGTGACGAAGCGCGAAATCATTTGCGTGCTGGCGCTGGTCGCTCTGTGCGATGTGACGATCTATCGCGGCCATGGCTATGCGGGGTTGGCAGCACTCATGGCGGGAGCTCCCCTGCTGGCGTGGTGTGGTTCCGCCGAGCGGCGCCCACGACGGTCCATCTGGCCGGTTGCTCTTCTATTGCTGCTGGTGGCTGTGCGACTGGTGTGGTGCGGTTCCACGCTGGCCGCAGTGGCTGGCTTCGGTTTGTTGACAGCGTTTCTGGCCTGTCTTTCCGGCTTATCGCCGTTCGTGCTGCGAACGTTCGTCTTCGGAGCCAGCCTGATCGTCGAAGGACACTCGGCGCTCGAGGACTACTCGGCCTCGTGGTCTCAGATGAAGCCTCCGGCGCGGGAGTCGCGTCGAGCAAACTGGCTCGCAACACTGCTGCCCGCCACTGCAATTTGCGTCTTCAGTGCGTTCTTCGTGCTGGCGAATCCAGACCTGCTCAGTTTCATGAGCGGTCATCTGGCCGAACTGGTACGCCAGCTTCAGGCCAAACTGCAGGCAATCATGCCGGCGCCGACCGAAGTCCTGTTTTGGATGCCAGCGCTCTGGCTGTCAGCTGCGGCCTTACGGCCGTTATCCATCCGCCGCGAGGAATCAGCACCGGAAGACGAGCGTCTGCCTCCTTCCGATCAGAGTGCTGAAGCGTCGTTGTATGAAGCGTTTCGAAATACTCTGGTGGCACTGATCGGTCTGTTTGTCGTCTACTTGGTCTTTGAGTTCGCCACGCTCTGGTTCCGGGAGTTTCCGAAAGGGTTTCACTATTCCGGGTACGCTCATGAAGGAGCCGCGTGGCTGACGGTTGCACTGGCCACTGCGACATTGCTGCTGTCGATCATCTTTCGAGGCTCCATTCTCGGTGATCCGCGCGTGCCCAGTCTGAAGCGTCTGGCGTGGCTCTGGTCGTTTGAAAACCTGCTGCTCGCGATCTCGGTTTACCACCGTCTGGGTATCTATGTGGGGTTCAACGGACTCACTCGTATGCGAATGGTTGGCGTGCTGGGGATCAGTTCGGTGGTGGTGGGCTTCGCTCTGGTCGTGTGGATGATCGCGAATCGCCGCAACTTCAGGTGGCTGCTGCGACGTCAACTCTGGACGGTCGCCTTCGCGGCATACCTCTACGCCGTGATGCCGATTGACATGCTGGTCAACCGGTACAACGTCTCCCGTATCCTGGCGGGAGATCATGCGCCCTGCGTGCAGATCAGCGTGCATGACACGACTGCTGAAGGCCTCCTTGAACTCTGGCCTCTGGCAGATTCATCTGATCAGACCATTCGCAACGGCGTTCGAGCGGTTCTGGCTGAAGCATACGTTGAGGATGTACGCACCCGGTTCATGCGCGGCTCATCCGATTGGACCGCGTTTCAGATTGCCGATCGGCTGCTGGTTGATCAACTGTTTTCGGTTGCGGCAACCTGGCCTGAATGGAACAACTCGCCAGATCGTCTCGCGTCGCGAGCCCGTTTTGACGAGTGGGCTTATCAGTGGTACTGAGGTAGCGTTCTGATCGTGATCGAGCGCGCCGCGGGTCTTTACTGGAAGCCGGCGTTGTGGTTGCTCTGCTTCCCCCGGGTGAGATCTTCATGGCGAAAGCGTCTGCTCTGGACTTGCGACTCAAACGCATCAATCAGTTGGAGGACGCTCCATATTCTGAGGCCGTTCGGGATGAACTACGACGGGCCTTGCGTGACGAATCCAACCGCGTTGTCGCGAAAGCGGCTGAGATCATCGGCAAGCTGCAGTTGATGGAGTTTGTCGATGAACTGCGAGGGCTGTGGCCCAGGTTCATGGAGAAGCCACTGGAGTCCGACAAAGGTTGCGGCGCGAAGACGGCGATTGTCGATGCTCTCTCGAAGTTGGAGCTGGATGATCCCGACTTCTACCTGCAAGGTATTCGACACCGGCAGCTCGAACCTGTCTGGGGCGGGTCTGAAGATACGGCAATCAATCTGCGCGGCTCGGCGGCATTCGCGATTGGACGCTCGCACCTGCTGGGTATCAATCGCAAGCTCATCGCGCTGACGGATCTGCTGGCTGACTCGGAACGGTTGGCCCGGACTTACGCTATCCAGGCGCTGGTGGATGTTGGTCACGATTCGATTGTGCCGCTGCTGCGAGTCAAAGCGGAATGCGGAGACAAGGAAGCGGAAGTTGTCGGGGCATGCTTCAACGGGCTGCTGACGTTGGATCCGCGCGAGTCGATCGACTTCGTCGCGCGGTTTCTGAAGCACCCCAACGATGCCATCGTCTGTGAAGCCGCCGCAGCATTGGGTGAGTGCAATCAGGAACGAGCCGTCAGCATCCTGATCGCCGCTCTGGACCGGACGGCCAATCGCGGTCTGCAGGAAGCCTTCCTCACCAGTCTCGGCCTGTCGCGGCAGCCGAGTGCCATGGATTTCCTGATCGCTCAAGTGGCGTCGCAGAGCCATTCATCCGAGGCCGCGCTGCGAGCACTCGCGCCGTCGCGGTTCTACGTTGCGATTCGCGACCGCGTGCAAAAGGCCGTTGACGAAACCGGCAACCGGCGGTTGCAGGCGATCTTCGAGGACGAGTTTGCGGTTTGATTCGCTTCACTGACGCAGAGGCGCCGCGAATCAGGTCACTCAGAGAACAGCCACTTGGGCTTGTCATCGGCGAAGGGATGCAGTGCGGCTATGTTCTTGTCGCGCGGCAGCAGGTCAATCAGCGCATCGGCCATGCGCAAATCTTCGCGACTGGTGATCTTCAAGTTCATCGGCGAGCCTTCGACAATCGTGACTGCGTGCCCCAGCTGTTCGATCAATTGGGCATCGTCAGTGGCCTGCAGGTGACCGCGTTTGGCGTACGCGTCCATTAAGAGTTTGCGCGAGAAAACTTGAGGCGTCTGAGCCGCCCACAGATTGGCGCGCGGGACGGTTTCGCGAATCTCGCCGCGATCGACGCGCTTGATGGTGCTCGAAATGGGCGAAGCCAGAATCGCGGCACCGGAACGCTCGGCGGCGTTGAAGACGCTGGTGATCCACTCTTTGGCAATCACCGGTCGAGCCGCATCGTGAATGGCAACAAAGTCGATGTCCGCTCGCACGCGGGCGAGGGCGTTCTGCACAGAGTCCACTCGTTCGACACCGCCCGGCACAATATCCAGATCCAGAAACGCCAGATTGGCTTTGTACTTCTCCTTGAACCAGTCCACGTCCTCGGCGCTAAGCGACAGCAGGACCTGCTTCACCTCTTCGCGGTTGATGAACGCTTCGGTCGATCGCAGCCAGACAGGTCGTCCACGCAGATCTTGAAAGACCTTCTTCTCACGTGGTTGAGTGCTTCCAAAGCGGCTGCTTTTCCCCGCAGCAGCGATGATGACTGCGAACTGAGACATCTCCGGATCCTTTCGAAGCGCGAGGCGTGAACGACATGAGCAAGCTTGCTGTCGCGAGTTATTTCTCAAATCGGTCGTCTCGTGAAGCGCGGACGCCAGAGGATCGGTGTTGCCAGCAACCCTGACCGCGCCTCGGCATGACCGAGACGCGGCGGGTTTCAGCTTTGTTCGATCGGCCACTTGATCCATCCAGGATTGAGCCGACCAGTTTCAACTAAGCGCGAGAAGCCTTGCAGGCTGCGGCGCATTCGCGGCAAGCCTTAGCGCATTCCTTGCAGCACTCTTTGTTGCCCTTCTCACAAGAGAGAGCACAATCGAGGCACAGCTTCTCGCAGACGACGCAAGTTTCCGCAGCCAGCTTGCTGTGTTGCTCGTGCAAGGAAGCACAGGCCAAGCACATGCTGTGGCAGGCTTCGCAGAGCTTGGCGCATTCAGGCCGATCCTTCTTGCAGCAGGTAATGCAGTTGTTGCACAGGTCTGCACATTCACGGCACTTCTTCGCACATTCGGCGACGTGCTTTTGCGCCGGCTTCTGGTCATCGGCCGACAGCACACCGAAAGACACCAGTGCTCCGAGGCTGGCCACGCCCAGCAGGCGGCCGATCAAACTACGACGAGAGATATTGGACAGTTCCATGGTTCGTTCCTTTGCAGAAGAGTTGTGAGTTGGATTCGTCTTCAAACGGATGAAATGCAATGTGTCCTCAACCCTGTCTCAGGGGAGAACTCGCGGACGAATCAACAACTCAACACAGCCATCGGCAAAGCAACTTCTGCAGACCTCGAGGGTGACTGCATTCGGGAGCTGCGGCCACATTGAGGCGCGGCTCGACGACGAACTGGAACTCGGCAACCGGCAGGGCGATGTCAGCGGTGGTGACCGGAGAATGAGACTCCTGCGGCACCGTTGCGGGCATATGGCCTTGCGAACAACAGCACTCGGGAGTCTGAGAGAGCGGAGTTGAAGGACTCTGGTCGCCTCGCTGCGATCCCTCTTCCGTCTGGTGGCAACAGCTCTTCTTAGCTGTGACACGGACTTCCTGGTGGCGGGCACAACAGGCCTTTTCCTGAGGCTGCTCGCTCAAGCTGAAGCAACAGGCTTGCGCTGGGAGCAAATGTCCCATCGCCGCAGCCAGCACCAGCAAGAACGTCACCATAGAATGCATAACAGCCTCGCAACCAAGTCTTGCTCCAGCATACGCCAGCAGGCTCGATTGGTGGTAACTCAATCTTCACGAGAGGAGTCACTTTTTGAAGTGAGCTGCTGCGCGATCTGAGTGATCTGCCGCCGTTGCCTTTCTCCCTGAACTCGCCTGAACTAAACCGTCAACATTCAGCCACGTGAACATTTTCTTCGATCCTGTTTGCCGGATGCCATGATGCCCAGCGACAACTCGCCCGCTGCGATGACGGATGACACCCGGGCCATCTTGCGGCTGCATCTGGTGAATGGCGTGGGGCCGGTGATTCAGGAACGGCTGCTGGCGGCTTATGGCTCGGCGGAACGGGTGCTCAATGCCTCGGTTGCTGAACTCAAGGAAGTGGAAGGCGTCGGGCCTAAGTTGGCGAGTGCGATCACGGCCGCGAAGAATTCCGAAGAAGCAGACCGCGAGTGGGAACGTTGCGAAGCGGCTGGCTACCGCATACTCACCCGAGGCGCTGAGAGCTACCCGCAGAACCTGGCTGAGATTCCGGACGCTCCGCCGCTGCTCTATTGCCGGGGCGAACTGCTGCCGCGCGATCAGCTGGCGATCGCGGTTGTGGGCTCTCGTCGTTGCTCCATCTATGGAACTCAGCAAGCCGAGAAGCTGTCGGCAGCGCTGGCTCGCGCGGGTGTGACAATCGTCAGCGGACTCGCTCGAGGCATCGACGCGGCGGCGCATCGCGGAGCGCTTTCGGTCGGCGGTCGCACGCTGGCGATCTCGGCGACGGGTGTCGCGAATATCTACCCGGAAGAACACGCCGAGTTGGCCGAGCAGATCTCGAACAGCGGTGCGGTCCTGTCTGAGTTCCGGCTGGATCAGCATCCTTCGCCGGGACTGTTTCCGCAGCGCAATCGGATCATCAGCGGGTTGTCGCTAGGCGTGCTGATTATCGAAGCGACGCGCAACAGCGGGTCGTTGCACACTGCGCGGCATGCGACTGAGCAAGGTCGCGAGGTCATGGCTGTGCCCGGTCGGATCGACAGCCTGGCGAGCGAGGGTTGTCACGATCTCATTCGCGATGGCGCGATTCTCATTCGACATGCGGATGATGTGCTCGCCGCACTCGGCCCGCTGATGAAGCCGGTCAAGACCGCGCAGGATGAGGAAGTCCGCTCGCCGCGTGAACTCAGTTTGAATGATCAGGAGCGCGCGGTGCTCAACCTGATCGCGGACGACCCGCGGCATCTGGATGAGATTCTGCGTTCGACCGCTCTGGATGCGTCGCGGGTATTGGCCACCATCACGGTGCTGGAGATGAAGCGACTCGTGCGACGCCTGCCCGGCGGATATTTCGTGCGTTCGCTTTTCTGACAAACGATCGCGGTCCGATACCATGACGCCCATCGCCGAGTCACCGGTTGCTGCTGATCGCGTTTACGTCTGAGGACTCTTTCTTGAAATCGTCCGCTCGCAAGAAGACCGCCACCATCAAACAAGCCGAGAAGGCATCCTCTGCTGCCGCGACAACACCGTTCGCGCGCTGGCTGCGAGTGCGCGGGGCTCGCACGCACAACCTCAAGAACATTGATGTCGACATCCCGCGCGATCAGCTTGTGGTGATTACGGGCGTGAGCGGCAGCGGCAAGAGTTCGCTGGCCTTTGACACGCTCTTCGCGGAAGGTCAGCGGCGTTATCTGGAAAGTCTGTCGGCCCATACGCGGCAGTTCCTGCATCAGCTCGAACGACCGGATGTGGATTCTATCACGGGGCTCGCGCCGACGATCTGTGTGGATCAGCGCGTCTCCGCCGCGCGAGTCCGCAGCACGCTCGCGACGACTACTGAGATCCATGACTACTTGCGGCTACTCTATGCACGAGCCGGGCAGGCACATTGTCCCGATTGTCATGAGCCAGTGTCGCAGCAGAGCGTCGACACGATCATCGACCGCATCATGCACATGGAAGCCAGTCGCAAGGTGATGCTGCTGGCTCCGCAGGTGACGGGCCGGAAGGGCGCTCATCGCGAAGTGTTCGAAAGAATCTGCAAGGCTGGCTTCGTGCGAGCACGCGTCGACGGTGAGATCGTCGACGCCGCGGCTCCGCCGGATCTGCCGCGCAGCAAGACGCATACGATCGAAGCGATTGTCGATCGCATCATCGTTAAGCCCGGCATTGAGCCGCGACTGCGCGAATCGATCGAACTGACATTGAAGCACGGCGACGGCGTTTGCCTGGTGAGTGAACTTGAGGGCGAGACGTGGCAGGACCGGCTTTACAGCAGCAAGTGCGCGTGCCCCAAGTGCGGCGTCAGCTATCCGTCGCTCGAACCGCGTACGTTCAGCTTCAACAGTCCGTATGGTGCCTGCCCGACGTGTCGCGGTCTGGGGCGTGTCGCGACCGAAGACTCCGACGAGCACGAGTTGTTGCAACGACCGGTGTGTCCTGATTGCGGTGGTGCCCGCATCGGACGCTTCGCTCGCGCGGTCACGTTCGAACAACGTAATCTGCCGCACGTCGTGGCGGACTCAGTCGATCAGGCGCTCGCCTGGTTTGAAGAGGTTGCTCTCAACCCGGCTTATCACGGAGACAGCAACAGTGAGCAGATGCTGGCGGCACGCAGTGTTCTGCCAGAGATCGTCAATCGACTGAAATTCCTGCAGCGAGTGGGCGTCGGCTACCTGCAACTGGATCGTCCGGCCCGGTCGCTGTCGGGCGGCGAGTTTCAACGCGCGCGATTGGCTAGTTGCCTCGGCACGGCCTTGATCGGCGTCTGCTACGTGCTGGATGAACCGACGATCGGTCTGCACCCGCGCGACACCAGTCGTCTGATCAATGTATTGCGTGACCTGCGCGAGCGCGGCAACAGCGTGATCGTCGTCGAGCACGATCTCGAAGTCATGCAGGCTGCGGACTGGCTGATTGATCTCGGTCCCGGCGCAGGAGTTTCCGGCGGTCAGATTGTTTCGATCGGCACTCCGGCAGATGTGGCTCAGGCGGACACCGCGACGGCTCGATTCCTCAACGTCCGGCAATCACCGGCATCGAAGTCGGACAAGAAGGTCGCCACGACGGCTTCCAAGAATGATGCAACTGCCGCGATCACTCTGACCGGTTGCGATGCTCACAATCTGCAGAACGTGACCGCGACGATTCCGCTCGGCAAGTTCGTGGCAGTTACAGGAGTCAGCGGCTCTGGCAAGACGTCGCTGATCGAGCACACGCTGGTGCCCGCCGTGAAGTACGCCCTGAAGCAGCGTGAGCGTGCGAGCCTTCGTGAACTTCGCGCACTGGGGCTGCCGTGTGATGCCATTCAAGGTGCCGATCAACTCGATCGCATTGTCGTCGTTGATCAGACCCCGATCGGACGTTCGGGGCGCTCGAACCCGGCGACTCATTCAGGCATCTGGGATGAAGTGCGGCGCCTGATGGCGAAAACTCGCACGGCCCGGTTGCGGGGATATGGCTCGAAGCGTTTTAGTTTTCTCTCGCCCGAAGGCCGTTGCCCGACGTGTCAGGGGCAGGGTGTGCGGCGGGTTCAAATGAACTTCCTGCCGGATCTGGTCGTCACCTGCCCGGCCTGTCGCGGAGCACGCTTCAACCCGCAGACGCTGGCCGTGCAGTTCAAAGAGAAGAACGTCGCTGAGATCCTCAAGCTGCAGATCGATGCCGCTGCCGAGTTCTTCAGCAACGTGCCAAAGATCAAGCAGGTGCTCGAAACGATGTCGAGTGTCGGGCTCGGCTATGTGGAGCTTGGTCAGTCCTCGCACACGCTCTCTGGTGGCGAAGCTCAGCGTGTGAAGCTGGCAACCGAACTGGCGAAGGGCGGGATCGAGCGCACCCTGTACGTGCTCGACGAACCCACAACCGGGCTGCACCCTGCCGATACCGAACAACTGATTGGCGTACTGCGGCGCCTGGTTGATGGTGGCCAGACGGTCGTTGTCGTGGAACACAACCTGGATGTCATTCGCTCCGCAGACTGCGTAATCGACATGGGGCCCGAAGGCGGCGTACACGGCGGCCAGGTGATTTTCAGCGGTTCTTTGGACGACGCCAGATGGCGTTCTTCCGCCAGTCCGACCGCCGTCGCTCTCGATGACTGACGGGCAGGCGATTTATTGTGTCCAAATGTGTTGTTATTAGCTTGAGTCAGATATCTTTGCGTGGCCGGGCTTACAAAAGTTGGATTCCGCCCGCCGCAACCTCAAAAAAACTTTCCAAAAGCAGACGAACTCTCTGTCGACCTAAGCCGGTAATTCTGATGTTCAAGCGACTTAAAAACTGACAAGGACAAGTTCCGAAGTCCTTGTTTGCAACTCAAACTCGTTTAGACTCGCATTTGACAATCAGCACGGCTGCACGAGGGAATTCCGGCTGTTCTGCTGGCCAATGCGACGACAATACACTCAAGGTTGACGAATCCTTTTTGAAAGGGCATACGACAATGTTGCTCCCCACTCCAGATGGAATGTCCCGCCGTCACTTCATGAGGCACATGGCTGCCGCTGCCGCGACCATTCCAACTCTTGACTTCATCGCCCACCTGAACGCTCATGCGGCCACGGCGAAGAAGAATCAAAAAGCATGCATCCTGATGTGGATGGGTGGTGGACCACCAACGATCGATATCTGGGACCTGAAGCCCGGTTCCAAGAACGGTGGCGAGTTCAAGCCGATCGACACGGCCGCAAAGGGCGTGCAGATCAGCGAGCACATGCCGAAGACGGCCGCTCAGTTCGACAACCTGTCGGTTGTGCGTTCGATGAGCACTCGCGAAGCCGATCACGGTCGCGGCCGCTACTACATGCATACCGGCTATGTGCCAAACCCCACGGTTGTGCATCCGGTCTTCGGTTCGGTTGTCAGCCATGAACTGGCCGGCAAGCGCAAGGAACTGGAAGTCCCCGGCTTCATCTCCATTGGTGGCGGTGCTGGCAGCCCCGGCTACCTCGGCCAGATGAACGCTCCGTTCGTTGTGGATAACAACGGTCGCATCCGCAACGCGGATATGGGCGACATCACCCCACAGCGTATGGATCAACGCCTCAACATGCTGGGCGTGATCGAGAAGAACTTCATCGACTCGAAGCGTGGCGATCTGCCAGCGTCCCACAAGGACGTCTATTCGAAGGCCGTCAACCTGATGACTTCGAAGCAGATGGAAGCCTTCCAGGTCGACAAGGAAGACGCCAAGACCAAGGAACTGTACGGCGCGAATCCGTTTGGCCGCAGCCTGCTCATGGCTCGCCGTCTGGTCGAAGTCGGTGTTCCGTTCATCGAAGTTGAACTTGGTGGCTGGGACCTCCACGCCAACGTCTTCAACACTCTGAAGACTCAACGCCTCCCCACGCTCGACCAAGGTATTGCCGCTCTGACGGCGGACCTGAAGCAACGTGGCATGATCAACGACGTCACCTTGGTGTGGATGGGCGAGTTCGCTCGTACCCCACGCATCAACCAGGACACCGGTCGCGATCACTGGGCCGCTAGCTGGTCAACCATGATTGGTGGTGGTGGACTGAAGAACGGACAGGCAGTTGGTGCGACCGACGCTGACGGCATCGCCTGCACGACCAAGACCTACCAACCCGGCGACATCTGGGCCACCGTCGCTCACGCGATGGGTATCCCGACGACCATTGTTCATACCTCGAAGAACGGTCGTCCGATGAAGATTGCTAACGGCGGTACCCCGATCGCTGAACTGATCGGCTAATCGTTCGCCACAGCAATTCTGAAATCAGCGTGACGCGGGAGCCAATGGCTCCCGCGTTTCGTAGGTAGACATGTTTTGGACCGGATCTTCGTTCTGGAAGCTTCCGATTCGTTTCGGGCACTGCCACCCAACTGGGAAACTTGCTGACCGTGTCCTCGGTTCCAGACACCAAAGTGGTTCGCGCGGTGCCGACCGAAGAGTTCGTCCAACTCTTCAGTCGGAGTCAGCGGAGATTGTTTCTGCATATCCTGGCTCAAGTCAGCAACCCTGCTGATGCCGAGGAAATTCTGCAGGACACCAACGTGGTGATCTGGAGCAAGTTCGAGCAGTTCCAGCAGGGCACTAACTTCATTGCCTGGTCGTTTCAGATTGCGAACTTTGAGGTTTTGAAGTTTCGCGACAAGCGGCGTTCGAGCCGCCTGTTCTTCACGGACGAATTATGTGACGTCATCGCGCGTGAGGCCGAGTCGATGCACGACGACCTCGATCTGCGGCGCGCGGCGTTAAACGAATGCCTGCAGAAGCTGCGTCCCCAAGATCGTGAACTGATCGAGAATCGTTATGCCCCTGGCAACAAGGGCAAAGGTGTGGCAGAGGATGTTGGTCGGCCGATTAACTCGGTCTACCAGTCCTTCGGACGGATTCGCAAGACGCTTTATGAGTGCGTCAGCCGACGGCTGAAACCGTCAGTGAGGTAGCTGTCCCCGCGACAGAAAGAGTCTCATGAGTAACTGGAACCAACATCCCGAGCTGGTCGAACTGCTCGAACTGCTGATCGAAGAGCGTCTCTCTTCCACGCAGTTCGCGCAGTTGGAATCGCTCGTTCGCAGCGACGCATCCGCGCGACGGTTCTACATCGAATACATGGACCTACACGGCACGCTCCATTGGAACACCGCCGCCAGCAGCGACCGCTTCCTGCCCGAGGAAGTCGACTTCACTTGTGATCTGGTTCCCGCCGCAGCCGCGCCGACCAGCCGATCCCGCTACAAGCAACTGGCAATCGCCATCACGGCGTTGGGCTTAATCCTCGCGGTCACCGTCACGGTGTTTAACAAGCCGCAGAATCAGGTTGCTAAACAGGACAACAACAACCCGCAGCAGATCGATCCTGCTCCTCAGAAGAACTCCACAACGCCGAACGAAC
Source organism: uncultured Planctomycetaceae bacterium (assembly GCA_964386705.1). Taxonomy (GTDB): domain Bacteria; phylum Planctomycetota; class Planctomycetia; order Planctomycetales; family Planctomycetaceae; genus AM-0621. The sequence goes on from CAYLTY010000052.1 coordinate 19,704, forward strand.
TGGTCGCCAACAACACGCAATCCAAAGATGGGATGTCCGAAGCCGGCCCGGTTGAGCTGAATCCTTCACGCGCGAATCGCACCGACGATCCGAATTCAACCAACAAGAACGACAACACAGCTGTTGTCGTCCAGGCTGATAACAGCAAGCCGTCGAACGCCGCGACTGACGCGGGGGCGGATGTTGTCGCCTATGTGGACGACCAACTCCGTCAGTCCTGGGATGACAACGAGATCAAGCCGTCTCCCCGCGCTGAGGACTCGGAATGGGTGCGTCGAGCTTACCTCGACACGGTCGGCCACATTCCAACGGGCGAACAGGTCAAAGCGTTTGTGGCCGACAAGCGGGCTGACAAACGAGCGCGGCTGATCAATACCTTGCTGGACGACGAAGACTATATCCGCAACTGGACGACGGTGTGGGCCAACCTGCTGATTGGTCGTTCCAACCCGCGTGAAGTGAATCGGGTCGCGCTGGAAAAATTCCTGCGCAACAGTTTCCGACAGAATCGCGGCTGGGATGATGTCGTCGCGGATGTGATTTCGGCGGAAGGCACTCCTGAAGAGAACGGTGCCGCCAGCTTCCTGATGGCCCATCTCAACAATGAGGCCGTCCCCGCAACCGCGATTACCGCCAAGCTGTTCCTCTGCCAGCAGATGCAGTGCACTCAGTGCCACGATCATCCATTCAACGATCGGCGGCAGGATGAGTTCTGGTCGTTCAACAGCATCTTCAAGGAAGTCAAAGTCATTGACCGTCCGCGAGCGGACAATCCCAAGCTCAATGAAAGAGCTCTGGCGAACGTTCGACTCGAGGGCCCGACTTTTTATGAGACGCGCAATGGCTTGATGAAGGCCGCGTACCCGCAGTTTGAAGGCACGCGCATCGCCCCCGAAGGCGAACAGGATCTGCGAGGCGGGCTGGCCAAGCTGATGTCGGAAGGCGACGCACCGCAGATGGCTCGCGCTTTCGTCAACCGCATGTGGATGCACTTCCTCGGAGCGGCCTTTACTGCTCAGGTTGACGACATGGGTCCGCATGCTCGCATCAGTCATCCGCAGGTCGTCGATCGACTCACGCGAGAATTCGTGCGCAGCGGCTACGACGTCAAGCAGTTGATCCGATGGATCACGCAGTCTGAGCCTTATCAACTCTCGAGTCGCATCACGAGCGGTAACACCGTTGATGATCCGGCGACCGGCAACGAAGCGCTCTTCAGCCGTGCTTACGTGAAGACGATGACCGTCGAGCAGGTTTTCGATTCGCTGCTGATCGCGACGGATGCCCGCGAGTTGTTCGGTTCAACTTGGGAAGCTGTCGAGCAAAAGCGATCTGAGTGGCTGCAACAGTTCGTGATGGCATTCGGTACTGATGAGAACGACGAGGCCGACTTGTTCGACGGTTCGATTCCTCAAGCCCTGATGATGATGAACGGCGAGTTGGTGCAGCTGTCACTGCAAAGCAAGCGCGGCACTTATCTTGAGAAAGTGGCTCATTCGAAGCAGTCAGACGATGCCAAGATCGAAGCCGTCGCACTGGCAACGTTGTCTCGCAAACCAACTCCGCAGGAACTCGCCGCTGTTCGCAAGTTGATCCGCGATCACGTTGGCCAGAAGCGTGGCCCTGAAGCCCAAGCTGCCACCACGGCTGGCCTGCAGGACCTGTTCTGGGCCTACCTGAACTCGAACGAGTTCATTCTGATCCACTAGTTGTTGGGTTACTGATCCCGTCGTACCCGCCAATTAGCGGCAGGTCAGTTTCGTGTGATGAATTCATCCAGGTTCAGCAGCACTCGCGATACGGTAATCCAGGCCGCGACTTCGGCGAGGGACTGACCGTCTACCTTGTACTTGCCGACGATGTCTTGAGCTTCGACGGGGTGTTCGCTGTAGAACTCGCGAGCACGGGGCAGCAGGGATGAGAACTGATTGGTCTCGGTGCCGTTCATCGGACGCGCGACGCACAGACGGAAGCCGTACTGCAGACGATCGCTATCTGTCTTAGCTTCGCGTTTTAGCAGCCGCTGGCCTAACGCCTGCGCGGCTTCCATGAAGCTTTCGTTGTTCAGCAGGACGAGCGCCTGCAGCGGCGTGTTGGACGTTTGTCGTTTGACGTTGGTGGTGTTGGCGTCGGGGCAATCAAACGTGGTGAGGTTCGGGTGTGGCGCCGTGCGTTTGAAGAACGTGTACATCGCGCGGCGGTAACGATCCTCGCCAGTGCTGGTGGCCCATTTGAAGTTGTTGGCATAGCTGAGATCCGTGATCCCGGCCGGCATCGGCGGGAACACGCTGGGGCCACCGATCTTGGTCGACAGCAGGCCTGAGACAGACAACGTCAGGTCGCGCATCAACTCGGCTTCCACGCGCAAACGATTCTGCCGGGCCAGCAACGTGTTGAGCGGATCAACCTCGACCAGTTCCGGCCGATGCGCCGCCGACTGCCGATAGGTGGCCGACATGACGATGCGTTTGATGAACTTCTTGCGACTCCAGGCGAGTTCATCGCGGAACTCGGTCGCCAGCCAGTCCAGCAGTTCAGGATGGGAGGGTTTCTCGCCCCGCACGCCGAAGTCGTTGACGGTGCGCACCAGACCTTCGCCAAAGAGCAGTCGCCAGATGTGATTCGCGGTGACTCGCGCCGTCAGCGGGTTTTCCTTGGCCGTCAGCCAGTTCGCAAGGTCAATGCGATCTGGGATATGACTGTTTTTAGGCTCGATCTGCGGCAGCAAGGAAGGCGTTCCAGAAGCAGTCTCTTGCTCGCGAATAGGATCCAGAAAACTTCCCCGGCGCATCACAAACGTGTGACGTGGATCGGTGCGACGTTCTGAGATCACGCGTACGGACATCTCTGGCTTCTTCGGAGCGGCGGCCTGATGGGCGTCCACTTCAGCCGCCAGCTTGGAGGTCGCTACGTGCCGTCGACTGAACTCATCCAGCAGGGCCGCTCGATCGGAGTCGGTCCACTGTTCTGCAGGTAGATCAAGTGCCTTCAGAACCTGAGCACTCAACCCCTCGCGCGGATCGCTGCCGGTCCTCACTGAAACGCGGAACCGCCCGAGTGAATGCTGCTGCCCATACTGATGATCGAGCACCACTTGCAGCCACGTTGCGTTGCTTTGGGCCATGTTGGTGCGGAGAGCGAACGTCGCTGTGTGCGGTCGGGTCACTTGCGGCGACACTGCCCAACCTGTCATCTGCTTGTTGGCATCAATCGCCATGTCCGGCGAAAAGTTCTTCTGCGAGAAGTCGGCCGTCGCACTGACCAACGGAACGGCGTCGGCGACCGTCAGCTTCTCTTTCGACCCGAGATAGGCGCGCACATCCGTCAGCACGAAGTTGCCGGTTTTAGAGCGTCCCGCGCCCTTGGTCGGCAGCGATTCGTCAGGGATGCTCTCGATCTTGAGGCCGCTGATGTCTTTCAGTTCGAGCTTCGTCGTCAGAGTGTATTCATCGCGGTCGGGGGCCTTGCCGGAGACTCGATACGAACCATCGTCCAGCCGTTGGAAGGTAGCCTTTGAAGTAGCCTTCAAATCGTTGAAGTCCAGCGGATGGAACTCAACTTGAGCGGGCGATTTCAGGCTCTCGCGCATGCTCGTTGCCCATGCGGCAAGTTCCGGTTCGAGGGAACGCTTCGCGGCGGCCAAGTCTGCGCTGAGTTTCTCGAGCTTCGCAGCGTGAGCAATCATGTCACGCTCATACTTCGCAACGGCCTCGGCAGAAATCGGGACTTCGGTGCTGGTCTCATCGCCATTGTTGAAGAATGCGAACATCGCAAAGTACTCGCGCTGACTGATGGCCTCGTACTTGTGTGAGTGACATCGGGCGCAGGTCAGCGTCAGACCGAGCCACACCGCGCCTATCGTTTCGACGCGATCAAAGCACGCTTCGACGCGGAACTCTTCTTTGTCGGTGCCGCCTTCGGTATTGGTCAGCGTCTGACGATTGAACGCCGTCGCCAGCCGCTGCATGTCGGACGCGTTCGGCAGCAGGTCACCCGCCAGTTGCTCAGTCGTGAACTGATCAAACGGCAGATCGCGGTTTACGGCATCAATCACCCAGTCGCGCCAGCGCCAGGCATCCGGTCGTGAGTTGTCTTTCTCATAGCCGTCTGTGTCGGCATAGCGCGCCATATCCAGCCAATGCCGCCCCCAGCGCTCGCCGAAATGCGGAGACGCCAGCAGTCGGTCAACGAGTTGCTCGTATGCGGCTTCACGCTGCGGCGCGGCCACAAACGCATCGACCTCTTCGGGAGTCGGCGGCAGGCCCAGCAGGTCGAGGTTCAGACGCCGGATCAATGTCTGCGGATCGGCTTCCGGCGACGGCTTAATCTGCTGAGCTTGCAGCCTCGCGAGTACGAACGCATCGATCGGATTGCGAACCCAGCTCTCCTCGCGCACCCAAGGAGCATTCGCACGCACGATCGGTCGATAGGACCAGTGCTCACTGCGCTTCGATCCATCGCCAGCATCTGCGGGCCATATTGCGCCGTCGTCGATCCACTTGCGCAGAATGCCGATCTCGGCAGACGTCAGGCGCTCGCCCTCGTCCTCAGGCGGCATGAGCGAGTCTTTATCGAGCCCGGCGACTTTGCGAATCAGCGAACTTTCGGCACTACGTTTCTTCAGAATACTCGGGCCCGAGTCGCCGCCATCCAGAGCATCCTGACGATCGAGACGCAGACCACCCTCACGCTTTTCGGCACCGTGGCATTTCCAGCAGTGCTTCTGAAAGATCGGCAGCACATCCTTCTTGAAATCAACTGCTCGATCAGCGGCGGGCGGGAGGTCGGCCGCGGACGCGGAACCGGCAAAGCACAGCGAAGCGACAGCAAGCACACGGCGGACGAGGGGCATAATCTCATTCCGGAAAGACGACGACTGCGACAACTGTTGTAGGGCGGACAATCCTGTCCGCTAGCGTTTTGACGGACAGGATTGTCCGTCCTACACCGACGGGCGGCGTCAGCAATTCGCGCAGAAGTCTATCGTCGCGGCAGTCACTCCAGCGATCCAATGCCAATCGCTTCTGCCAATCCAATTAATGGAATTCGAGCCCAGTCAGGGCGGTTGTTGAGTTCGTAGCGCAACTCGTACATCGCCTTCTCCAGCAGGCAGACGTCCAGCAATCGTTGAGCGTCTTTCGGATCTCGCGGCAGCAGACGCTGGCCGTGCACTGCCGTCGAATAAGCCTGCAGGTAGCTGCTCGCCGTACACGCGAACCAGAACTGTTGCCAGGCGGCGACATCGATCGTCTGCGGCAAATCCTGCAGAGCGTCAATCAAGCCGACCGCACCCGCGTTCGACGCATAGTGGAACGACCGCACCATACCGGCGACGTCCTTCATCGCGGGCCGTTTTTGTTGCCGTTCCGCGAGTGGTCGATCCGGTTCGCCTTCAAAGTCGATGATCTGAAAGTCGTTGGTTGTGCGCAGCACCTGCCCGAGATGGTAATCACCGTGCACGCGAATCAGGTCGATGTCGGGAGCCGCGGTCGTGGACAGTGAGTCCAGCAGCGCGGTCGCCTTCGCAGAGAACTGAGAGGCAAACCCGGACGCTCCCACGTTGTCGACGACTGCCTTGCGGTCCTTCAGCAACGACGCCGTGACATCGATTTCGTGTCTGACTCCGGCGAGCAAGGTCGACAGCGATGCGGACGTCAACGGCTCAGGAGCAAACGCAGGCTCCGCGCCTTGAGCATCCAGAGCGACGTGCAGTTCACCGGTTCGTCGTCCCAGCAGGCTGGCATCATCCAAAAAGTCGCCGATGAGTTCCCGAGCCAGATGCGGGATCTCATGAGACGCCGCGTCCAGATGCCAGTTGACGACCGGCGGAGTCGCAGGCAGCGGTTGAGTTCGCCGCTTGATGTCTTCCCAGAACTGACCCAGTTGCTGCAGGCAGAAGGCCCACGCGTCGCTGATCGCAATGACTCGACGGCCGAGGATCGCAATGCAGCGAGTTTCGCCAGCGGGGTTCACGTAGTCGATCGTGCCTGCGATGGCCGGAGTGTTCTCGAAGCGGCCGGTCAGAAATATGCCGACTTCGGCATCAAGGTTGATGCCCGGCTGCGGCCGTCGAAACAGCTTCATGAAATACGACTCGCCGACGCCTACGGACGTATTGCTCTGCTGTCCGGAGTGCACCTCGATCACGTCGTCGGTCAGCAGGCCGAGAGTGGTTCGGTCCAGTGCATCGGTCGCGATGCCCTTGAGCGATTGCCCGAGTTGAGGTTCGTCGCTGGCATCGTCGTCACTCTTCAGAAATGCGGTCTGCAGCAACAGACGCCAGATGCGCGGTGAGGCATCTTCGACAGGCTTCTGTCCCGGCGACGGGGTTGCGATCGGCAACAAGTATTGATCGCGAGTGCCGTCTGTGAAGGCCACATTCAGGATCACCAGACCGCAGCAATCGGGCCCTTGGGACAGATCAACCACGTCCGCCAGTTCCAGCGTCGCGATCTGTTTCGCTTTCCCCGCAAACCACCGCTGCGAGGGCAGTTTGGTTCGCAACTCATCCAGAAACGCAGCTTGATCCGAGGCAGATTTCAAACACTCTGATAACAAATCACTCGCTGGCATGACCCCTCCCTGTGCCCGATGGAGCGCCTCTGTCTTGTAGTCGTGCAGCAAGCTACGAAAAAGAAAAAGCCTGACTCCAAAAGAATCAGGCTCAGAACTCAATTTCAGGCTGGCCGCGAACGCAACGTTACCAGACCGGGCCGTCGATCGTCACGTTGAAGCTCGGCTGGCCAGGGAAATACCACGGACGGCGATAGCTGTGGTACGGATAGCGCACGTGCCCGACTTCGCCGCGAGCGTTCATCAGCGATCCGACGTTCTGCGGGTAAACGGGAGGCAGAGCGTTCGGCAACGCCTGCGAATAGTCCACAGCACCGTACATCACGGGTGCCGCGACCGGAGCGTACCCATATCCCGCCACTGGGACTTGAGGCTGTGCGAACTGCGAAGCTGCGAATTGCGGGGCTGCAAACTGTGGCGCCGCGAACTGCGGTTGTGTGAACTGGGCCTGCGCCTGCTGCTGTTGCTGCTGTGGCTGGTAGTAATAGTAGTAATAGGTCGGCGTGTAGATCTGGGTCTGCTGCGTTGGTCCGGCTGCTCCGTAGGTGGTGGTGAGCGCCACTGTGGGCTGCGGCATGGCCGAGGTGATTGGACCGCTGCCAGGGGGGATCGGAATGCCCTGTGTGATGGCGCCGGTTGGCCCCGTGACCACGGTCGGCGGCAAAGGCGCTGCACCTTGCGGAGCCGCGCCCGGTGCTGCGAACCCTTGAGCGGCTACCGCACCCGGCACTGGTTGGCCGAAGGGAGCAACTCCGAAAGCCTGTGGCGGAGCACCTTGCGGGATGCCGGGAGCATTCCCGAGCGGTGTCGCGGTCATGCCGGTAACGACGTCCACTCGATAGGGACCGGCCACGCCCGGCTGCGGAGCGACAGGCACCTGAGCCTGAGCCGTGGAACCCGCAACTGCAGCTAACGCCAACAACAGAAATGACTTGCGATACATAGTGTCCCCTCAGGCAATAAATCGAGCGCCCTGTCGCGAAAGCCGCGAGCACAGTTCGAAATGGTTCGATGACGTCGCTTCGCCAGTTGGATTGAGGGGACAATCTCCGGCCTCCTGTGAGCCATCAGCACCTTCTTGTGGCAATGCAGAGAGACTCGGTAATTGGCGTGCTTCCAGCAGACTATTCAGAGAGTGACGGTTGTCATGAGGCAATCTCAACGGCCCTCGGAAGTTTACAAGACTCCAGGCCGCGCCCCTTCCGAACATAGTGATTGAGTCTTTTGCGCCTGTCGTATGGGTCCGTCGTATCGCAGCGATTGCAGAATCTGTGCGGTCGACCAAGCCCCGGACAGTGGCCTCAAGAAGACGCTTGAACTGAGCTGACAGAAATGTCAGCTCCACGGAGGGTGTTCGATGCTTAGCGAACTCGCATTGGCGGTCAGCCTTGCTTTAAGTCCAGCTCAATGCGCCACATGTGGACCGGGTGGTGGATACGGCGGCAGTTATGGTGGCGGCTACGGCGCCAGCTACAGTGGCGGCGGTGGTGGGATGGAGTTCTCACCGGGTATGGGAGCGGGGTCGTGGTCGGCCGGCTACGGCAACGGGATGAACCCTTACGATTCCGTCAATCAAGGCGGGGGTGGCGGTGGAGATCAGCTCTATCCGATCGACTCGACCGAGCCTTGGCTGCATGGCTGGTTCCAGGAAATTCCGGCGTACGGCGGGTACCACACCTTCCGACCCCACAACTACAAGCATGTGCTCGCGCAGATGGAAGTCGGCGGTCGCTGGGGCATGAGCCCCATGATGCCGTACTCACATCAGTACTATAACCCGTATCGCCAGCGAGCCGGCATGCATCCGGATTTCGGGTCACCACAGGCGAGCTACAGGCCCGGCCGATCGGATGAGCTGAGTTCCTCGGGCGCCACGTTCGCCAGTGCGTCGAATCCGCAGGTTGAGCTGCAGCAGGTGTCAGCTCATCAGCGCGGTTACACCGAGTCTGCGATTCCGGGCAACTCGGCGCCATACTATCAGGCTCCGATCAATCAAGTGGTGAGCCAGGCATCGCGCGAACAACTCGATCGGATTGAGCAACTGCAACGTCAGATCGAGCAGCAGTCGTTCCAGATGCAGATGATGCAGGAGCAACTGCGTGCTGGTGCGCAACCGTGGCAGGCACCGAATACGGTGCAACCGCCAGAGTATCAGCAGCAACTGGGCTATCAGGAGTTGCCTCCTCCCGGAGCAACAGCGCCAGCGCAGCCAGCTCTGATGATGCCCGCTCAGCCGACTATGAACTATGTGCCTCGGCCGTCAGCGTATCCACCTGCCGGTGCGATGAATCAACCGTTCTTCGTGCCGCAGGGTTACCAGCAATCGCAGCAGTACGCTCCGAGCGTTCCGATGAATGTGCCGCAGACGAGTTCGTTGATGGCACCTCAAGGGCAGCAGGCGTACTTCGCGACTGAGCAGGCGATGCCTCACATGGCTCCCGGATTCGGTGGCCAGACTGGCGCGACGCATGCAACCTACATTGCTCCGCCCGTGCAGGGTTATCAGGCTCCGGCTCCGGTCGCAGTGCCTCAATACCCGACAGCGCCGAACCCGAATGCGAGCTATAACTACGGGGCTCAACCACAAGCTCCCCAGCAGGTGTTCTATCCCCCAGCAGGCCGACAGCTTCCTGGACCATCCACGAACCATCCGGCTTATCGACCATCAACCCGGTACGGCCGCTAAGCCTAGGAACGAGTTTGGGAATGAATTGCTCCCCTCGCTCTGGTAACGGGGAGAGGGGCTGGGGGTGAGGGGCTATTCAACCTCAACCCCTCAAGAAACCGACAGGCCGACGCGCAAAACTCGATCATCACATCAGCCGGTGAGCAGCATTCTATTGCGGCTCATCGGCTTTTTCTTTTGTGGAAACTCGCCGCAAACCACTGCTGCATAATGCTTTTCATCGCGCGATGTGGCTCATGCCGGTTTGCCGATTATGACGATCATTCTGCCTGCGGAGACATTGCGGCTCAACAATCACCGAGTGCTGAACTGCAATCCGTGTCGTCTGCGCGGCGACGGTTTGAACTGAGCTGCGCAGGCGAAACGCCATGAACAACGTTCCTATGTGTGGAACGTGTCGAACTCCCGTCGAGGGAACACCATCGCCAGGACGAGCTGACCGGACGACCGGAGGCCAACGGGGCAATGCTGCCGACCGTGGGTCTCCGTTTTCCTATTTCCCGCCAGTGAAATGAGGAACGGAGCATGATGCTCAGTAATGGCTGGAACCACGACTTACGAAAGCGGGTTCGGCGATGGATCGCGTTCAGCCTGGTATCAGCCGGCTGTTCGCTTGGTGAGGCCGTGCAAGCTCAAGAGTTCGATGAACCAACGCCCGCGCCGGCTGTAACGAAATTCTATGAAGCGGCACTCGAAAGCAACGCCGGTGACGGCAGCATCGTCGAAGACCTTGCTCGCCGGGTAACGGACCTTGAGAAGCAACTCAAGCAACGCGACGACGCCGACAAGAAGGCCAAGTCCGCCGAAAAGAAAGCCGATGACTGGATCGACATGTCGACGGACAAGTGGACCGTGAAGCTCGGCGGACACGTGCAGTTGGACTACGTCAACTGGGTCAATGCCGACCCGGCGATCACTGGCCCTGCTGCCGCGCCCGGCACCTCGGACTTCTTCGAGTTCCGCCGCCTGCGCCTGGTGGCCGATGGTACGGGCTATGGAGTCTACGATTTCCGCCTGCAGATGACTCTGGAGCCGGAGACTGTCGGCGAGAGCGCTCCTAACACCGTTATTTCGCCCGACGTGAAGGATGCCTACTTCTCGATCAACGAAGTTCCGTTCCTGGGCCGAGTGCGCATCGGCAACTTCTTCGTGCCATTCAGTCTCGAACAGGTGACCAACGACACCAACAACATCTTCATGGAACGGTCGATCCCTACGCAGGGCATCTTCGCTGCTGACCGTGAAGTCGGTGTAGCGTTCTATAATTGCACGGACGACCAGAACATCACCTGGGCGTCGGGTATTTTTCTCGACAGCATCAGTGAAGGGCTCAAGGAACGCATTGATGATAGTCAGGGTTACCGCCTCAGTGGTCGGTTAACCTGGCTGCCGTATTACGACGAGCCGTCTAACGGTCGCTACCTGATCCATACCGGCATCGGCATCCTGCATACTCAGGATCAGAACGACAACGTCCGTTTTCGAGCCCGCCCGCAGATTCATGAAGGTCCGCGTCTCATCGACAGCGGTGGAGTGCCGGCCAGCTCCTATACCACGGGCAATCTGGAGTTCGCTGCCGTCATGGGATCAGTCACGGTCCAGAGCGAAGCGTTCCTTTCCAGTGTTGATCGCACCGGTGCGGATCGAGTCAACCTCTATGGTGCTTACGCACACGTCAGCTACTTCCTGACCGGCGAGAACCGCATCTTTGAACGCTTTGGTCAGCACGGTGCCCAGTTCGGTCGCAATGTTCCAACCAACAATGTGTTCGCTGTGCCCGGTTGCTATAGCTGGGGTGCCTGGGAAGCCAAGGCCCGCTGGTCCTATCTGGAACTCGAGGAGCTGAATCGCGGTCACTACAACGACCTGACGGTGGGCCTCAACTGGTACTGGAGCGACCGCGTGCGAATGATGTTCGACTGGATTCACCCGGTCACGGACGGGCAGACCACCTTCGGCAAGACTGAGTCCGACTTGATCGCGACTCGTTTTGACTTCAACTGGTAATCGCAGCACTCGTGACGGAGCAGAATTCTCCGAGTGTTTTCATAGGATGAAATGATGATCAATCCCTTTCGAATTGTGCTGGCGTCGCTGGCCGGACTGGCCTGCGTGGTGATCTCGGCAACCGGCGTGCGAGCTGGCGGCGGTGGTTGTGCCCACTGCGGTTGCTATGAGGCTTGTCACAAGACCTGCCGCCTGGTGTGCGAGGACAAGAAGGTTCCCGTGACGTGCTGGGGCTGCAAGACGGAAGACTTCTGCGTGCCCGGTCCCAGCACTCCCGGCTGTGAGCATTGCGACAGCGTTTGCGACGAGTGCAGCAATGATCCGAAGGCTCCGTACTCGCAGGCGAAGAGGTTTGTCTGGACGGAATGGATTCCCGGCGGCTGTGCCAAAGTCGTCACCAGGAAGAAGCTCATGAAGAAGACCGTCACCAAGACGGTCCCGAGCTACAAGTGGGTGGTCGAAGATCTGTGCCCCGAATGCGAAGCGCGCTGCCAGACAGTTCAGGCTCCAGCAGGGACGGTGATTCCGCCAGCCCCGGTGGGTATTGCGAAGCTGCAGCGAAACTGAGTTTTGAAGTCCTTCCTAATAGATGTCCGCGGCTAAGATGGAACAGAAGCTCGCGAAGGGCGCAAAGAAGCAGGCAAACAACCTCGGTCCAACTTCTTCGCGTCCATTGCGAGCTTCTGTTTTAAATCATTGTCTGGTCGGTGAGGTCTGGCTTGAGACTGCTACAGTTCTTGGGTGGCGAATTATGCCACAACAGACCGACTCGAACTGGTAACTCACGCTGATCCACCCGCCATGCGAATTGTCGAACTGACGGCTTACCTTGTCCGCATTCCGTTGAAAACGCGCGTCAAGCACGCGTCGCACACACGCGATCAGACGGATTCCATCGTCGTACGCTGTCAGCTTGATACGGGCACGGTGGGTTGGGGTGAAGGCTTGCCGCGCAGCTATGTCACCGGTGAAACCATCGACGTTGCGTTCGGTCTGCTGCGACGCACGCCGCTGAAAGAGCAACTCGGCGATGAGTTTTCTGACCTGCGCTCAGCCATTGCGATGTGCGAGCGATTCGAACTGCATCGCCCTCAACCCGACCCGCGCAACTGCTATGGCAACTCGATTCGCTGCGCCGTGGAACTGGCCGTTCTCGACGCCGCTTGTCGTCAACTGGGAGTGCCGCTGTCCGAGGTCACCCGTCAGTTCGGCCCGGCGGCCGGTGTGCGTTGCGACCGCACCGAGGTCCGGTACAGCGTCGTCATCACGTCGATGTCACCGTTCAAACAGTGGCTGAAGTCAACACTCGCCCGCTGGTATGGCTTTCAGCAGTTCAAGCTGAAAGTCGGCGTTGAAGGTGTGAACGACGTCGAATCCGTCGGTCGAGTCCGTCGCATCATCGGCCCGCAGCGTGACCTGCGACTCGACGCCAACGAAGCCTGGACCTGCCAGACGCTCGAACAGACTCTGGAACCATTGCGGCCGTCCAACATCTCTTCGTTGGAGCAACCGGTCCCGCACGCTGACATCGCGGGTCTCGCTGATCTGCGTCGCCGCCTGACAGTGCCCGTGATGTTTGATGAGTCGCTGTGCAGCCTCGAAGACGCGCAGACCGCGATCGAGTGCGGCACATGCGACCTGTTCAACATCCGCCTCTCGAAATGCGGTGGGTTCCTGAACTCGCTGAAGATCGCCGCCACCGCTCACCGAGCCGGCCTTGGCTATCAACTTGGTTGTCAGGTCGGCGAAACGGGTATCCTCTCCGCCGCCGGTCGCCATTTCGCCACATCGGTCGATCACATCCGCTTCCTGGAAGGCAGCTACGACCGCTTCCTCGTCCGCGAGCGACTCACTCAAGAAGACCTCACCTGGGGCAAGGGCGGTCTGGCTCCCGCACTTACGAAGCCGGGGCTGGGAATCACTCTCGACGAACTGGCTCTGAAACGCGTCGCGCTCAACCAGGAACAGTTTGCGTTCTGAAAACTGGTGGTGCGCAGAGCTATGGTTTGGTTGAATGCTGGCGGTCCTTAGGTGAGATCCGTTGCTGGTTGCCCAACTGCGAAGGTGCGGTCAGATGAGTGATAGCGCTGCGGCATCAGTGGATCGGCAAGAGCGTGAGTTGCAGTCGTTGCTCCGTGCGATTGCTTCGCGGGATCAGAAGCGGGTGTTGCGGTTGCTAGCCGAGTCGCCGCAGTTGGCGCGTCTGAAGATCAGAGGTGGCGCGACTCGCGAAGATGCGGACTCGTACTTCCTGAAAGAGATTTCTCATTACGTGTATGCGGGCGACACCGCGTTGCACATTGCAGCGGCGGCTCATCAACCGGTCATCGTCGAAGACCTGATTTCTAAAGGCGCCGATGTCAGCTCTAGAAATCGCCGCGGAGCGGAGCCGTTGCACTACGCGGCTGACGGCAGTCCCGGAAGTGCCGCCTGGGACGTCGCCGCTCAGGAAGCTGTTGTTGAATGCTTGATCCGAGCTGGTGCTGACCCGAACGTGGAAGACAAGAGCGGAGTTTACCCTTTGCACCGCGCCGTGCGAATGCGCTGCACGGGCACCGTTCGAGCGTTGGTCAAGAACGGAGCCGACCCGCGGCGCATGAACAAGAGCGGATCAACACCCCTGCATCTCGCGGTGCAGAATACAGGACATAGCGGCAGCGGGTCCGAAGCTTCTCGCGATGAGCAGGCGAAGATCATCAGGCTTCTGCTGGAATACGGAGCTCGGCCATCTGACAAAGACGCTGCGGGAAAAACCGTCCGCGATTGTGTGAAAGCGGATTGGATTCTCGCGCTGCTCGGAGACGCTTGAAGTTGCAGAGAAACTGCTGCGCAAGTTTTACGGCTCAACTAGTTGGTTTTGAAACGCAGAGGTCGCCGAGAACGCGGTCGCGGATCTCCGCGATCTCTAAAATCTCTGTGTTCTCCGCGGTTCAAGTTTCTGACTCTTGAACCGAATACACAAACACCCGCGGGTCTTACTTCTTGAAGATCTTCTTCAGGCCGTCTTCGAACTTCGCAGGCTCGATGCCGAGGTTCGCGGTCTTCGGGACGAGGTTGCGGATGGTGTTCTCGTTGATGTCGAGCTGGTTCAGGATGTCGCCGTGGCGGCTGTTGAACTGTTTGATGAACATGCTCGTTTTTTCGTTGGCTTTTGCGTCCAGCTTGGCGATCAACGCTTCCTGTTCGCTCGCCAGTTCGTTGCCGATGGCGTCCTTCACTCCCCGAGCGATCGCGGGGCCCAGGTTCGTCTTCAGCTTCACAGTGGGCTTGTCGATCGTGCCGCCGAGTTGCACGGCTGCCTCGATCTTGTTGATGCCGCTGATCGACGATGAGATCATGCGCACGAGTCGTTCGTCGGCATTGTCTTTGATCTGCGGTTCAAACTGAGCTGGCTTCTGAATCAGCAGTATCTGCCCGCGCAGTTCATTGCCCTCGGTCCGCACATTGGCGAGCCAGTTCGCGCCTTGAGCATTCACCTTGATCGAGAATGAATCCTTGTCGCCGATGTCAAACTGCAGCGGCTTGTTCAGCACGTAGCTGGCATCGAGCTCGTTCAACGGCACATCGCCGCGGCGATCAATCACCGCTTTGAGCTTGACCTCATCCTCAGCGCCGACGCCTGACAACGACAGGATCGTTGGTTTGTCGAGCAGCGTGGGCTCGGACGTCACGTTAGTGAGCGAGCCGGTCAGTTTGAATATCTCTCCGTCGATCGGACCTTCGCCCTGGAAATCAACGAGTCGCACCAGGTACTTGGGCAACGGGAACTGACGCGGGAACAGGATGTCTTCGCCGCGATAACGTTCCGGCTTGGGCGGATGAGCGAACTCGTCGACGCGGCCATTCGTCCATTGCAACCACGCCAGCGTCTGCTTGACGCGATGATGCAGTGAGGGTCCCAACAGGAATTCCGACAGGCTGTCGCCGTCCAGAATCAGATCGTTGACCTTGCGACGGATTTCTTCGGTGTCGCGTTTGCGCGCCGCGTTAAGGTCTCCGAGATCCTGTTTCGCTCGCGGAGGCAACTCTTCCAACTGCTGACGGAACCGATCGAGTTCCTTCAGCATGTTGGCGGCATCGGCGGCCAGTTTGGTGTAGGAATCAATCTTCGCGACGGTGTCGCCCTTCTTGGCGCCGTCCACCGTGCTCTTGATCTGCTTCACCTTTGCTTCGAAGCCTTTCACCTGGGCTTCGAGTCTGTCGAACTCATCCTTCCAGTTGTCTTCGAGCTGATCGGCCAGACGTACTGTTTCGAGGCTGCGCGGGTCGTACTCCAGCTTCGCTCGATCAAGGATGCTCTTGGCCCAGTCTTTGCCGAACTTCTCGAGTTCCGCTGCGTAGTCGATGGCATTCGGATCTACTGGCTCGGGCTCATAACCGGGCAACAGACCATCGTCCGCACGCTTCGTTTCCCAAGTCACACCCGTGAGAGTCGCCTTGTCGATGACGTAAGAACCCTTCAGCAACGCGAATCCGTCCACGTCGCCATGCAGTTCTTTGAACTCCAGCAAGTTCGTGCCGGGCTTGTTGCGATTCGCAGCCGCGGCTTTGGCCAGATAGATCTCGGGCGGGAAGAATTTGGTCTCGAAGGTATCGATCTCAACCTTAGCTCGAACAACCGACTGGCTGCCCCAGATGACGCCCGTACGCACCAGCGGATCGAAGGCATATGTGAAGAACGCCCAGATCGACGCGACCACGGTGCCACGCGTGAGGATGTAACTCCAGCGCGGTCCCAGGCCGGTCTTGGGTTTCGACTTCGCAACGATTGGTGCTTGCGTTTCCGCAGCAGCAGCCGGTGCCGGTGCTGCTACTGGAGCAACTGCGACGGGCGCAGCGGCAACTGGCGCGGATGCAGCGACTGGTTGCGGCGCAACGACAGGGCTCGTGGCGGATGAAGTACTCACGACCACCGGGTTGCTGGCAGCAATACTGTCGATCGCGGCGCTTAACGCGGCTGCGGTGTCGAGGGCGTTCTTGTCTTCAGGACTCATGAGAGAACTCCGCTAACTCAGGCCGAGTTGCAGGGGATGCATTGCTGTCAAAGACGCTCGCAGGAGCGCTTGCAAGTCGGAGCTAGTTCAACTTCGTCGTCAGTTCCGTGCCCCAGAGCAGTTGCACGAGCTTGTACTTCCGCAGGCGATCACCCCAATCGGGCGTGTAGCGCGCGAAGATGGGGTAGGAGATCAGATAGACCGGGAGCAGCAGGGCCGCACTGACGCAGGTGCTGCCCAGCACGACCGTGTTGTTGAACTTCGTCCAGGGAGCGACGGGCAGATTGAAGAGCTCGGTCCAGTACGGCACCAGCTTTTCGTGTTGCAGCAGGTACTGCCCGACCTTGTGTGTCCACGGGTCGAAGAAGATTCCCATCCATGACACACAGAACGCAGTGAGCACACCGACGCCCAGGTTCACTCGCAGGGCACCGAGCACAATCATCAGAGTGATCGCGATCAGGTTGCCTTTGGGAATCAGCCCGATCATCACCCCCAGCGCGAGGCCCAATGCCATCTGGCTGGGTGAGTTGTCCGTGACCAGAGCTTTGCAGAACAGGCGGATGGGCTTCAGAAAGAACAGCATGACAGGCGTCCTTGCGAGTCGGATAAGTGTTGTCTGCGCTGACGAACTATCTGCGGGCGGTCAGAGGTGGCTCGGTGACATTCGTTGAATCGAGCGCAACGATGCGGTCGCCGAGACCAAACTTGTTCTTCGCGCCGTCATAGATCTTGATGGCCTCAGGCAACGCGGCCCGTAGTTCAGTGGCGCGCCGTGCATCAGAGGGATGAGTCGAAAGCCATTCGGGTTGTTCTTGGCCAGCAGGCTTCGCTGCGGAAAAACGCTCCCAGAACTTTGGAGCTTCGCTGGGGTCATAACCCGCTTCGGCCATCAGCTTCAGACCAATCTGATCGGCTTCGCTCTCATGCGTGCGGCTGAACGGCAGAATGACACCGTATTCTGAGGCTGCGCCGTATGCAGCCAATGCGATCTTCTTTTTCGAGTCGTCCTGGTCCTTCAAAACATACTCGGCCATCTTGCCACCGACATTCTTGATGTTCTGTTGAGTCATGCGCTCGCCGCCATGTCGCGCAAGCGCGTGCGCGATCTCGTGCGACATCACGACTGCCAGACCGGCTTCACTTTCACAGACGGGAATGATGCCTTCATAGACGGCAACCTTTCCGCCCGGCAGACAGAAGGCGTTCTGAGTTTCCGACTGAATCACGTTGAACTCCCATTTGAAGTCATCGCGTTTCGCGACGGCGGCGATGCGTGTACCAACGCGCTTCACGAGTTCCACATACTTGGCGTTCTTGGACGCAGGCTCTTTCTCGAGCACTTCTTTGTAGGCGGTGACTCCCAGTTCCATTTCTTGAGCTTCGGGCACCAGCACCAGTTGCTGACGTCCGCTGACGGGCGTGCTGCGGCAGCCCCAGCACACGAGGCAGGCGCCGACAATTCCAAAGCCCAGCACAGCTCGAGTCATACGAATGGGACGAGTTACCGACGTGCGTCGCCCGGTTTCATCGGACGAAGGACGCGGTCCTTCAGAACCGTTGGGAGCGAGGTTGGAAGACAGTTTGAGCCACGACAACAGCGTGCCTTTGTGCATCGCACCATCCTTGAATGCGGGAACATCGGAGGGAAGGGAATTGAGATCTCATCACGCGACAGGTCGAAGAACTCGACGTTGCGAAGCATGAGCCAGAGGCCAGAAACAGCCCCTTCAGGAGGGATCCAGACGCGCATTGATAGGTCAATTTGAGCGTTTACGGCAAGACCGATTTGCGCCGTCTCGCAGCCTGGCGATGTGTCTTTACGTTCGCGAAACGCAGCTTCGAGCCAACGCCAGAACTGCAACGGAGAGCCTTCGAAATTCGAGTCAACGGCCAGTTATCAGGGCACGGCGTTCTTGGTGACTTCAAACAGAGCTTTGGTTTGATCGCCGATCAGGCGAATGCCAACCATCGCTGCGAAGATGACCAATGAAAGCATGAAGAGGTACTCGACGCAGGTCGGACCGCTTTCGTCTTTGAGAAAGTTTTGCACGGATTGAAGGAACTCGCGCATGCTCAAACGACCGGTTGGTGAGGAGTGTGTTGCCGAACCGCGATGTTGCGAATAACCCACGATTTGTTGCACGAACGCGACGAAAACCACGCGTTGTGCGGTTCTGTCGAGACGGGTCAGGAGAATGCAGGCGGCGTACCAATCGGCAGAGCATCCAGCCCGATGCCTGCAAATCCGTATTGACCGGTTTGGCTCAATGTTGAGAATGCCTGACGAATCGACTCTGAGCCTGCGCCATGAACTGCGGGTTCTCGGGGAATGTCACGATTAATAGAGCGAATGACGTCATGAGGGGCCAATCTCAGTCCCGCGTTGATTCGCAGGCCGGCTTTGCAAAGGAGTGCACACGCCGTGAAGAAACTCATTCTGTCTCTCGCCGCGTTCGCAGCCATCGGCGCGTATGTGGTCAACGCCCAAGGGCAAGCACCCGCCGCCGCTGACAAGACGGCCAACCTGCCAGTGAAGATTGGCCTGGTCGACATGGCCCGCGTCTTCAAGGAGTACGGCAAGTTCACCACTCTGCGTGAAGAGCTGCAGGCCGAAATGGTCGCCATGCAGGACGAAGCCAAATCCATCAAGGCGCAGGTCAACAAGTCAGCTGAGCAGATGAAGCAGCTCAACGCCGATAGTCCTGAGTACCGCGCGATCGAAGAAAAGATTGCCAAGCAGACTTCTGAGTTCGAAGCCCGCATGCGTTTGAAGCAGCGCGACCTCGCTCGCCGCGAAGCGGAAATCTTCGAGACCGTTTACATGGAAGCTTCCGACGTCGTGAAGCAGTATGCCGAGTACTACAAGTTCACGATTGTCATGCGATTCAACAGCGAGTCGATCGACTCGGACAATCCACAGAAGCTCGCCAACGGCTTGAACAAGCTGGTGATCTATCATCGTCCGCAGGATGACATCACCGATCCGGTGATCGAGTACCTGAACCGCAAGCAAGACAAGAAGAAGACCCCGTCAGCGACGACCACGCCGGGTCCCGAACGCATTGGAAATGGAAACACGGGTTCGGGCGCGACTCGTACGAAGTAATTGAGCCGGTGGTCTCAATTTCCACGTCTCACGTTTGAAGACAGACCGGTGCAGAAGGCTGCTCCGGTCTGTTTGCATGGATGCAGCATGGCTCAACGCAACCAACGCACGATCCGCCGTGAAGTGACTTCTCAGGGTATTGGCTTCGTCACCGGAGCGGATCTGCATCTCAGGTTTCGTCCTGCTCCGCCGAATCACGGCATCGTCTTTCAACGGATTGACCTGCCTGGTCAACCGCTGATCCCCGCGCGGCTGGAGAACCTGATTCCCCGCTCGCGCCGCACCGGCATCGCTGCGAATGGTGCCAGTGTGGAACTCGTCGAACATGTGCTGGCCGCATTGGCCGGACTGCAGATCGACAACTGCCTGGTGCAGGTTGATGGACCGGAAATGCCCGGTTTTGATGGTTCCTGCCGTCCCGTCGTGCAGTGCCTGCTGGATGGCGACATCGAAGAGCAACCCGCTTTGCGACCGGTACTCAGTGTCGGCGAACCCCAGCAACTCTCTGCTGACGATGGCAGCCTGATCAAAGCTCAGCCCAGCACGCAGCCCGGACTGACGATCTCTTATCTGCTGGACTACGGACCGCGCTCGCCGATCTGGCCGCAGAGCTATACGGTCAACGTCACCCCCGAAACATTCATTCTGGAGATCGCGTTCGCTCGCACGTTTGTGCTGGAAAGCGAAGTCGCGGCCTTGCAGGCTCAAGGCATCGGCAAGCGATCAACCGCTCGCGATCTGCTGATCTTCGGTTCGCACGGAGTAGTCGACAACAAACTGCGAGCCAACGACGAATGTGCGCGACACAAGCTGCTGGATTGCATCGGTGACTTCGCGCTGTGCGGCTGCGACATCGATGGTTACTTCCACGCCTGGCGCACCGGCCATCGACAGAATCACGAAATCATCAGGAAAGTCCGCGACTCGGCGCTCCTGTCAGCGGATGGCAAAGCCGCGTGAACCAGTCCAGCTCACGTCGCCCAACGCCTAACCCATCAGCGTTATACGTAGTTCAACATCACAGATCCTAAGGACGCCGATATGCAGACCCGCATCTCTCCGCTGGCTCACGTTGATCCTCGAGCTCAGATCGCGGCTAATGTGGAAATCGGTCCGTTTTGCGTGATC
>CAYLTY010000053.1:0-22141 GCA_964386705.1 uncultured Planctomycetaceae bacterium
AAAGTTGTCGTGCGCGGAAAGAAGCTGGACGAGGTCAAAGAAGTTCGCTTCAACGGGCAATCTGCCCCCGTGAAATTGCTCAATAAGGGCAAAGCCGGAGTTCCTCAGAAGCAGGAAGCGAACCGCGCTGGTGACTCACAGGCTGAGATTGAACTGACCGTGCCGGCCGATCTGAAGCCTGGCGACGGTGAACTGGTCGCGGTCAGCGATGCCGGGACGAGCGAAGTCTTCAAGCTGGTGATCGATGCAGAACCTGTCATTCAAGAGAAAGAGCCGAACGATGGGTTCGCCCAGTCACAACTCGTCGAGATCGGCAAGGTTGTTGAGGGCACGTTGCATCAGGGACAGAACGTCGATGTCTTTCGCATTGAAGGCAAAGCCGGCGACAAGCTGGTTTGCGAAGTGACTGCTGCTCGACGTGGTTCGGTGCTGGATTCACTCCTGAGTCTGTACGACGCTCGACAGCGACTAGTGGCCACCGCCGACGACCTGCCGGGTAGTCAGGCGCGAACGACGATCACCGGCACGGAAGACTTGAGCCGACGTGACTCGCGGCTGGAGATCACCCTGCCGTCATCGGGCGTTTTCTACCTGGCGTTGCAAGATGCTCACGACCTTGGAGGACCGGCACATCCTTATCGGTTGAAGATAGGACGTGCCGATCCTCGCTAGGTCTCTCACGCTCTCCGTGCCTGCTATTGGGCGGCGGCTCGCACCTGATTGGCGATCGTGATGCCGAACTGCCGGGCCGAATCGAAGTTCTCAGCCGTGATGATGCGACCATCCACGATGACGTCATCGGTTCGCGTCGTGGGATTGCCGACTTGGCCGTTCGTGAAGACCGTCGCGCCGTTCACGTCCGAGTGCCAGCGAGATGATTGAGCAGCCGCTACATTGCTCGGTGGCGATGCACCGTTGTAGACGCTCACGTTGCGTCCCTGCAGCAGGCTTTGGCCGTTCACGCGAGCCCAGGCCAGCACGCTCACTCCGTGGCACAGGGCCGTTACCAGTTTGTTCTGAGCGACGAAGTCGTTGATCAACTGATTCACTCGAGCCCTGATGGCGGTCGTGCTGTTGTAAGCCGCGTTGGCATACGTGCCGGAGAACGCGTACTGATACTGGCTAGCTCCCCAACCACCGACGAAGACAATCGCCGAGTAGTTCGAGGCATTCGCGTCTGCCAGCGTGAGGTCCGGCATCACGGTTCCGCTGAGAGAGCCCTGCCCTGAGTTCGGATGCGGCGAGGAAAGTTCACGACGTCCGGCTGCAACGACAACTCCGATTCCAGCGGCTTCCAGCTGGGCCCGCGGATCAGCGTATTCCTGGTAGTAGAAGTCATTATTGGGAATGACGATCAGCACCGGCAGCGGAGCTTGAGTGGGCGCGTCGTTGTCAGCGATCGTCACTGTTCCGACAGTGGTGGCTCCCAGTTGATAAGCCGTGTTGGCAGCCAAAGTCACGATCACAGATTCGTTGGCATCGACGGCCGTGTCATCGGTTGGTCGCACCACGATCGTTGCCGATGCTTGTCCGGCGGGAATCGTGATGCTGCCTGTCAGACTGTCATAGTCAGAGCCATTCGTCGCAGTTCCGCTGAGCGTGTAGTTCACGGTCAGTGCTGCAGCGGTGGAACCCGTGCGAGTCACCGTGAAGGTTCCCGTTTCGCGATTCGCTTCGGCGGCGGAAGAGTCAGTCGTGGCAATGGTCACTGTGGGAGTGACCGGAACGGCGACATCATTGTCCGCGATGGTGACTGTTCCGACTGTCGCCGAGCCCAGCAAGTAAGACGAATTCGCGGCCAGTGTAGCAACCACGGTCTCATTGGGATCGACGGTCGCGTCATCGACAGGACGAACCACAATCGCAGCGGTCGTCTGGCCGGGATGAATCACAACGGTGCCGCGCAGATTGTCGTAGTCTGCACCGTTCGTCGCTGTTCCACCGAGCGAGTAATTCACGGCGAGAGCAGCCGCTGTTGAGCCGGTGCGAGTGACAGCCAGCGTGCCCGCTACGCGACTCGCTTCCGCAGCCGAAGCATCCGTCGCAGAGATCGTTGCGGTCGTCTCGGCTCCGTTGCGGATACGTTGGGCAATCGTGATGCCGAATTGACGAGCCGAATCAAAGTTCTCGCCAGTAATGATGCGACCATCGACGAGCACATCATCGTTGCGGGTACCGACATCCCCGAGAACACCAGCGGTGAACACGGTCGCCCCGTTCGCTTCTGAGTGCCAGCGATACGAGTTGGCATCAGGCAGGTTATTGGCGGGTGAATAGAATTCAGCAGTCGTCACGGTGCGTCCCTGGAGCGGGCTTTGTCCATTGACACGAGCCCAGGCCAGCACGCTGACGCCATGGCAGACGCCTGCGATGACCTTGTTCTGAGCGACAAACTCATTGATCAAGCGATTCGCGGAAGCTCGAATCGCTGGAGTGCCGTTGTAAGCGGGGTTGTTGTAGACACCCGAAAACGCGTACTGATACTGCGTCGCTCCCCATCCACCCACGAACACAATCGCTGAGTAATTAGTAGCACTTGCATCTGCGAGTGCGATATCCGGCATCACCTGACCAGACGCCGAGCCCTGTCCTGAGTTCGGGTGCGGTGTCGATAGTTCGCGACGTCCGGCACCAACAACAACCGGGATACCAGCGGCCAGGAACTGGGCTCGCGGGTCAGCATACTCCTGGTAGTAGAAGTCGTTATTAGCAATTACTAGCAACACCGGCAGCGGAGCCTGTGTGGGTGCGTCGTTGTCGGTGATCGTGACCGTTCCTGACTGGGCTGCACCGATTTGATACGCAGCATTCGCCGCAAGCGTCAGCATCACAGTTTCGTTGGCGTCCGCCAGCGTGTCGTCGACGGGGCGCACAACAATCGTGGCTGCTGACTGTCCGGCGGGAATCGTCACTGAGCCGCTGAGGTTGTCGATATCGGAGCCGTTGGTCGCAGAGCCCGACAGTGAGTAGTTCACGACCAGAGCAGCGGCCGTCGAACCCGTTCGTGAGACCGCGAATGCTCCAGTTTCACGGTTGGCTTCAGCAGCAGCGGCATCCGTGACAGCAATCGTGACTGTGGGCAAAACGGGGGCGGCCGTATCGTTGTCAGCGATCAAGACGCTCGCGGAGACAGCACTGCCCAGGTTGTAGGCTGGATTTGCTGCGAGTGTCGCGTTCACCGTTTCGTTAGCATCGACAACAGCGTCGTCGATCGGGCGAACGGTAATTGGTGCTGTCGTCTGGCCCGGCTGAATAACCACAGTACCACGCAGGCCGTCATAGTCAGTGCCGTTTGTGGCCGTCCCGCCCAGCGAGTAGTTCACGGCCAAAGCGGCTGTTGTCGATCCGGTTCTCGTCACAGAAAGAGTACCGGTCTCACGAGCTGTTTCTGCAGCGGACCCATCGGTTGCGCCGATGGTCGCGGTTGTGGTTGCTCCATTTCGCAAACGGTCGGCGATCGTGATGCCAAACTGACGAGCCGAATCGAAGTTCTCACCGGTGATGATGCGGCCATCTACCATGACATCGTCGTTGCGAGTACTCACATCACCAAGAATACCAGCAGTGAACACGGTCGCGCCGTTGGTCTCCGAGTGCCAGCGATACGAGTTGGCATCAGGCAGGTTGTTGGCCGGTGAATAGAACTCAGCAGTCGTCACCGTGCGGCCCTGCAGTGGACTCTGCCCGTTAACGCGAGCCCACGCCAGCACGCTGACACCATGGCAGACGCCCGCAATCACCTTGTTCTGAGCGACAAACTCATTGATCAACCGATTCGCGGCGGCTCGAATCTCAGGAGTGCCGTTGTAGGCGGGGTTGTTGTAGACACCCGAAAACGCGTACTGATACTGCGTCGCTCCCCATCCACCCACGAAGACAATCGCTGAGTAATTGGTAGCACTTGCATCTGCGAGTGCGATATCCGGCATCACCTGGCCAGAAGCTGAGCCCTGTCCTGAATTCGGGTGCGGCGTTGAGAGTTCTCGACGGCCAGCACCAACAACAACCGGTATCCCGGCGGCGAGGAACTGAGTTCGTGGGTCAGCATACTCCTGGTAGTAGAAGTCGTTGTTCGCGATGACCAACAGGACCGGTAGAGGAGCCTGCGTAGGCGTGTCGTTGTCGGTGATCGTTACCGTGCCAGCTTGCGAAGTCCCTAACTGATAAGCCGCATTGGCAACTAGAGTGGCAGTTACGGTCTCGTTGGGATCAACCGTCGTGTCGTCAACCGGGCGTAACACGATTGGCGCGGAAAACTGTCCGGCCGGGATCGTTACTGAACCGCTGAGGCTGTCAAAGTCAGAGCCATTTGTCGCGGTGCCGGACAGTGAATAGTTCACAACCAATGGATTCGTAGCCGATCCAGTTCGAGAGACAGTGAAGTTACCTGTCTCTCGATTGGCTTCGGCGGCAGTCGGGTCTGTCGCCCGGATCGTCACCGTTGGTAAGATTGGCGCTACGTCGTTGCTGACAAGTGTTGCTGTCGCTGAAACAGTAGTGCCGAGTTGATAAGCCGCGTTGCTGGCCAAGTTCACCATAATCGATTCGGCGGTTTCAACCGCAGTATCATCGATCGGTGTCACTGTGATCGTGGCATAGCTGGCTCCAGCCGGAACGATGATAGTGCCAGCCAGTTGGTTGTAATCCGCACCGTTGGTCGCCGTGCCACCGACGGTGTAGTTCACTGTCAGTGGAGCCGTCGTAGCGCCCGTGCGACTCACACGGAACATGGCCACATCCAGGTTCAGTTCAGCAGCACTGGCGTCGACCGCGGAGATTGTCACGGTAGGCGGCGCGGTGGCAACGTCATCACTCACAATGGTCGCGGTCGCGGAGTTGGCTGCTCCCAATTGGTACGCCGCGTTGGTGACAAGCGTCAAGCCGACGGTTTCATTGGACTCGATGGCAGTGTCGTCGATCGGGCGTACCGTGATCATTGCTGAGGGCTGCCCCGCAGGAATTACGACGGAGCCGCCAAGAGCATCGAAGTCGCTTCCATTGGTCGCTGATCCGTTCAGCGAGTAGTTCACCTGCAGAGCACCGGTCGAGCTTCCCGTCCGAGTGACAGTGAAGGTCGCAACATCGCGATTTCGCTCAGCAGCGTTGGCGTCCGTCGCCACAATGGTCACCGTGGGCTGTGCTGGAGCAGCGTCATCACTCGTGACATTCACGGTCGCGGAAGATGTTGCACCGAGGTCGTAACTAGGCCCATCGGTGAGATTGAGAATCACGGTTTCAACCGGCTCGAACGTTGGGTCGTTATACGGATTCACAACCACAGTGGTTGTCGTCTGGCCCCACTCGAAGTAGGCAAATCCGCCCAATGCGCCAAAGTCAAAGCCGCCCGTCGCTGTACCCGAAGCCGTGTAGCGAACGGTCAGAGTGTTATTTAACGCACCCGTGCGTGTCAGGGTGAATGTGCCAGGATTCGTACCCGCTTCACCAGCATCGGCATCTGTTGCCGCGACGGTGATCAGGGGAGTGACAGGCGGCGGTGCGACGTCGTTATCCGAGATATCAATTCGGGCCGCACTGCTGGCACCGAGCCGATACATCGTCGATTCGTTCATATAGAGGATGACGCTTTCACGATTCTCCACCGTCGCGTCATCGACGGGACGAATCGTGATTGTGGAGGTCGTCTGACCTGGGGCAAACGTGACGTTCATCGGGATCGAATCGTAATCCGCCCCCGCTGCAGTCTGCTGGCCATTCTGGAACCAGACCGTCAGCGCAGCCGCAGTATTACCACCCGTTCGAGTGACGGTGAACACACCGGGATCACGTGCCGCCTCGGAAGCATTTGGATCGGTCGCCACGATGTTGATCGTTGACAGATTCGGAACCTGGTCCTCACTGACGATGTTGATACTGCCCGTAGAAGCGTCGGTGCCAATCAGTGAGTAACCAGCACCAGGCTGCAACGTGACGGTCACGGCCTCGTTGGATTCGATGGTCGCGTCATCACGCGGAGTGACCGTAATGAACGCTGTGTTCTCGTTGGCCGGGAACGTCACTATGCCACTGAGCGTATTGTAATCCGTCCCGGCGATTGCATTGCCGTTCACCGAGTAGTTGACGGTCAAAGGTTGCGACAGATCGCCGCCGCGAGTGACCCGGAAGGACGCGGTACCAAGGCCTGCTTCGTTGGCCGTTGGATCAGCGGCGTTCAACGTCACCAGCGTTGGCGTTGATGTGAAGAGTGTGCCGGCATCTGCATCCAGCAGAGCACGATAGATGTGTGCTTCACTCGTGGGTTGATCCTGAGCCAGTAAGACGCCGAACAAACCATACTGCGTCGCCCGGTCGCGATCGGTGAGCTTGTAGTGCACGTAGGCATCAAGGCCAGTTGCATTCTGCATCCGCAGATAGTCGCGGGTGATGTCCGCCATCCGTGGGTCTTTCGTGGCCTGGAACAAGGCGTTTTGATAGGCCGCGTTGTTGCCATTCAAGTGCGGTCCACCTTCATACGCGACCACTTGAATGTCGCGACCCAGTCTGACGGAGTAATCATCCGCGAGCCGTTGGTGGTTTAGGGTCATCTGCGCGCTAAAGGCAATGTTACCCCGCATGTCATTGAGCACTTGATCCACTGTCGTAGACGCGGAGTACGAGGCTCGCTGCGCATCACTTGGTCCGAAATACGGGGCGATCGCAATTGCGTCGAAGCTGCCGCCCATGTTCTCGATGATGCGTTCGGTGATCCACGGATTGACCGCAAAGCCGCCTGCCGTGCGCACAATGCGGTCGGTCTGACCGGCGAAGACGTCACTCCAGATATTCATATCGCGAGCCGCCTCGCGGCCGGCAATCTGCCAGTGAGTCAACCCGGCATTCTCGGGCAATCGAGTTTGATCGGCGATCCAGTAATACGTCTCGAAGCCGGGTGCATAGTTCCAGACTTCGTTCGACCATTCGACATACGCCGTCAGCCCCGGTTCCAAGTTGTCGCGCACATAGCTGGCGAAGTTACGCACGAAGTTGTCGTCCGCCATGTGAGGCATGTTGAACCACGGATCGGCGTCGAGTTCATTCGCCAGTTGCACCATGTGCTCGACAGAAATGCCGTTCGCCATCGGTCCGTTGCCACCTGATGACTGCCGCGCATCACTGGCATCACGGCGATCTGACCAGCTCACGATGTCCGAGGTCACGGTCTCTTGAGTCTGCATGAATCGCAGAATGCCGAAGTTGTCGATGCGTTCTTTGTAAAGCGGATGGAACGGTGAGAAGTTCGCACCGGGCTGCCATCTCTGACCCGCAAAGCTCTGTCCGTTGTAGTCCGGCAGCCACACATGGATGTCGCGAATCGGGTCAGTGGAACTCATCGAGTTGATGCCCAGATAGATCCCGCCGCTGCCGGGCGTGACGTTCAGCAAGGCAAAGTTGTGACCATCGGCAGTGCGGCCGCGCGAGGTCTCGCGAGCATCAAAGTTAAAGACCACATCGCCGGTTCCATCCCATTCCACTCGGTAGGTTCCGGCGGGATACTTTCCGTCGAGCTCGCGGAACATGAGCGTCCCGAGCCGCTGCTGCATCAGATGACCGTGGGCGTTGGTCCAAGTCGCCAACTGCGTCGGCCAGCCGTTGGCATCGGTCTGCACGGGGATGAAGGCTCCACCGTTGAAGTCCTGCGTCTGCGTGACGGTGTTGAACGAATGGCTGATCCACTGTCGAGAATGCTGGAACGCATCCGTGAACATCCAGTTCGGCGTGTAGTCATTGACGTTGTCCAAGTTGATACCGACTTGCATCGGCGTCGCGGACATGACTTCGCGAGCTTCCAGATTCTCAACGTGCGCGAACCCGTCTCGGGAATAACGTCGTTGAGCGCGCCCACGACGTGGCTTCGAGTTCTTCCACACACCGCCCAGTAGACTCTTAACAAACGCTCCGAAGCGTGCTGTCGTCAGTTTCATGATCTCTTCTCCACGGCCCCGGTTTCTTGGTTTCAGAAACGGTCATGGAGAGGAAATGCACGAACAGCGCTAAACCTTTCAGAGATTGTGGTCCTACTGGTCCGGTTTCTTTTCGGTCAGCGAGCCCTTCGATGACGGCACGCCGGTTTGACGTGGATCAACCGCGACGGCTTGTCTCAATGCGCGGGCTGTGCCCTTGAAGACAGCCTCCGAGATGTGGTGGCTGTTGCGTCCGTGATGCAGCAGCAGGTGCAGATTCATGCGGGCGTTCGCGGCAACGGCTTCCCAGAAAACATCGACCAGTTGGCAATCGAAATCGCCGATCTTTTCGGTGGGGAAGTCCACTCGAAATACGAACGCCATGCGACCACTGAGATCGACGGCACTGGTTACCAGCGTTTCTTCCATCGGCAACGAAATGCTGCCGTAACGCGTGATTCCGGCTTTATCGCCCAAAGCCTGCGCAATCGCCTGCCCTAGGCAAATGCCGACATCTTCGACCGTGTGATGGAAATCCACGTCGATATCACCTTTGGCTTGGACAGTCAGGTCAAACAAGCCGTGTTTAGCGAGCAATGTGAGCATGTGGTTGAAGAAACCGACGCCAGTTTCGATCTCGGTTTGGCCGGATCCGTCGAGGTTGATCTGCAACAGAATGTCGGTTTCGGCGGTCTTGCGAGTCACGGATCCAATGCGACGGGACATGGCAACTTTCTCAGGTCTGGCTAGTTAGCTTGATCGTTCGCGGGGCAACGAAGCGACATTGTGACAATCAGCGCCGAAGTTGGAATTCATCTCATCGGCAGCGCGTTCCTTCTGGAGCGACTATTTCGCGTCCCGGTTCGGCAAGCCCAGAAAGAAACTGCGTTTCAGCACGTTATGACGGCTGGTGAACTCAGATTGTTCGGGCCAGCGTGCCTCATAATGCACCGCCATCTGGTGAAACTTTGCATCGATATCATCGGCAAAATGCACCAGTAAAGCTTCCGGCGTATGTGGCGCAACCGGCGAACCCCATTCAGGCAGATTTTGGTGCGAGAGGATGATGTGCTCCAGCCGCAGCACTGTTTCCGGGCTGATGTCTTCCACGGTGCGAGCTTTCTCACGAAACATGTCGCGGCCAATCATGATGTGACCGACCAGCCGGCCTTGAGCGGTGAACTGCCAACCTTCGGGCTTGAGTTCCAATTCGTAGAGCTTGCCAATGTCGTGCAGGATCGCCCCGGCGACGATGTGCGACTTCTGCAGCGGTGGTTGCATATCGGTGTAGTAGGCCACGTACTTGTCGGCGAGATAGATCGCGTTCTTCGTGACCGACAGAGTGTGCTCCAGATAACCGCCAATGAACGCGTGATGGTTTTGAGCTGCTGCCGAGTGGCGTTTGATCTGCTCGGCGTTGTCCGTGAGGAGTTCCACCACGACGCGACGCAATGGTGCTTCGGTGATGAGTTCGTTCGCGATGCCGAGCAGTTCGGTGAACATCGTCTCGCGATCAAAACGCGTCGCTGCGAAGAAGTCGGCTTCTTCGAAACCGGATTGGCGGTCGGCATCGTTCAATGGCCGAATGCGATCGATCTCAATCTGCGAGCCGTACGAGTTCTCATCGTAGCGGCAGCGAATCTTATAGAAGGTTCCGGGAGCCCAATTGTTCTGGCAGTCCTGAAACAGTCCGTGATCCGCCCAGATCATCGCCACGGCAGAACGCTTCGCGTCTTTGAACGTGGCTCGAAAGTACGGCTTATCGTCCCGAGTTCGGGCCTGCTCTTTGGCTCCGAGCAAAGCAAACACGTCACCCGATTGTCCGGGCTTCATTTCACTCAAACGGAAAACTTGAGCATCCATAGCGTTCACTACCTTTGACTCTGATCGACCAGCTCGATTGAGGGAATAAACCCATCTGAGCTGTATTAGAACCGATTGCTTGAGATGCAGCATCGAAGCCGCATTCGTCCGCAAGCGTGCAACGGATTTTGCCAAGTGGCGTGTCGGGCACGAGTGCCTATGTTGCTATACTGGCGATTGTGAATGTCCGCTCGCCCGACATCCAATGATGGGAGAGGCACACAATGGCTCAGCTCACGCGAAACGAGATCAAAAGTTGTCTGAAGTTGGGATGTGTGATCTTCACGGTTGCTGTGCTGATCTGCCTGGTTCCCGTCGTGCGACATGTGATGTTGATTCGCGAGGCTATCGGCCTGTCGAGGGAGGTGCAGCAGTCGATCACGGACATGAAGAGACAACGCCCAGCAGACGTTCCGGAGAGGCAATGGGACCTCGCAGTCGCCTGGACCTCGAACATCATCGCGCAGGTCTTCTTCGGCTACGACGAAAAGGAATTGCCGGGCTTGCGTAAGTTGGCTGAAGACCTCGAGGAACGTCGGAAAGGCCAAGTCGATCTCACGACACTGCAGTGGATTTGGGATGAAGCGGAACGCTGGGATTCCTCGCCTGATACCTGTGCGCTTCGATTTCGTGACGTGAGGCTGTTGATCAAAGATCCGATTACGGATGAGTCACTCCCCAGCCTTTGGTCACTTCAAAAAGCGATCGCGCTGGACCTGCACGCCACGGAGATCACCGACGCGAGCATTCCTGTTCTGAGTCAGCTCGATAAGTTGCGAAGCTTGAGCGTCCGTGGCACTGCTGTGACAGCAGACGGAGTTGCTAAGCTTCAAGCTGCCCTCCCGCAGTGTGAAATCGACTTTGGGGATGGCAACCAGCCGGTAGTGGGAGCGTTCTGGCACTAGTGGTTCATCTCGAACGGTCCACCAGGTCTGGGCGAAGTGTTTGAACGAAGGAGCCTTTCATGGCATTACGCTGGATGAGTGGTCTGTTCAGTCTGGGGTTGTTCCTGTCAGCGTCCCAGGCGGCTGAAGTACCGCTCAACGGGCATGTCTTCACTTTGCCCGATGGTTTCACGATCGAACTGGCTGCCGATGCCAAGCTGGTGCCGCACCCGATCTCAGCGGACTTCGATGAACTCGGGCGGCTGTACGTCACGGATTCGTCCGGCACGAACGATCCATCTAAGAAGCAGTTGGAAGACAAACCGCATCGCATCGTGCGGCTCGAAGATACGAACAGCGATGGCGCGTTTGATAAGTCGACCGTCTGGGCTGACAAGCTGATGTTCCCTGAAGGTGCGTTGTGGCACGCGGGCTCGCTCTACGTCGCTGCTCCGCCGAGCATCTGGAAGCTCACAGATACCGACAACGACGGCGTCGCTGACAAGCGGGAAGAGTGGTTCAAAGGCGAAACGCTGACCGGCTGCGCAAACGATCTGCACGGTCCGTTCCTGGGACCAGACGGGTGGATCTACTGGTGCAAGGGAGCCTTTGCCGAGCAGAACCACACTATCAACGGCAAGCCCTTCAAGACGAAGGCCTCACATGTATTTCGTGCGCGACCCGATGGCAGCGGCCTCGACGTTGTCATGACCGGCGGCATGGATAATCCGGTGGACATCGCCTTTATGCCGAATGGCGATCGCATCGTGTCGAACACATTCCTGGTACATCCGGGGAGCGGCAAAGCGGGAGAACGAGACGGCCTGATTCACGCCATCTATGGCGGCGTCTTCGGCAAAGAACACAACGTCCTCGATGGCCATGTCCGCACCGGCGAGTTGATGCCGATCCTGTCTCACATGGGAGCCGCCGCACCGTGCGGCCTGACGCGCTACGACAACGAAGTGTTGGGAGCTGGCTTCCGCGACAACCTCTTCACATGCCAGTTCAACAAGCACAAAGTCTCGCGGCACGTCCTGACGACGAAGGGGGCGGGATACGAATCTGCGGACTCAGACTTCGTGGTCTCGAACAACATCGATTTCCATCCGACCGATGTGTTTGAAGACGCGGACGGCAGCCTGCTGATTGTCGACACTGGCGGCTGGTACAAACTCTGCTGTCCGACGTCGCAGTTGCACAAGCCGGATATCCTCGGCGCGATCTATCGGGTACGCCGGATCGACGCGCCGAAAACTGATGATCCGCGCGGCCTGAAGATCGACTGGTCGAAGCTGAACGATCTTGAAGAAGACAAGCTCGACCGTGGGGCATTGCAGCGACTGATCGCCGACAAGCGGCCGATTGTCTCACAGAAGGCTCGTGACCGTCGCACTCAACTGGAGTTCGCGGCCGATCCCAATCTGAAGCAGGCGCCGAAGGATCAATGTCACATCACGATGCACTTTCCGCCGCTCGCGCAGCAATCGGTTGGTGTGTTCGCTCCATCCGTCCGCGACATGCTGTGGAGTGCCTACCGAGTCGCCGGTCGCGACGCCTTACCCTATGTGCGTGGTCATCTCAGTAAGGACGCACACCCGACGATTCAGCAGGCTGCGCTGCACATCGTAAGCGCTGAACGTGACAAGACTGCATTGTGCCTGGTGGGCAAACTGCTGGAAGCGAACTCGTCAACCACTCGACGTCTAGCGGCAGAAGCGATCGGCCGGATGGGTGTGGAGTCGAAGTACGCCATCAGTCGCGCGATTCTGCATGCCGCGGAACGTGGTCCTGACCGCGCTGAGCAACATGCTTACTCGTATGCACTCGTCGAGATCGGCGATGTGAAAGCGATTACCGAAGGTTTGACGAGCGATAACTCAAACGTGCGTCGCGTCGCTTTAATTGCCGCCGACCAACTAGCGGACGCCGGCTTAAAGGCTGAGCAAGTGACGCCGCTACTCACATCGACTGACGTGGCCCTGAAGGACACTGCACGCTGGATTGTTGGTCATCACCCTGAGTGGGGTGGAGCGCTCGCTGGATTCTTTGAACAGCAGCTTTCGAAGGTGGATCGCGACCCAACTGTCAGCAAATCGACTACCGGGAGCGCTGGCGCAGCTTCGCCCACCGAGGCCGAGTTACTGGAAGAGCAACTGACGCAGTTCGCACTGCATCCGACGATTCAGGAACTGCTGGCAAAGAGCGTAGTGAACCGTTCGCTCACGAATCCGGCGAGGGAACTGGTGCTGCGTGCGATCGGTCGGTCAAAGCCCAAGGAGCTTTCACCGCTCTGGGCGGAATCACTCACCAATCTCATCAGCTCCGACGATGAGCTACGGAAGTCAGCCGTTGTTACAGCCCGCAGATTGCCAGCCACCAAGCAACCGCATGCCGACTATCACGCGTCGCTGCTGGCAGTCTCGAACAACACTGCGAACGAGCCGGCCGTCAGACTGGCTGCGATGGCCACCATCGCCAGTGCCTTGCCTGCACTCGATGACGCCCAGTTTGCGTTCGTCACCAGCCATCTGAAGCCGACGGACGGTATTGCCGATCGTGCCGCTGCAGCCGACATCATCGCGGTGGCGAAATTGTCGGGCTCTCAATTGGACGCCCTTACGGGAGTCATTCAGGAGAGTGGTCCTATTGAACTTGACCGGCTGCTCGGGCCGTACGAACGCAGCGCGGACGAAGCTGTGGGGCTGAAGTTGATCGCATCCCTGAAACAGGCAAGATCCCTCGCGTCACTGCGCATGGATGTTGTGAAGCAGAAACTCGCGAAGTACAGGCCGGCAGTCCAGAAGGGAGTTGATGAGTTGAACTCGCTCGTCAATGTCGACGCCGGGACTCAGAAAGCTCGCATCGAAGAGCTGCTGCCACAGATGGCGAAGGGTGACGTGCGTCGCGGCCTGGCGGTCTTCAACAGCCAGAAGGCGAGCTGTATTGCCTGCCACAAGCTCGCGTATCTCGGAGGCAACGTCGGCCCCGATTTGAGCAAGATCGGGGGCATCCGCACCGAACGTGATCTGCTGGAATCGATTCTCTACCCGAGCCTCAGCTTTGTTCGCAGCTATGAACCCGTGACGATCATCACTCAAGACGGCAAGGTCTATAACGGGCTCGTCCGTAGCGAAACGGCGACTGAAATCACACTGGCTACAGGGCTCAATCAGGAAGCTCGTGTCAATCGGTCCGACATCGAAGAACAACGTCCCGGCACGGTCTCGATCATGCCAGCCGGTCTCGACAAGCAACTCAGCGTGCAGGAAATGGCGGACCTGATCACATTCCTGAAGAGCACAAAATAGGTCCACTGCCGATCAACGGCGTTAACCAGACGGGAATAGCGTCAGCCTCGTTCCGGTGGCTCAAGTGAGTCGGCTTGGCGAGTGCTGATGTCCCGCAGATCCGTCATTGAATTTATGATGAGAATCCGCACAATCGCATCGTTCTGCTAGCCAATTCACTACGCGACACCTCTCAGGAATGCGCTCATGGCGATCAAAGTGGAGTGCGGCAGTTGTTTCGCTTCGTTTCGAGTTGGCGACGATAAGGCTGGCAAGACGCTCCGCTGCAAAGAATGCGGCGAGCAGATACGGGTTCCTTCCGAAGACGGAGATGACTCGCGCAAGGGCGATGCATCAGGACGTCAACGACGGTCAGGCCGCGGGAGACAAGCTCCCAAGAAGCAATCGGCAAATCCGGCGCTGCTCGTTGGCCTCGCCGCTGGGGGAGTGCTGGTTGTCGCACTGGGCGGCTTCTTCCTGTTCCGAGGCAAGCCGGATGCAGGTCCAACTCCGAACGATGCGGCAAATCCGGCTGTGGCAGCGGCCAATGTAGCCAGTGGATCCACACCAGCGGCCGCAACCGAAGCGACGACTCCTGCTGGCGGTCAAGCCGCGAATGCAACGACAACCGCGGCGCCGGATACTCAAGCTTCAGTGACGTCGCCGGCGCCTGCCAACAACGTCGCCACAACGACGACCGTGACAGCGTCAACTCCGTCTGCAACTCCCGCCAATCCGAATGTCACGGCAACGGCGACAAATGCAGCTTCATCGACTGCTAACGGGCTGCCTGCTGCGAATACATCTGTCGGCGCCCGCTGGAACGCCAAAGCAGATCCGCCAACCGCGTCTATCGACTGGCCGAACCCCATCAAGACAACCATTCGCTTGCCTGAACAGTCCGATGCGCAACTGGTTTTCCCCCAGACGTCGAGTCCGTTTGTAGCAGTGGGGTTCGGCAATTCTCGAGCTGGAGATACAGAAGTTTGGAATCTAGTCAGCGGTAAAAAAACCGGACTCATTGAAGGCAACTGGAACGGTCGGACAGATCCCAAAGTCAGCCCCGATGGAAAGCTGGTGGCCTGCAAGGTCGTGGCCTTAAATGTCGCGCCCAAAATTGAAATCTGGTCGTTTGAGACCGGCCAGCTGGTCAAAACCCTGCAGGTTGATGAGCTGCCAATCTTTGCTCCCTATTTCGATTTCGCGGATGACTCACGGCTCGTGGTTTACACCTTCGGCGCCTCGGGTGGTCAAGCAACTCCCGGCCAGGCAGTAATTACGCCCGCGATTATTGGAGGCGCCGCTGCGCCGCGAGCAGAGTTTGTGAAGCGAATCCGCGTTTGGGACGTGGCTTCGGGTGCCGCAACGCTCAATGTCGCCATTGACTCTTCGAGCATCAACGACAAGGGTTTCGCGCTTTCTCCGACTGGTAAGTACTTGTGCGTCAGCGACGGCGACAACGTGGTGTTTGTGTTCGATCTACAGTCGGCCGAACCGGTTGCCAAAATCAAACTGCCCCGTCGAGCTGCAGTCTCTATGTTCACGCTAAAGGAACTGGCTTACTCGCCAGACGGTTCGGCGATTGCGGCTCTGCTTGATGCTGGGCAGGAAAGTTTGATTGTGGTCACAGACGCCGCCACCGGCGAACAAACTGAACTGCCGTTTCCAGGCAGCCTCGCAGGAGTCAGCTCCTATCGTGGTCCCAAGCTGGAATGGCTCGCCGACGGTTCCGGCTGGCTGATCGAAGGTGAGAAACTTGTCGACCGTGCGTCGGGACGTCTTGTCTGGGAGTTTGAACGAGCGGCAGGAGCTCAAGCATCCATATCGCGACACGTCGTTCCCAATGGCTTGCTGCACGCGTCTGTGAAGGGACGCGCTCGTGAATTGAAATTTGCGCCGTTCCCCACCGCCAAGATTCGAGCGAGTCTCGAGGCGATGGCGCAGTCAACGGACGCGATCTTGAGACCGGGGCAGGAGATTTCACTGAAGTTCGCAGTTGGCAAATCGCAGCAGGCAGCCACAGACGACGAGACGACCAAAAAGATTGGTGAGGCAATTGCCAAACGTCTGGCTGCAGACAAGATCACGCTCGCCGAGGGACAACCACTGGCGCTTGAAATCTCCTATTCAGAGGCTGCCGGCAGGAAACTTGAGGAACGCACTGGCGGCTCAATCCTCAATCCGGGAACTGCGACCGGGCGAAGTGTCCAGGCGACGCAAGTGGCGTTGAAGCTTTCACTCAAGGATGGGAAACGCGAGGTTTGGAATCATGAGATCAGTATCGACCCAAGGTTCCTGATCGTACGTGGTGACAGCTCGACCGAGAAAGCTCGGGAATCTAGCGTCAACATGCTGACACACCGCTTGGCCAGCCTGCCTCTGCCTTATTTCATCCCTAAAGATAAGAACTTAAGTTCGCTGCCTGGTCGAAGTCAGTTGGACTAAGCCACCCATCGGCGAAGTCTCGATCCTGCAGCCCAGGGTTCGACAACACGGTGCAGGAAATCGCTTATTTGGCCATGTTCTTGAAGAGCACGAGTTAAACTCTCCGTCCTGCATTTGCACCCGCCCTGCCCTGCTGAGGATAATACCCAGCGGAGGCTGCTTGGCTGCGCGCTTACCAAGCGTCTGGTCGAGATTTCAACCGTCGTGGTCCGATGATCGAGACCCTCATTATGATTCGAGATGAAGCCACCTACATCTGTGAAGCCTGTGGTGAAGAGATCGTGATCCCGATTGATTTCTCAGCGGGTCACCACCAGGAGTACGTCGAAGACTGCCCCATCTGCTGCCATCCCAACATTCTGCACGTCGACCTCGACGATCACGGCAACGCCACCGTCCGAGCCGAACTCGAGTACGAGGATGAGGATCAGTAGGAACTGTCGGACTACTTCGCCGGTCCGTGCCAGATCGTCGACGAAACGATGGAACCGTCTTCAAGCCGTGTCGCGCCGATCGCAACGGGCTTCATTCCGTCAGCTGTGAGTTTCGCCCACTCCTTGCGAGTCTCAGCAAACTCCGGCTCATAGACTTCCTGAACCCTTAGCTGAGGAAGAGGACGGACTACGGCACCCCAAAAAGTCTTGTTGATGTCGGACTCGCCCCTGCGCGAGGACACGCTGATGTCAGTGCAGAGTCCTCGGTCTCTGTCCAAGCCTGCCCTGACCGCGGTTCTGGTCGTCCACATATGGCCATGCGGAGCTCCCGGCAACCAGCGAATCTGATGATCAACGACTTGGCCTTTGGCATTCCAGGAATGATGAACCGCCACCGGCAGACCGCTTCCCAGTCGCGGCTCCATCGGCATGCCAGTGGGGTGAGCCAGCATCAAGATCACTTCGGTGACCTTTTCGGGCTTCGTCTTGGTCCAGGTCACGCAGAATTCCTCGCCGCCAGCCTCGTTGAGGTACCCGGCCACGTCGCTCGGAAAGAATCCGAGACGACGGAGTTCAGCTTCTTCTTCTCGAATTTTTGACTCAGGCCCGTAGGAGAACTGTGACTCAATCGCTTCCTTGTGCCAGATACACGCCACGTTCATTCCTTTGGCCGTCGGGTACGGACGGAAGCGGACAGGGCGAAAACCTCTTGTTGAAAGGGCCTTGCTGAATTCCAAGCCATTCTCAAACGACGCCGCTTGGCAGATGGCAAAGTCGCCCTGCAACCACCCTTCAGCCTCGACGAACTGAGTTTGCAACTTATCCCACACTCGATTGCGCGGCATGCGTTTTTCAAGTTTGGGATCGTCGAGCCAGCGGCTTTCGGTCAGCCGTTGGTCGACTTTGGCTTTGGTTAAACCTTCGAGGTTCTTGAGAATGGAACCGTACCACTGACCGGCTCGCAGCTTGATCGCGGCTTTCACAGGTGCAGACGTTTGCTTGTTGGCAACATCCCACCAGCTATCGCCGAGCGCCATCGCTTCGTCGGCTGTTGGCAGCTTCGACGAGTCGATCGCATCGTCATCGCGTTTAGCTGCCCGCTGCAGTGTGGAATCTGAGCTAAGGATCAAGTGCTTCAATCCTTGATCCCAGTCTGACTTCACCGCAATGAGGTAGCGTCCGGCTGCGTCGTTGGCCGCTGGGTTCTGCGGTGTCTTAGTGAGTACTGCCTTGGCTTTGACATACGCGTCGCTCAGTTTTTGGAACTCCACCACTTCAGCCTTGCGAGCAGTCACCTGCTTTCGTAGATCAAGATTCTTCGTACGAATCGCCAGAGTGTTGGCAAGATCCACAGCAGTCATAGCCGCATCGAATCGCTCTTGCTCAATGCTGTCATTAACCAGCAAGAGAGCTGATTGCGTGAGACTTGTGTGCAGCTTGATCTCCGTAGGCCCTTTGCCCATGTCGCGCAAGGCCGATGTTCTCAGAGCGAGAGCATCCACGTCGTAACGCTTCGCGAGTTCGTCGATCACCGTATAGGTCAGCTCGATGTTAAGCGCCTTCATCGCCAGCGTTTGACACTGAGTCAGGAGCACAAAGTTCGCAGTCGCGGCTTCCGGCTTCTCTTCCAGACTGTCCAACATGCGTTTGGCGAGATCGACCTGATCCGCCGCCGTCTTGGCTGATGCCAGTTCGTCGCGAAAAACTTCCTTGACCGTTGCCAGAGCCGTCTTCTGATCGGCGTCGTTGGGGACGGGCAATCGATCTGCAGCCCACGTGGAACCAGTCGCTACACACAAAATCAGCCACAAGCCAAGCAATCGCAGCATTCGCATCACCGAGGCCCTTCGCAGTGCTGATGAATGATTGACGAAGCCAGAAACAGAGATGATGAACCAGCCTAAGCATGACAGCTCATCGGTGCATTTGACCATAATCGGACTACGGCTGCCATTTGGACACCAGTCGCTGGGGTCGCCCGATTTGATCTCTCGCGGCGATGAACCTACGACTTCCACCTCGGTGAGTTTTGAATGGGCGTTCTCGCGGACATTCATTCGACGCTTCATCATTCCGCTGGTGCGCGCTCCCAGGAGAATCTCAGATGGCATCCCCATTCTTGAAGCAGTTGGCTGGGACCGTGCTGTGGATAGCCCTCGGCCAGACATTGGACGTACATGACGCAGCACGAGCCGAGGACTGGCCGCAGTTTCGAGGGCCGACCGGGTTAGGGCACTCGACGGAGACGAATCTGCCCGTCAAATGGGGCGGCGCGGATCATGAGAACGTGTTGTGGAAGTCGCCTTTAGTCGGAGAAGGATTGGCGAGTCCGGTTGCGTCGGGCGGGCGATTGTTTGTTTGCACGGTTCGCTGGGCGGAGTCGGTAACAGATCGCAAGACTGTCATCCCTGACCACCACGTGCTGTGTTACGACGTGAATGAGGGCAAATTGTTGTGGGATACGGTCGTAGAGCCAGGACCCTGGCTGCGGAATGACTTCCGAAGTGGACCAGGCGGTGGGTATGCGGCACCGACTCCTGCTACGGATGGCGAACGCGTGTATGTGGCGTTTGGGTCTTCTGTGATCGCTTCCCTCAACATGGACGGAAAGATCGCCTGGCGTCACGACATCGTGCCGCACTCGTTCGATGTGACGCTCGGCAGCAGTCCGGTCTTGTTCAACGATACGGTGCTGATGCTCTGCGCAATGTCCAACAAGAAGGACTCAAAGCTGATTGCTTATGAAAAGGCCAGCGGAGCGGTTCGCTGGGCGACACCGCTTCCGCAGACGGGGTTTGCTCACAGCACGCCCGTGAGAATTGATATTGATGGGAAGCCTCAGTTGGTGATCGCGGCCTCAGGCGGCGGTGAATCCGACCGCGGCATCCAGTCGTTCAATCCGCTGAATGGCGAACTCCTCTGGTGGTGTCGCGGCGGTGGCGAAGCAGCGTCCATCGCCTTCGGTGCAGGCATTGTGTACTGCGATAACGGTCGAGGCGGGCCGGGGATTGCGATTGATCCCACGGGTTCTGGTGATGTCACCAAGACTCACATCAGGTGGCGTATCAATCAGGTTCCGGAAGGGATTGGCTCGCCGATTATCATCGGGCAGCGAGTCTATCGACTGCACTCGCCGAATGTTCTGAAGTGCTGGAAAGCGGAGAGCGGGGAGCTTGTCTACGCACAGCGTCTCGATAAGTTGACGAGCACGTGGGCCAGTCCGATCGCCGATTCTTCCGGTCGGTTGTTCTTCGCGACTGCGGGTGTCAGCTATGTCTTGCAGTCGGGCGACAAGTTCGACGTTTTGAGTATCAATGACTTGGCTGATCCCAACCACGCCTCGCCTGCGGTCGCGAACGGAAAACTGTTTCTCGTGGGCACCCGCAATGTGTTCTGCGTCGCAGCCAACTGACACACCTCAGATACTAATACCTTCGCTGCGTGCCTTGATTCCTCTAAATCTTCAATGGATGCCACCATGCTCTTTCGGCTTGCGTTCTCGATCGGGCTGACTCTTGTTCTCTCTCTAACTGCTTCTGCACAAGAGTGGGTACCCGTGACCACAGATCTGCTGAAGGCGGAGAAGACCGGCTTCGGCGGGTTGTGTGGTGTCGTCGTGCACTCGCCAAGCAGCGATGTGATTATCAACTTGAGTGATCGCGGTCTGTTTCGGTCGCAGGATCAATGCAAGACCTGGCATCGAATGGGATCGGTGGAGCTGAAGGGACGCACGGAAACGCCAGCCTGCCTGATGATCGATCCGATTGGGCACAAACGACTGGTATCGGCGCTGGTGTATGGCTCGCCGCTGATCACCAGCAACGACACCGGTGAAACATGGACAGCGTTGTCTCCGAAGTCGACTCACGTGGATTGGTGTGCCGTCGATTGGAGCGATCCGCAACTGGGCTTCATTCTGACGCTCAAGCACGAGGCTGATGGTTTGCTGCTCGTCTCTCGTGACGGCGGCAAGACGTTTGATGAAATCGGCAAAGGCTACGGACCAGCCTGGATCTTTGACGGCCAGACGGCTGTTGTTTCTGAGGCGAAGTCGAAATCAAACCCGAAGCCCGGCCTGCTGCGTACGACTGACACAGGTAAGACCTTTGAACGCGTTGGCGACGATGTGGCCCGTGCGTTGCCCCGGTTCCATTCGGGAACGGTGTATTGGCTCGTCACCGACGGTCTGATCGCTTCCACTGACAAGGGACAGTCTTGGAAGAAATTGTCCGTCGTCAAAGATGGCATTTGCGGTCCAGTGTTCGGCAAGAACGCTCAACACCTCTTCGTGCTGACTCAGGGCGGCATCCGCGAATCCACAGACGGCGGAGTAAACTGGCGACCGGCGATCGCTTTGCCGGCGGGGATGAAGGGAGCGGGAACCTTGTCGTGGGTCGAATACGACGCGCGTCACGATACGCTCTACGTGATGAAGATGGGCTCCGAGTTGTTTCAGTGGCGTCGCGGTCAATGAACCTGCGAACCACACACAGAGAGCTTTAGAGCCGGCGCCGCTTTCATTTGGCTGGCGCTTGATGCCCGAACTGCGAAGCCTCATCATTCTGGTAAATGTTTGATCGTCTGGCGTGCCGGACCCAGCGATGAGCATCGATCCCATTGGTTAAGGAGTCGTAATGAGGATTCTGGTGTCAGGCGTGCTGAGCGCGCTCTGCATGACGTCAGTCGCGTTCGCTGCTGCTACCCCGCAGACCACTCTGTCCGGGATGAAGAATCCCGAGTCCGTGTGTTACGGCCAGCAGGGTTCGCCGTATGTGATGTGACCGAGATTGGTGAGGCGGGAGTCAAGGGCGACGGCAAGATCACTGTCATTCGCGACGGCAAGGCCAGCACGTTTGCGGGAGGTCTGGACGATCCCAAAGGCATCATGTTCTTTCATGAT
This sequence comes from uncultured Planctomycetaceae bacterium, assembly GCA_964386705.1. Classification (GTDB taxonomy): domain Bacteria; phylum Planctomycetota; class Planctomycetia; order Planctomycetales; family Planctomycetaceae; genus AM-0621. Next base: position 21,715 of record CAYLTY010000053.1, read on the forward strand.
GCGTTGTATGTGACGGAGGTCACGAAGATCGTGCGAATTGATATGCAGGGCAAGACATCGGTCGCTTACGGCCCCGAGAAGTTCCCGAAGCCGCCGCAGCTGCTGAGCTTCAAGCAACTGCGGCGGCCATCTGATCTGGCATGACAAGTAGGGCGGACAATCCTGTCCGCCGAGCAAAAGACGGACAGGATTGTCCGCCCTGCGCAACTGAAATGAGCCGTCAGTTACGGCGGCCACGATCGAGCCACGCACGCGATGGTCCCTGATAGTGCTCCATCTGCTGCGCCCATTTCAGAATCGGGCGTTGTTCCTCCGGTGCCTTCGCTCGCTGGAGTGTCTGCTTGGCATCATCGACACGTCCCGCGCGATATTGCGAGTAAGCCAGCGAGTAAGCCAGCGAGTAAGCCAGCGAGTAAGCCAGCGAGTA
>CAYLTY010000053.1:22241-25011 GCA_964386705.1 uncultured Planctomycetaceae bacterium
GCGAGTAAGCCAGCGAGTAAGCCAGCGAGTAAGCCAGCGAGTAAGCCAGCGAGTAGGCGTAGAGTGGCTCTTCAGGATCGAACAGTGCCGCTCTTTGTAAATGCTCCACAACGTGTGAAACTTCGCTCTTGAAGACCAAGTTAAGATCAGGGCGGCGAGTGGTGATCGACCGCGAGACTCGGTATGAAACGAGAACATGATACGGGCGAGTTCATTGCCCGTATGCGGGCCAAGGACTTGTTTCAACACCGGTGGCGGATCTGTAGCGGATGAGCAACCCCGATCAGGAACTTGAGCCTCAGGCAACGGCCAATGAACCGATTCAAAAAGGCGCAGACGCAGAATCGGTTCAATCTGGTGAAACGCGTATCGAAGATGCCTCGGCGATCTCAAAGCCAGCGGTTCATCCAGCGGTGCTGAGTGGCCAATTACCCGAGCGCATTGGCCGGTTTCGTATTCAAAAGAAACTCGGGAAGGGTTCTTTTGGTGCTGTCTACCTCGGCGTTGATGATGCCGGGCAACTGGCGGCCGTGAAGATCGCTGAGTTCAAGCCCGGGACGCATCCCGAAGTTGTCAGGCGGATTCAGCAAACTCTGCAACAAGAAGCCGAAGCGGTTCGGAACCTTGAGCATCCACACATTGTTCGCCTGCTCGACTTTCATCTGCCAGACAATCAACCGGATGACTGGTATCTCGTTTACGCTTACATCGACGGTGGCACACTGCGCGATCAGTTGAAGTCCGGGCCGTTTGATCCACTGAGCGCCGCAATCATCATGGCAAAGCTCGCCGATGCCCTGTATGTCGCTCACCGCAAGAAGCTGATTCACCGCGACATCAAGCCCGCCAACATCATGCTGGATTCGCGGGGTGAGCCTTACCTCGCGGACTTCGGCCTCGCGGTGACCGAGTCTGAAATGCTGCGGCGTGACGATACCGCGGCGGGCACGCCGTTGTACTACTCGCCCGAGCAGGCGGATGGCGAACCGCACCTCGTCACGTATCGCACGGACATCTACAGCCTCGGTGCGACGCTCTATGAGATGCTGTGCGGTAAGCCTCCGTTTGCAGATCATCGCAACTCTGAACAGCTTAAGCGGCTGATCCTCGAGACTCCGCCTCGCTCTCTGCAGCTCGAAAACCCCTCGCTGCCGGATGAACTCGATCACATTTGCCAGCGAGCTCTCCGCAAGCGGCAGGATGAACGGTATCGGCATGCGGGCGAGATGGCGGTAGAGCTACGCGAAGTCGCGATCGCGTTGCGGGCACAACCCGCCAGCGCTGACGCAAATCAGAGTTGGCCGCAAGAACTGCCAACGCTGACCGGCGGCTCAATGAACTCGGCGGTGAGCGCCAGTTGGGCTACGCATACCAACCCCGCGTCCGGGCATTCAACGTTACCTGGAATTCCGGTGGCGACGCAGTCGACCGGCAGTCAATCAGCGGCCGCGAGCACAACTTCTCGACCGACCGTTGCTGACTCGGATACGGCCCTCGCCCAGATCGAGCCGAAAGGGCTGCGTTCGTTCGACAAAGACGACGCCGATTACTTCCTGCATCTGCTGCCAGGAACTCGCGACAAGCACGGCCTGCCGATGTCGATTTCCGAATGGAAGCGGCAAATCGAACAGACTCGGCGTGACGAAACTTTCAGCGTCGGGTTGATGTACGGCCCATCGGGATGCGGTAAGAGCAGCCTCGTCAAAGCCGGCCTGATTCCGAGACTGTCGCCGTCGGTAATGGCGGTCTATCTGGAAGCAACACCGTCTGGAACGGAAGACCGCATTCGGCAACTGGTGAGTCGCGAATGCCCGGGGACGTTCGCGCAAGCGAACGCGGAGTCCGTTGACGGAGCACGCGGAAGCAATCAGACCGAAGTGCCACTGAATGAATTTCTGAAGACGCTGCGCCGCGATCCGCTGCTCAGAAAACGTCGCAAGCTGCTGATTGTCATTGACCAGTTCGAGCAGTGGCTGCACGTGAATCGCTCTGAGATGCGAGCGACCGAACTCGTGCGGGCCTTGCGGCAGGCGGATGGTGAGAACATCCAGTTCTTGCTGCTGATCCGCGAGGACTTCTGGGTGCCAACGTCGCGGCTGTTTCACGAGCTCGAAATCCCGCTGATTGACGGCGTGAACTCGCGGCTGGTGGACTTGTTTGACCTGTCGCACGCGCGACGAGTGCTGCATGCCTTTGGAGCTGCTTATGGACGACTGCCAGCTTTGAACGTGAAGTTATCAGCCGCTCAAGAGCATTTTCTGGACGACGCAGTCACCGGAATGTCAGAGGATCGTCGTGTGATCTGCGTGCGACTCAGCCTCTTCGCGGACATGCTGCGAGAACGCGAATGGACCCCTGCAACGCTGCGCGAAGTTGGTGGCGCAGCCGGTGTCGGCGTTGCCTTCCTCGAGGAAACATTCGGGAGTCAAGCTCGACATCCCGAACTGCGACACCTTGAGAAGCCGGTGCGCGGCGTCCTGAAAGCGTTGCTGCCGAATGTGGGTACTGACATCAAAGGACAGCGCCGCACGCGCAACGATTTGCGAGTCGCGTCTGATCTTGAAGATGAGCAGCGCTTTCAGCGCCTGCTTGAGATCCTGGATCGCGAACTACGCATCATTACTCCGGTCGCTGAAGACGGAGATGCTTCAACCGCCACAGCTCAGACTGAAACAACTTCGTACCAGTTGGCTCACGACTATCTTGTGCCGTCGATCCGCGACTGGCTGACCGCCGCCAAGCGTGAGCAGCCTCGCGGCACATTGCGCAA
>CAYLTY010000053.1:25021-39553 GCA_964386705.1 uncultured Planctomycetaceae bacterium
ATCCGCGACTGGCTGACTCGCAAGCAGCGTGAAACATGGCGAGGACGCGCGGAGCTGGCGCTGGCCGAACGAACAACTCAGTGGCTGCGTACGAAAGAACGACGCTTCTATCCGTCGATCGCTGAGTACACCGCAATTCAACTCGGCGTGCCGCGGTCACATCGATCGCCCGAGCAGCGTCAACTCCTGAGAGCCGCTCGACACTGGTACGGGAGCCTGTTGGCTTTGCTGCTACTGGCTGTAACGTCCTTGAGTGTCATCGCCTGGGACACGAACGGACGCTCTCAGGGACGACGTCTGGTGCAGCAGATTGCCTCTGCGGTGCCGACTGAGCTTCCAAGACTGCTGGATGAGGACCTACCCGGTTATCGCCGTTGGGCAGATCCGTTGCTCCGCGAATACTTCACGACCAGAGAGGAGCTCGACGCTTCGAACGTCGCCCAACTGCGGGCAAGTCTCGCTCTGCTCGATGTCGATGACTCTCAGACGGCGTTCCTTGTCGAACGCATGCTCGATTCGTCCTACGACGAGTTTCCGATCATCCGAGATCGATTGGCCAAGTCCAGCGAGCGAATCGCACGGCTGGTTCCTCAACTTTGGCCAGTGTTTCGCGGTCCGAGCGGCGATTCCAGCGCGGTATCGTCCACCTCGCAGCGTGCTCGCCTGAAAGCGGGAATGGCGTTGGCCAGTTGGGATCAGCAGGGCGAATGGGCGGACGCTGATATTCATTTTCTGGCAGAGCGTCTCACAGCAGAAAATCCGATTCATCAATCGGTGCTCCTCAGTGCCCTGCAACCATTAGCGACAAAGCTCACTCCCGATCTGGAAGCTCGCTTTCGAGACCTTGGCCTGCGCGAAACGGAACGCAGTGCCGCCGCATCAGCCTTGGCGGAGTTCGTCAAGAGTGACGCCCCTCGCATCGCCAGACTATTAGCCGAGGCAGATCCCGCTCAGTTCGAGATTCTCTTTCCGCTCGCCGAAAGCCAGCGGGACGCCGTGCTGCCAATCTTCCAGGACATTGTCGCACGAGAACCCAATTCAACACTGTCTGAGTTTGAACGCGTGGCGCTCGGCAAGCAGCGGGCAGGTGCTGCGGTTGCCTTGGTACGGCTTAAGGATGCACGACACGCCTTCGATGCGCTCCGAGTGCGTGATGATCCTGAGGCGATGACGCAGTTCGCTCACAGCCAAAGCACGCGTGGAGTCACGACGTCCGAACTGCTTGATGCTCTTGAGCAAGCTGAAGCATCCGCGACGGGGCCACTCTACACGATCCGACTCGGACTGCTGATTGCACTGGGCGAGTTTCAACTGACCGATATTCCCGCCGATCGCCGCAAGAAGGTGCTGACGCTGCTGGAAGACTGGTATCGCCATGATCCCCAGTCGGGAATTCATAGCGCCGTGGGCTGGTTACTCAGATCCTGGAGCCAGACAGAAGTAGTGACTCAAGTTGACCAAACGCCGCTCGCATACGACCCGACTGGGCGACGCGATTGGTACGTCGACGTTGTGCGTGGGACAGCTGACGGCCAGCCCTTTGTGGACTGCTTCACATTCGTCGTTTTTCAACCCGGCGAGTTCGATATGGGTTCGCCGGTGTCCGAGAAAGAGCGGTCGCAGGATGAGGCTCCACACCACGTTCGGCTAACTCGTCCGATCGCATTCTGCGATCGGGAGATCACGCTCGCGCAATGGCTACACTTCAATGCTCATGCGCCAACGGGCATCACCGTCGCCGCAGAGCAAAGTCCGACGTCAGCTCATCCGATGAACTCGGCGAGCTGGTACGGTGCACTCAAGTATTGCCGCTGGCTGACTCAAGCGGGCGGACGCCCGGAAGCAGATCAGTGCTACGCTGATCCTGCCACGATTGAGCGAGCCCCCGGCGTAGCATCAAACACCGACCCGGAGAACTGGCCGACGGATCTGCAACGTACGGGCTATCGCTTGCCGACAGAGGCCGAGTGGGAATACGCCAGTCGCGCTGGTATGCGTTCGCTGTACGGCTTTGGGAGCGACAAATCGCTGATGGTGAAATACGCAACCTATCTCGATGTCAGCGCGAACAAGACACGCATTGGTGCTGGCCTGCGTCCCAACTGCCGAGGTCTGTTCGACATGCACGGCAACATTCTGGAGTGGTGCCACGACTGGTATGGTCCCTACGACCTCACGGCTTCGCATGTCGATCCAACTGGCATGAACAAATCTGCGACTCGAGTCCTGCGTGGTGGAAGCTGGAGCAGCGCTGCTCGCGACTGCCGTTCCGCCGACCGGCATGACTACGCACCCGTGTTTCGGGGATCGCGCGTCGGCTTCCGGATCGTGCAGGTTCCCGCCGTGCACCAGGCAGTCGCCGCACCCCAATAAGTTGTTGGCAGTTTGCGACTGAAGGACTGCTTCAAACTTTCCACTTGTCGTAGCGAAAGGTTTCGCTACATTCGCTTCTGGCGAAACCTTTCGCTAGGCGGTGTGGTATGGAATCGATCCGTTGCGAGTCATTCCGGGAGGCAGGTCATGCGGGAGTTGGGATCTTCTCAGCCAACGGCAGTCGAGTTGGAGATACTGCGAATCCTGTGGGAGCTAGGCCCCAGTGTCGTGCGTGACATTCACACGCGGCTGAACGAAGCCAAAGGCACGAACTATTCAACGACAGTCAAAATGCTGTCGGTCATGCTGACCAAAGGCCTCGTGAAACGCGATGAGTCCGCGACGCCCCATGTCTACCGCGCGGCCATCACACGCGATCGCGCGGCGAAGAAGTTTCTCAATGAATTGATCGAGAAATTTTACGACGGCTCGGCCATGAGTCTTGTTCTACAGGCTCTCGCGGGCAGCAGAGCGTCGAAGGCGGAAATCGAAGAGGCCCGCAAGCTGCTCGATGAACTGGACGGCAAATCAGGATGACAATCTCCGTCACCAATGTAACACCCGCGACGTAAAAACTGATTACGGCGTGCAGCATGCAGGCTCGCGCCACAATTGGAATTCTGCTGGAAGCCGAGTGATTCCGAGGAGAAGTCCCGATGAACGAATTCGTTGAGCAACTCGGTTGGGTGCTGGTGCATTCGCTCTGGCAGTTCGCAGCGGTGGCGCTGCTTGCAGCAGGGATTGCGCGCGTCATGCGGTACAGTTCTGCGTCGCTGCGATATGTCGCCTTGGTAGCAGCCTTGGCTACAGCCACCAGCGCTCCCGTTGCAACATGGCTGCTATTGCCGCCGCTCGCCACTTCGCCAAACCTTGATCTCAACGCGACAACGTTTCCCAGCACAACCACGTCAGCACCTACCGATGCGCAGGCAGTTTCTACGATGTCAAACTCCCTGCGCGGCGACATCGAAGGACTTCCCGAAGGGTCTGACCTTGATACTGCCTCAGGTATTACAGAAGTCACTTCCTCATTCCCATCAACTGCGCCGCAGGATGCGAACGCTGGCCTCACGTGGTCTCAAGAACTCGCCAAACTCCTGCGCCCCTGGCTGACGTGGATCGTTGCAGCCTGGAGTGCTGGCGTTGTGGTGTGTTCCGTGCGGCCGCTGTGGGGATGGCACACGCTCTGGCGTTTGAAGCGAGTCGGCGTGTCACCTGTACCGGACGAAGTCCTGAAGGCGGCAGAGGAGGTAGCTTCGAGGCTTGGGTTGCAGCGCATCGTTCGTGTGCTGCAGTCAACCCTGGCTCAGGTGCCTGTTGTCGTGGGCTACATCAAGCCCGTGATCTTGCTACCGGCGTCTCTGTTGACCGAGATCCCCGCGGGTCAATTGGAAGCCATCCTGGCCCATGAACTGGCTCACGTGCGACGGCACGACTTCGTGGTAAATCTACTGCAAATACTGGTCGAAACTCTGTTCTTCTATCACCCGGCCGTGTGGTGGTTGTCTCGACAGATTCGGATCGAGCGTGAGCATTGCTGCGATGATCTCGTCGTGAAATCGTTGGACAACCGAGTCGAGTATGGTCGCGCTCTGCTGGCGATCGAAGAACGTCGCGGACGAACCTCAGTCCTGGCGTTAGGAGCGAATGATGGCTCGCTGCTGTCTCGCATTCGCCGGATTGTTGGCACCAGTCCTGATCGTAGCGCAACGCGTCTGCGAAACCGCTGGCCCGCGACGTTCTTAAGTTTGATGCTGTTAAGTGCGGCGTGCGTGTTGCTGTCGAACTGGGGGCTTGCCGCCAAAGACAACGCGAACCTCGACTCATCCATGTCCGACTCAGACATAGCCCAAATGCAGCTTGAGGAATCGGCGAAGGATCTCGAGGTCGATGATCCCTTAGTCGATGGCCAGCGTGAAGCGGTTGCTACGGTCGACGATGCGGATAAAAAAGCACCCGAGGCAGGGACTCAAGAAGCGTCTGCAGCGAAGACTAGGCCCTCGCTACCCCCGCTGGAGTTCCGCGTGGCAGCGCAGCCTGCTGATTCAGACGCTGAGCCACGAGTTCCGAAGGATCTGACACAGCGGCACTATCCGGACAACACGCCTGAGGGGCGGACTGCGGCGAAGGATCGAGGATTCATCTGGGTTCCTATTGCCAAGCCAAAAGACGGCGGCGTCATTCTGCCCATCGAGGGCACTCGAGGAGAGTCGCGGAGCGCATTGCTTGGAGACACCACTGACACCGCCTTCGTATTGGACGGCCAGGACCGCATTATCAAGTGCAGCGCTGAGGCCGATCAGAATTCGCTCTGGTCAATTCGCGTCAAGCTGGATGAAGCCGCAGGCGCAACTTTTCGTCGGCTGACCAAAGCTCATATGGATCGGCAGTTGGCGATTATCGTCGATGGCTCGATCATCGCGGCGCCGGTCGTCCGCAGTGAGATTGGCTCAGAGATCATGATCTCCGGCAATTTCACACGTGAGGAGGCCGAGAAATTTGTCGCTGTGCTATCAGCCCGCGAAGAGCCGGACGAACCAGTTGCTGCGAAGCTCGTTCAGCCAGCGTACCTGCTGCCCGATCGGCTGAACGTCATGGCCGTCGGGTTTGATCGCGACGCGAAGCACTTGACGACAGTCTCGACGGAAAACGATGTCGCCATTCGCACATGGGACTTGGTCGAGAAGAAGCTCAAGACAGAAGTGAAGCTGATCAGCGACAAGCACGGCAACATGTTCCTCAACGGGCACCTCAAACTATCGGCCGATCGTCAGCGTGTGCTGGCTGTGTTGGACGGAAAGATCGGCATCTGGGACGCGGCAACGGGCAAACTCGTGAAGTGGCTGGAACTGCCAGAAGAGCTGCAGCACGGCTTCATTCGCGGTCTGACCTGTACGCCGGACATGTCGCGAGTCGCTTGCGGCCGAACTCCCGGCTTCGGCGGGTTCGGCAACGCCGACGCTCATGCGATTGTGTGGGATGTCGCGTCAGGCAAGGTCCTTCAAACGGTGAAGCATGCTGACGCCGTGCAGGTACAATCCCTCGCCCTCTCGCCCGATGGTCAGTGGCTGGCGACGGGTGGGCAACGGAAGGGAACGTGCATTTGGGAAGTCAACACCGGAAGACTAGCCCGCGCCGTGCCGAATGAGAGTCGCGGCCGCGTGCATCCCGATCCGATGGTTGTAGAATCTGGAGCCAGTCAGGTCCTGTGCTTGCGGTTTTCGCCTGACGGCCGTCAACTCGCTCTGGGCGACATGCTGAGTGTGAAGGTGCTTGATGTCAGATCCGGCGAACTCAGCCATCAGTTCGATGCGCCATTCCGCTACGGTCGCTCCGGATTCGTGTTCTCCAAAGATGGCCAGTTCCTCGCTCGAGTCGCCACGGACAAAGTGGTCCCGATCTGGTCGGTGAAGACTGGGAAGCTCGTTGCGGAACTGCCGACCGAAGCTCATGACGGCTCCTTCTCGGATGACGGGCGCTGGTTCGCGGTCAGCTTCACAGATTCAAAGAACGGCGCGGCTGTGTGGCAACTTCGTAGCGTCCCACCAGCCACGGCAAGTGCCACAACCGGAGACGAGGACATCCTGGCCCGCCAGGTTTCGCTGATGGCCAATGCCATGCCACTCAAGGATGCTTTGAAGTTGGTGGCTCAAGCTGCGCAAGTCGAGTTGCGGTTGGATGCTCAAGCCCTGAAGGAAGTCGATCTCGACGTTGATTCGCCGATGACCTTGACCATCAAGAACGCACCGCTGGGTGAAGCGTTGAATCGATTGATTCCCTGGCATCGTCACCAGGGAGCATTTCGAAAGGTTCAGAACGGCAAGCTGATCATTACGACGTTGCAAGCTCACCAGCAGGAAATCGCGCGGCGTCTACCCGAGTGGTTGCAACCGATCTATCAACGTGGCGGGCTACTGGCGCAGCTCGACGGTAATGATCAGGTTACATCGATCACTGCTGGCGACGTCGTGAACGACGAGCTGCTGGCGAAGATCAAGACGCTGCCGGGATTGCGTGAACTGTCGATTGAGACCACGAAAGATCTGACACCGGCCGGATTAGCCCATCTCTCAGAAATGGCGGCCTTGCGGAAGCTGTCACTCTACAGCCTGACTCACGATGGAACGGGCTTAGGTGACGCTGCCATCAAGCAGATCATCGGTCTGAAGTCCTTGCGTGAATTGTCCGTCGGCGAGTGCGGCACAACGGACACAGGGGCGAGATTGCTCGAATCACTGCCGCAGCTCACTCACCTGAGCTTGAGTCAGGAAGGACGACTGACCAACGCAGCCCTAGTCTCGATCGGCAAGCTCAAGCAACTGCAGTCGCTCAGTCTCAACAGCTACGTGGCGACGCAGCAGTATGGTCAGATGCGGTTTACCTTCACGGGGCTGAAGTCTCTGGCTGGCCTGCAGGAACTTGAGCATCTGCACTTGGTCGGTCACGCGGCACTCGCTGACGCACTGGTCTTTCCGAAGCTCAAAACGCTGAGCCTCGGCGGGACTGAAGTGGACGATGCCTGCGCTGCTAGCATCGCTGCCTGCCGCGATCTGCAGGAACTGAATCTCGTCTTTACTGGCATAACGAACGTCGGCTTGCGACGGATTGCTGAACTCCCCGATTTGGTGCGACTCAACCTCGACAGTGCGGTCGTAACCGACTCCGGCGTCCAGCATTTGAAGAAACTTGCAAAGCTGCAGCACGCATCCTTGCGAGTAGCTGCATTGACTGATGAATCCTTGAAGCATCTAGCCGAGATCAAATCGCTGAATCGCGTCGATCTCTATGGCGGTAACGCAGTCACGATCAGCGGAGTTCAACAGCTCAAAGCCCTGCCCGATCTTCGCACGTTGTGGTTAACCAACTTTCAATCGCCGGGCGGATTCATGGGCCTCAAGGATCTGAGCCAGCTTCATGAACTCAGTCTGCTGATGACAAACCTCAGAGACGATGAACTCGATCAGCTTGATGACGCCCTGCCCAATACCGTGATTCACCATGCCACCGGCGGGGGAAGCGTGCGAGTCCCCAGAAAACAGCGAAACCAGATACAGGTGGGACGTTCGGATACCGGCCAGCCCGCTGCAAACGCGCCACTGAGCGCCAAAGTGGTTGAGATTACTTTGTTGGGTGGTTCCAAGAAGGAGCCACTCGCGGAATTGGACGTCGAGATCATCTCCGGGCGAGGTCAAACGCCGGAACGGTTCGGAAAGTTCAGAACCGACGACGCCGGAAGAATCAAAGTGGCCCTCACACCCAAGTTCTACACGCTGCTGCTGAAGTCCGGGAAAGAGCGAGTCTACTTGCCGATCGACATGCAGGTGAGCAATCCCCTGCCGAAACCCATTCCGACGCTGGACCTGCTGATTACCGAGACGAAAGTCGCGAAGTGGGTGAACGGACGAGCCATGGACTCAGAAAGCAATCAGACACCTCAAGGCGACCGCACTCATCGCGTGACCTACACATTGATTCCCGGTTGCGAACTCGTCCTGCGCGCCGTTGATGCCGACACAGGTAAGGGCCTGCCCGGAGCGATCTTCTATATGGAGAACGCACTTGGTGAATATTGGGCTCATGACATCAGTGGCGACAACCTGGGCGCGAAGCGCACGGTGATGGAAGAAACGAAGGATGCCAAACCTGACACGACAGACGCTGACGGTTACTTTCGCCGATTCGTGAGCACCAACGAGGGTTACAAGTACGGCGTATGGAAAGCACCACACGGCTATGAGCAAGTGAAGCCTGGAGTCGAAGTGGATATCGCCACACCGCTGGGCAAGCCGCTTGCTGAATATGTCTTTCAGTTCCGTCAGAAGGCAGCGGCAGTTCAAGCTGAGAAGCCGTCTGCTGACGTGGCAACACTTTCCGGGAAATTCGTCTTCGATGGCCAGCCTCCCGCCGAAGTGGATTACTACTCGGATCTTTCCAAACTGCAGGCGGATGCTCCGATCACACGAGGTCTCGATGGGCGCATCGCGGGAGTGTCCGCAACCTATCACAGCTATCTGCAGCAGAAGATTCGTCCGCGCACCGCAGACCAGACCCTGGTCGTCGGTAAGGAAGGCGGACTGGCCAATATTGTTGTCTGGGTGGAGAACAAGAACATTCCCTGGTCTGCTCGCAAGGCTGAGGACCTGAAGCCTGCCGTCCTGAAACTCAAAGACGGCAATTTCTTGCCCCGAGTTACTACGCTCATGGTGGGACAAAATCTGCTGATCGAGAATCACGATCCGATTCAGCTCAATCTGGCTGCTGACATGATGCGGAACAGTTCCTTCAATACGGTCCTGCCGGCTCGCAACACCGACACGCCGGTCCGCCTGTCATTTCCCGTTCCCGAGCGACTACCTGCCCGGTATCAATCCCCATTAGCCGCATGGGCCAATGGCGTGCTCGTCATCCGGCAGAATCCGTATGTCGCCGTCACGAGCGACGATGGAGCCTTTGCGTTTCCAGAACTTCCCCCTGGCGAGTGGGAGTTTCGCGCATGGCACGAACGCGCTGGATATGTCTCGCATTGGCCAAAGGGACTTTTCAAGCTCCTGATCAAGCCCGGCGAAAACAGTCTGGGCACGATCAGGATCAAGCCAGAAGTCTTTGGACAGAAATCGCAGGCCGTGGCTGCTACCCCACCAGCCAAGCGTGAGCAAATTGGCGAACTGTTTGGCAAACCCGTCTATCGGGATGAACTCAAGGACGGAGACGTTCACACGGCGTTCTTCTGGCCGGTCTCGAACAAGTATCGAGAAGACAACCGTGTGGCGATTGAGCCGACAGCCGATGAGGTCCGATTCGCCGCTGACTACTTTGACCGCAAACACAAGGAACGGCTTGCGGCGGATGGCCAGGACGCTCAGATGCGCAGTCGGCTGAAGGAAGTTGAGTCACGCCTGCTGCAGCCGGATCTGCCCGACGCCGACGAACAGAAACTGGTCAGCGAGAAATCCAGCCTCAACGCACGCCTCAATCCGCCGGGAGCGGGCTTCGCGCACTTCATGCTCGACAACTGGAAACTCCAGAAGCACCTTTACGACAAGTTCGGCGGCGGACGCATCCTCTGGCAGCAGGCCGGAATGGAAGCCTTTGACGCGATGCGTACCTGCCTCGAAACAGCGGAAAAGGAAGGTCAGTTCAAAATCACCGACCCAAAGCTGCGAGCCCAGTTCTACGAGTACTGGACCAGAAGCCACGGCAGTTTTCTGATCGCCGATAAGGAACGCATCCGCAAAGAGTTCCTCGAGCCGGAGTGGGTCCAGCGCAAGGCTCCGACCAAACCTACCGACAACTAGCCGAAAGCGGTCGTCAGGATGCGTCGATGAGGTAGTACAACGTCTCGGGCTGAAGGGGGATGGAGTCGCCTTTGGACGAACGGCTCGTTGGTTGGCCGAATTGGTCCAGGGCCACGACCTTCAGTTTGGCGGTGTCGCTTCGATGGAGACGCACGGTGCCTGCCAGCTTGTGAACGAGCCACGGGTTCTCGCCGATCGACGTGATGCGATGACGTCGATCGCCTAGCGACTCAGACCGGAAGTTGGTCGGCTTTTCTTCGGTCATCACCTGCAACAGCATGCGCTTGGACGTTGCCAGTGGTTGGTTATCGAGACTCACAACCACCACATGCGCGACATCTAACGGCACCGACAGCGTGATGTCGGCGAGCTTGATCTCACCAGCCGCAGTCAGATTGCCACTCGCTCCTTGAGCTGCCGGAGCGTTGAACGTCAGCACTCCTTTACCCCAGTCCAGCTTCAACTCACCCGTTTGGCTGGCGACCTGTTTCTTCGAGTGGTCAATGTAAGACGCCAGCGACTGCAACTTCACATTGGATGTAGCGTTCTTGGCTGTCGCTTCGGGGACAAAGGAGACTCGCGTGCGGCCTACGTAGTGGATCAACGGATCAATCCGTTGGCCGGGCTTCAGCGTGTTGCCTTGAGGAACATCTTTTAGACGCAGTTCATCAAAGGCAGCATCTTGAGGCAGCGGCGTACCACTCAGCTGCAGCAAGTCAGGCACGGCTAGCGTGATGTCTGCCATCACGTCGCCGGTCTTGATCAGTCCGCGGCGATAGATCAACGCGGCCGCCGGAAACTGACCGAACTGAGTTGGTGCCGTCAACGTCCAGGGTTGCATGAAGTAGCCCGGCTTCACGGACCAGTCAACTCCGTCCTTGGCGAAGTGCACCACGCAGTCGCTGTCCTGCAGAGCTCCGAACGCGGCCAGATAGAGAGGTGCTTCGCCGCGATAACGGTTCGGGCGATTCCAGGTGGTTTCCGAAATCATCGACGGCTTGTTGTCGTAACTCGGATCCATCACCGGATGCACGAACGATGCGGGCTTGCCCGGTTCCTCACTTTCAAATCGCAGCGCGCTGCGATCGACCCACGAATGACCGTCGCGCATGGACCACTCTGAAAACTGACCTTCGTTGCGGCAGCCGAAGTAACCATGCCGGTCGATGAAATCTCCAGTGGTATATGTAAACTTCTCGAGTGGCCCGAAGACCTCGGGGCTGGCCGTCGCCCAGTTGGATGCGGTCACCAGGCCTTTGAAACCCAGGTCGTGCAGGTACTTGGTAGACTCATCGTAGAAGCGGCGTTGCAGCTCGGTGAGGAAGCGTGCGGTGTCCTGGTCGCGCTGCGTGCGTTCGTTGGCGATGTTCCACAACGGCCGAAAACCCACCCGTCCTTCGGCAGAGTTATCACGGCCCAGCTTCTGACCTTTCCACGCGGCAAAGGCTTTGTCGATCGAGCCATACTTCTGCTTCAGCCAATCGCCGAACTGCTGCTCGATGATCCGCAACTGACGATCGGGAATGTTCTTCTCATTGAACGTCCAGAAGAAGAACGAGTCTTCGTTGACCAGTTCCGCACCGAACACGGCGGGCTCATCAATCAGCCGCTTACCGGTCGTCGGGCTGGGCGTTGTCAGCAGTGCCTTCCACCAGTTGCGATACTTCTCTTGAAATTGCGTATTGAAGTAGAGCGATGCAAAGGCGTGCGTCTTGCCGTCGTAGCCAGGCAGCCAGTCCAGGTCCGCTGGCGGATCCAGCCACAGCGGGAAGTAGATGGAGAAGTGCGTGTAGATGCCTTCCGCTTTCATGGTCTCAACGACATCAAACGCGCGTTGAATCTTGGCTGGGTCAACCTCGCCGCGATTGTCAAACAGCGGGCTGTGCAGACGCACGAGATTCACTCCGTACTTGGCCAGTTGCCGCGCCTCGCGTTTGAGTTCATCCCGATTCTTCGCAGCCGCGCCGTTGACCGCCCAGAAGCGAACGGGCTCGTTGGTCTTACTATGCACGAAGCGCCCGTCCTTAGCCGCGATGAAGCCCAGCTCGCCGGCTTCGCGCTCGTTGAGGAACCTCAAGTCGATCGCGGACGATGCTTCAAACTTGTCGCTGGACGGATCGAACGCGAACCAATCCTTCTCGCTGGAGGTTGTGGTCTTCGCCGCCTCTCCCGGCTTCAGCAGGCCGCGAGGCGTGAACGGTTCTGTCGACAGGACGAAGCAGTCGAGCCCGCCATGATTGCTGTTGTCGCTGTGCATGCGGAATCGAACAGTGTTCGCTCCGCGTTTCAGCTCGACGCTGCCGACCTTCACCCAAGCCACGAATCGCAGATCGAGTTTGCCGTCGCCCGCGATGTTCGAGGCATCGCGCGTGTTCTTCTCGAACTCGACCGGCTTCCAGTCAGCATCGTTCACGCGGTACGAGAGCTTGGTGGCGGTGGGGTTGGCTCGCACCCAGAACTCATACTTGCCACCGTCCTTCGACGTCACCGAGTACTCCGCTTCGCCCGGTTTCTTCTCGGCGAAGTTGCTGATCCAGTCGCCGCCGGAAAGCTGATCCTTCTTGACCTGGTCGTACCACCACGGATGCCGGTTCATGGTGGACTTCGCAGGCTTCTCACCCTCCACCCAGATCGATTCGGCGGTGGCCATAGAAGACAGCATGGAAACAACAGCACCGATGAACGCCACTCGGAGAGTTTTCATGGAAGGACTTTTCGTTTGTCGTGTGTAGCCGCTGACAGACTCCGGGAAAACATCCGCAGCACAGGGGTAAATCTACGAACTCTGTCCGGAAGAAAGAACGCAGCAGACTCGCATGGTGACGCGACAATGAGCACCGCCACGTTGTGGTGAAATCTCCTTAACGTCAACATGCACCCTTCCGGATCGACATCACAACATTTGCAGTCAGGGATTGATTCCAATGTTCAACTATCGTGGCAAGACCGCACTGGTCACAGGAGCGTCTTCAGGCATCGGTAAAGCGTTTGCGCGAGCACTGGCGGCTCGCGGTATGTCCGTGATTCTGGTGGCACGCGGCGAAGAGTCGATGAAGGCGTTGGCGGCAGAGATCACTCAGAAGCATCAGGTTCAAGCCCACGTCATCGTGGCAGACCTCAGTCGCGAGAATGCGACGGCGGTGGTTTCCGCTGCCGTCGCTGAAAGAGGACTCGCGGTTGATCTGCTGGTCAATAATGCGGGGTTCATGACGCACGGGCCGTTTGAGTCCATCGATACCGCTGCTGAACAAGCCGAGGTCATGGTCAACGTCACGTCGCTGGTCGGCCTGACGCATGCCTTCCTACCACGCATGCTGTCGCAGCGTGAAGGGGGAGTCATCAACGTGGCATCCATCGCGGGCTTCCAGCCCATCCCCTATCTCGCGACCTATGCCGCAACGAAAGCGTTTGTGATTTCGTTCTCTGTGGCGCTCTATGAAGAATGCCGCGGTCGCAACGTCTGCGTGCTGGGTCTCTGCCCCGGCAACACGGCCACTGAACTGTTTGATCGAGCATCCGCCCCCGAGGCGGCGCTTGGCAAGCCACGCACGGTTGAACAAGTCGTTGCAACGGCTCTGAATGGACTCGACAAGAAGCGGAGCCTAGTCACAGACGGCTTGAAGAACTCTCTGCTTACTCATGGCCCACGGCTGATCCCACGCTGGTTTGCCGCCCGCTGCGCAGGTCAGGCTGTGCGTCCTCGTAGCAAGTAATCCGGAAGCAAAAACAGAAAAGCCTTCCCGAGCGTAACAACTCCGGAAGGCTTTTGGTCCTACCGCGAATCACTTAGCGGCTTTGGCTTCAGTTGGGGGTTTAAGAGCTTCCAATCCCGCAGCAGCGATCTGGCCATCTTCGGTCGACTTCACACCTGAGACACCAATCGCGCCGATGATCTTGCCCTCGTGAACAATGGGCAGTCCGCCTTCAATCGGCAGCGCTCCCGGCAACGACAAGATCTTCAGGTTTGCTCCACCCGTCGCGAGGGTGTCCTCAAACGCTTTCGTTGGACGACGGAACTTGGCCGAAGTTTCTGCCTTCTTGATGGCCACTTTCACACTGCCGAGTTGCGTGTTGTCGAGCCGCTGAAACGCCACCAGAAAGCCCGCATTGTCGACAACAGCGATCGCCACCGGCCAGTTGTTCTTTTTCGCTTCCACTTCCGCCGCCGCAATCACTTTCCTGGCGTTCTCCAGTGAAATCGCCTCGCCATAAGGAATCGGAGCCTGTGCCGAAGCCGATTGTCCCGCCGTCAACACAATGCCGAGAACGGCGGCGGCCAAACCACAGACGCGCAACAAAGTAGAGAGACGTGCCATCGAAATCATCCTTTGAAGAAGTAACTCAGAATACCGATCGGACAACTGCAGATCCCACATGTGACGAAAGCGATTCGCACCTCACTCGTAAAAGAGTGGCAGTATCAACTGCAATCTGGTGGACTTGAGGTCGATCAAACCGCTCACCAAAACAAAAACGGGCGGATGCATCTCTACATCCGCCCGTTCTTAAGAGCAAATCTCAGACGGGTCGAGGACCCCGCTGGCATGTTCAGACTAGGTGCAACGACGCTTGAATTCGCCGGAGACCGTATCGATTTCGATCTTGTCGCCGATTTCGACGAAGGCCGAAACCTGCAGTTCGTGCTTGCTACCCTTGAGGATGGCCGCCTTCATCACCTTACCCGAGGTGTCACCGCGGACGGCCGGCTCGGTGTATTCAACTTCGCGAATGATCGTCTGAGGCAGCACAACCGAGATCGGCTTGCCTTCGAAGAACGTCACTTCGCAGACGTCCGTCATGTCCGGGCAGAAGAATTTTTCGAGGTCGGCGAGGCTCTCAGCGTCGATTTCGTACTGGTTAAAGT
>CAYLTY010000054.1:0-18819 GCA_964386705.1 uncultured Planctomycetaceae bacterium
GGTGAGGGGCAACAACTCGCAGTCACTCTGCGGACTGCCGCTCTCTTCGTGGCAGTCTTCTGAAGTACTGCTTTCAAGTCGATGCTTGGAAAACCCCTCACCCCCAACCCCTCTCCCCGGCAATACCGGGGCGAGGGGAGAATAACACGACAGACTATTCGCTCTGGCCGTCATCTCGAACTCAGGTTCTCCGACAGTATCTCAGTTGTTTGTCGACCTCTTAGTTCTTAGCAGGTAGCAAAACGAAGAGAACTCCCTCGCCCCGCGTGCGGGGAGAGCGGCGGCGCTAGCCTCGATTGCGTACGACAAAGAGCACGAACCCGTTGTGGCCCGCACTCTCCGTGTGCGGGCTCTCCCGGCATGTCGGCACACGGAGAGTGCCGACCACAAAGCCAGATCGGCCGCAACGAGTTCTCACCTGTAGCATGGACGCCCTCGTCCGTGCTGCATCAATGACGCCCGGACGGGGCGTCCATGCTACGGCCTCGCTGACCGGCGCACTTCAGAATTCATTAGCAGATTGTCAGGAACACACAGATTGAACAGCAGCTCGCAGAGGGCGCGAAGAGGGGCAGAAATATCATGCAATTCCCTTCAATGGATGGCCTTCATTCTTCGCGCCCTCCGCGAGCTTCACGAATCAAATTGCTCCCCTCGCCCCGGTAACGGGGAGAGGGGCTGGGGGTGAGGGCGATACCAGCCATCGTTGCCGTTATTGAATCAGTCGCAGTACCGCGGCCGTGAGGGAGCGGCCAGCAAGCTCTGCGGAATGTCTGGTGACGTGAGGTTCTCGGCCATCGATTCATGGTCGCCGCGTAAGGGTAGCGCCGCCCCTCACCCCCCGACCCCTCTCCCCGCGAGCGGGGCGAGGGGAGTATTTTTCCCCCTTGCTATCCACCAAGAACCAGAAACCACGAACTATTCCCTAACCCCTAACCCTTACGAGGGACCCCATGCCGTCTGGTGATGGTGTGATTGACGTTGCAGTATCAACAGTATCAACAAGGAACGAAGCAATGGCGGACACGATTGATGCCACCATTCGGTTGGCGATGGATCAGAACTACAGCTCGGCCCAGGCAGCGCTGCAGCAGGGCTTTGGCGCAGCGGCGGTGCGGCATAATAACGATGCCAACTTTGTCACCGCGACGACGCAGTTGACTCATCAGTCGGCGATTCAACTCGTCGGAGCTGAAGCGGCCGGGCGACTCGCGAAAGATTCGCTGGCGTCGTCCATCCTGCAGCAGCGATCGGCCGCGGGTCAGCCGGGGAACGCTCCCGATGGCACCAAGTAGTAGTCCCCCCTCCGACTCCCCCCTTGCGAAGGGGGGAGAGTCTGTCGTCGCCGCTGTGTTAGCGGAAGACGAACGGGCCAGTGGACTCGCGCACGACGCGCTGGTCGCTGGCCTCAACGGAACCGTATCCGAGGTTGTGAAGCGGCGACTTGATGAACTCTACAGCGGACTCCGCCACCAAACTGCGAGCGACGATCGCGGAAGCCATGACGCTCAACAGCGAACGTAAGGCGACTGCGAACTGGGAACGGGCTCAACGCCTGGCTTACGGTCAGCATCACCGCGACTCCGATCTGGCGGGCGAAGAGATGATCCTGGTGGACTCAACATTAACCATTAATCACGCGCCGCCGACTAATGCACATGATACCCACCCGGGCACTTCGTCGGAGTCCCTCAGAACCAACCTGGAAACGGGCGCGGGCCATTCTGAATCACCGCCGTCACGGAGGATGGCGGGGACTCTGGCGAAGCTGGCTCTCGGCGCGGCTCTGATGAGCACGGGAGCGGGTGCGGCCGTGGGCGTGCCCCTGCTGCTGAGCGGCGGTAAGGACGTCGTCGAAACCGTGCTGGCACCTGAGAAACAGCCACATTCCACACCCGCAGACGGAGCCAATCAGCAACCCGCCCGCGGCGGTCTGCAATACGTTCTGGAGTTTGCCAAGTGAAACACGGACCGTCCGTTTATGCACCCGGCCAGTTCGAACGTCGCGGCCCGCTGCAGGCTCCGCAGTCGTACTGGGCGGCCTCGCCGGATTATCGCGATGCTAACTGCAACGGCTGCGGCACGTCCGGCTGGAAGGGCGAGTTGATACCCGACACCGTGTACGGTTTGAGTATCAACTCGGCGTGCCAGATTCACGACTGGATGTATGCCGAAGGTCAGACCGGCGACGACAAGAACGCAGCCGACGCGCTGTTCCTGACGAACCTGCTGGCCCTGGTCGCTCACGCCGCACGAGCCACCTGGTGGTCATGGCTACTCGCCCCCTTCCGCCGTCGCCGCTGCCTGAAGTACTTCGAAGCGGTGAGCGCGTTTGGAAGCTCTGCCTTCCACGCGGCGGTGTTGGTAGAGGAGCTAGCGGTTAGCGGTTAGCAAAAAAGTAACAGAATTACTCCCCTCGCCCCGCGTGCGGGGAGAGGGGCCGGGGGTGAGGGGCGGCGCTAACCTGCCTCGGCATCAACAACTCTGAGCGGCAAGGCGCTAGCCGCCGGTTCTGGCTGGCCAGTGATCGGTGCCTCGATAACCCGCAGCTAGCGCTTTGCGGCTCAAGAATCAGACTGGTCAGCGGTCTCGCGAAATTCATTACATACAGCGGGCGGGGGAAATACCTGGAGCGTTATTCCGCTCCTCACCCCCAGCCCCACTTATAGTCGCTGATTGCGGAGTGATCAGCGACTATCACCAAACAGAGGCTGAGTCATGGATGCATGGATCGGTTTCGTCGGGCTGTGTCTCAGTATTATCTCGTCGGCGATCGGCGTGGGTTACAAGCTGGGACAAATTGAAACACGGTTGATCGGGATCGACAAGTACCTCGCCGCCGGTGCGAAGCGGATGGACGCGCACGATAAGCAGCTTGGCCAGCATGAAACGCGGCTGGTGCAGATTGAAACTCGCCTGGAGGGCGCATGACATGTCCAGCGTCGGCAAGCGTGGTCGTCGCAGCCTCCGCGAACAGAGCTCGGAAGGCATGGTTTCCCTGCCGATTCAGTTGCGCTCGATGCTGTCGCTCTTGCCGCAATTGGGCACCATCGCCGCTTGTGCTCGCGCGATGAAGGTGTCTTACTCGCGGTTACGAGGCATGCACTTGCGGCGTATGCACAAGCACACGGTTTATACCGAGGCGTATGAAGCGGCGCTCGAAGAGGCGACTCAACTCCTGGAACGCGAAGCGTTGCGGCGAGCCAGTGAAGGCATCCGTCGTCTGAAGTTTCATCAGGGCAAGCCGATCATGGTGCTCAACCCGGACACCGGGAAAGAAGAGTATTATGTCGAACATGAATACTCCGACACATTGCTGATGTTCCTCTTGAAGTCGCGCCGTCCGGACGTGTACCGCGAGCACTTCGACAGTCGAATTGAACATCGCGGCCAGATGGGAGTGAAAGTCAGCGGAGTGCTCGCCGTTGATACTCCGGCTACTTCATCCACGGAATGGGAGCAGAACGAAAAATGACTCATTTGCTGCAAGTCGAACGTAATACCGAAAACAGTCAGAAGCATGCCATCAAGAACGATGCCGCCGCCAATGCGGACGCGGTCATCACGGTGCCTGCGGTCGCGGACGAGATCCATGTGCTCGACCAGTTGTGGTTTTCTTATTCAGCGACCCCCACAGCCGGGCGTCTGACGATCACCATTGGCGGAGTTACGCAACTCGACCTGGATATTACTCAATCCGGTCCCGGTCCCTTGCCACTGAATCGCATGAACGGCGGCAAAACGAACGAAGCCATCGTCATCACTCTCAAAGCCGCCGGCAGCGGCGTCACGGGCAAACTCGCGGTGCAGTATTGGTGAGTATTAGGGATTAGGGGGGTGGGGGATAGGGGTTAGGGATTCAGAACGTCACTGGCGGCGTAGCTCGGGAGGGCGAGGCTCCCGCCGAGCCGCGGCTCAGGCCTGCTGGGTCGCACACGCAATTCCTATCCCCACTATTCCGCGAGAAACGGCTCGGCAGGAGCCTCGCCTTCCCTATATGCGCCGACCGCTTCGTGCTCTGCGTGTGTGCTGTTTTCGCCTTTCCTAGCCCCTGATCCCCAACCCTTAGCCCCTCAAAGGAGCACCCATGCCTTACAGACAAATCGGTGGTAGTCAGTCGGGATTGAGCGGGCTGGTGTGCAACATGCCGTCGGTCGCTCCGCTACGAGACGGCACGAGTCAGAAGCCGTGGGAAGGTGAGATCCGACGCAAGCCGTGGGAGTATCAAGTCACGGCCGTGATCCCGCACCTCGACCAGATCCAGGGCCTGAAAGCCGTGCTGGCGACGCTCAGGGCTCAATCCGATCGGCCTTATATTATCATTGTTGATACCGGCAGCCGGATTGAACTACTCGAACAGGTCTTACAACTGTCGGCGGAAGACTGCGAGGTTCATTGTTTGCGTCCGCTGGCGTGGAAGTTCACCAGTCAGCCCGTCGCAGCGGCGATGGACCTGGCGTTTGGGCTTTGTCAGACGGAATACCTCTACGCGACGCATACCGACGTGTTCCTCAAGCGACCGGATTATCTTGAACGCCTGCGCTCACTGTGCGGACCAGAAGCGCCGATTGTGGGGTATCAAAAAAGCCCTCGACCCTGGCGCGGCGAGATGTGGCGCGAGATGGTCAGTCATACGGCGTCGCTGTATCACATGCCGTCGATGCGAAAGCACGGAGTCACCTGGAATATGCACCGAGTCCTGGAGCTGCTCGGCCTGAAGTATCAAGAAGTCAATAACGGCTGGCCTGATACCGAAGTCGCGCCGTCGCTGGTGCTCAAGCAGGCGGGAATCGGAGTGCGGTGGCTCGACCAGCCGATTGATACTCCGGCCTGCGTGTTCATCGGGTCGGAAGAGAACCGGCCGTATGAAGATGACAACCTGGTGCATGTCCGCAGCACGACGGTGCATGCGCTGTATCGACCCGAGCGAACGAATGCGGACCTGCTCGCTCAATCTGCTACGGCGGCGGAAACTCGCGCTGCCCGCTGGCGTTTCATCCCGCGCGTCTGCCGCAGTTGGTTCCGTCCCTGGCGGCAGCAGCGACCAAAGGTGATGAGATCGACGTAATCAAAGTAAGGGCTCGCACGGTTGGGCGTGGTTGTAGCGTCCGAATACCCACGCCCATCGCTCCGCTCTGGACGTGCCACCCGACTGATTAAGAGGCTGACAAAGAACGTAAACGGACGGCGAGTTCCAATGGCAGAGTTTGGGAGGGCGAGGCTCCTGCCGAGCCGGATTCCCGATCCGTCACGGCTCGGCAGGAGCCTCGCCCTCCCAGCTTCTCGCACAGCATCTCAGTTGTTTGTCGACCTCTAAGCAGAAAGTTAAAGCTCCCCTCTCCCCGGCAGTACCGGGGCGGGGGGAGACGGTTGGTGCGCAGGCAAAGTCTTCACTGATATTCAGAGTTCAAGTTGCAACGAGAAGGGAGCTGGGCTGATGTCGGCCGCGCCAGCGTCAACAGCAGTCGCTACCACCCTCAACTGGCGAGCAACCGGGCACGGGCTGAAGCCGTTCGTCAACCTGGCAGACGGCACTCGCACGCAAGTGGCGTGGGCTCCGCAACCGGGCTCGCAACGCCGCTTTCTGACGTGCCCGATCTTTGAAGTCTTGATCGAAGGCCCGCGCGGCGGCGGCAAGACCGAAGTGCTGCTGGCCGACTTCGCTCAACACGTAGGGCAAGGCTTCGGCCCGGCGTGGCGTGGAGTGCTCTTTCGGCGTGAGTATAAACAACTCGACGACGTGATCGCGAAGTCCAAGAAATTGTTTACTCCCGTGTTTCCGGGAGCTCGGTTCCTGTCGTCGAAGGATACCTACAAATGGGTGTTTCCCGCCGGTGAAGAATTGCTGCTGCGAACGTTCAATCGAATTGACGACTATGAAAAGTATCACGGACACGAACTGCCTTGGATCGGCTGGGAAGAGCTGACGTTGTGGCCGTCGCTCGAAGGGTACAAGCGCATGATGACGTGCAGTCGCTCGTCGCATCCGGGCGTTCCGCGTGCGGACGGCACGCTGCTGCCGATTCCTCGTAAATTCAGGGCTACGACGAACCCTTACGGGCCGGGACACAACGCGGTCAAAGAGCGGTTTCGCCTGCCGCAGATGCGGGGTCGAGTCATCCGTAACTCGATTGATCCTGTAACCGGGAAGCCGGAACTGGAACGAGTGGCGATCTTCAGTCCGCTGGAAGAGAATCGAGTATTACTGGCGACCGAGCCGGATTATACGAGTAAAGTATCAGCGGGCGCTCGCAACAGTTCCGAGCGGGAAGCGTGGATCAACGGCCTGTGGGATATTACCGCTGGCGGTATGCTGGATGACTTGTGGAAGTCAGCTCAACACATTGTGCCGACGTTCGCGATTCCGGCTCAGTGGCGAATCGATCGTTCGTTCGACTGGGGCTCGTCAAAACCCTTCAGCGTGATCTGGTGGGCAGAATCCGACGGTCAGCTAATCACTCTGGACACGGGTCGGACTCTGCCAACAGTGCGGGGCGACTTGTTCGCCGTGGCCGAGTGGTATGGCTGCCTGACGAACTCGCCGAACACCGGGTTGAGGTTGACCGCTCAGGAAATCGCCGCCGGGATCAAAGACTGCGAAGGGAAGCTGTTTCCTCAGCGCGCAGTCATGGCTGGTCCGGCCGACGCGGCGATTTTTGATACCGAGAACGGCATCAGTATCAGCGAAGACATGCGCCGCCAGGGCGTGCGCTGGATTAAGTCTTTCAAAGGACCGGGCAGCCGCAAGAACGGCTGGCAAAAGCTGCGTAGTCTGCTGCAAGGAGCGATGTCCGAATCGGGTGCGATTCGCGAATCGCCGGGCCTGTTCGTGTGCGACAACTGCCCGCACTGGATTCGCACTGTTCCGACCCTGCCGCGCGATGATCGAGACCTCGACGACGTTGATACCGAATCCGAAGACCACTGCGGCGATGCCACCCGCTATCGCATTTATACCCAGCGCGGCGAACTGAACGTCTCCCCGCTGCTGGGAAGGTGAGGAACTTAGCCTCGGATGGAACACTGATGAAACACGGATAAAGGCAGAAGAAAAGCCGATTAAAAAATGGAATGAAAATACTCCCCTCGCCCCGCGTGCGGGGAGAGGGGCAGGGGGTGAGGGGCGATTCCAGTCGAGCGACCGTCTCATGCAGATCGAGGTCGATGCAGACGGGGTAGAAACACTGAGGCACGGAGTGCACAGAGGTGACGGCTCCTGCCTTTGCTGATCCCCTCGGTGATCTTTGTTCCTCTGTGGTTCAACTCGTCCTTCGGCTCGGCAGGAGCCTCGCCCTCCCAACGCTTTTATCCGTGTTTCATCTGTGTTCCATCCGTGGCCAAAGATCTAATCCCTATTCCCTAACCCCTCACTCACTCATGCCCATCGACACTCGACATCCGAACTACGAACAGCAACTCAACGACTGGCAGTGTTGCCGGGATTGTATTACCGGCGAGCGTGCCGTGCGGGAGCGGATTGAAACTTATCTACCGCCTCCGCCGGGATTGCTGTCGGGGCTGATGGTCGGTTCGGCGGTGGACGCGCTCGCCGGGCGGATGACGGGGACAACGTCGCGGTATCATTTCTATTGCACGTTCGCCGAGTTCCCCGAGATCGTCGGCCCGACCTTGAATGGCATTCAGGGGCTGATCCACGCGAAACCACTGGAAATCGTGCTGCCGGGACGATTGGCATATCTGCTGGATTCAGCCACCGGCGCCGGTGATTCCATCTTCGAATTGTGGGAACAGATTACTCGCGAACTGTTTGCAGCGGGCCGTATCAATCTGCTCGCCGAAGTGTCCGAGCAGGGAGATGATAAACTCTACCTGTGCCCGTATGTCGCCGAATCCCTGATCAACTGGCGCGTGCGACCGAAGATCCTCGGCGGTCAACCGACTCTGTGCGTCTTCGAAGAATGTGATCTGATCGATGATGACCAGGATGCGTATATCTTGAAGGAACGCAAGCGCTGGCGCGAGCTGCTGCAGACTCCTGACGGATACGGTGTCCGATTGTGGGAAGCCAATGCGGATGGTGAGCCCGTCGTCGTGGCGAGCGCTGCCGGTGAAGAGGTCACGGTACCGATGCTGTTCGGTCAACCGTTCGCGGAGATCCCTTTGACGGCGATCAACGCGGTTGATACCGGTTTTGAGTATGGCCCCGTCCCGATTCTGCCCATGGTCCGGCGTGCGCTCGCCATTTTCCGCAAGACGGCGGATTATCATCGAGCCTTGTATATCAAAGGTGATCCTCAACCCGTGATCTGCGGAGTTGATCCCAGTGAAGTACCGCACGAAATCGGCGGTGGTACCATCTGGTCGTTCAGCAGCTCGGAAGCCAAAGCACACTTTCTGGATATTGACGGTCAGGGCATCCCGCTGATGCGTCAGGCGATTCAGGATGAGTTCGAACGGTTCTCCGCCGAGACTGGCCGGTTGATGGACGTCAACGACAAGGCGGGTGCCGAGTCCGGCGAGGCGTTGCGACGAAGGCATTCAATGCAGCTCGTGACCGTGAAGAGCGTCGTCATCAATGCGGCGGCCGGACTGCAGCAGGCTCTGCGGCAGATCGGTCGTCTGACCGGGCTGAATCCCGAGGAAATCGCAGGAATTCAGGTGAAACCGAACCTCGACTTCGCCGAACCCGGCATGTCGGGCGAGGAGCTGCTGAAGCTGATTATGGCCGCGAATCAGGGGGCTCCGCTGAGCCATCAATCCATCCACGAACTGGCCCGCCGCCGCGGCCTGACCGACAAGAGTTTTGACGAAGAACAAGAAGCCATCGCCGACCAGGGGCCGACGTTGAGTCGTATTAACAGTGCTAACATATAGAGCACAAACACTCTCCCCCCCCTCAAAGGGGGGAGCCGGAGGGGGGCGAACTCAACGGCCACACCGGTTCTTGTCTGTTCCAGCTTCGTTCCCGCTCGACCCCCTCTTCCGGCCTGCGGCCTCCATCTCCCCCTTGCGAAGGGGGAGAGGCACAACGCGGCAGAGAAATATACTGCAAGGAGTTCTGATGTCCGCACCGGACGAAGAGCAGGCGGTGTGTATTATCAACCGCATGGCCGTCTGCCTCAACGAATGGCGTGATGTGCGGTATGTACTGGCGGTGCAATTGCCGGACGGTGGGTATGCAATCGGTTCACGCTGCTCGGACCGCGACAAGTTGACTCTGGTCAGTTGCCTGCTGGAGCAAGTTCTGGAAAGCCCCGAGCCATGAGTGCCGTTTATAATCTGCAGGATCAACTGCTCGCGCATCAGATCTCGCTGCAGCAGTACGCAGAGGAACTGAGAGTTCGCGTGCTGGTGGAACTTAATCGGTCCGATGAACCGCTTGCGCAGAGCTTGCGTCGCGAACTGGAACGGTTCGGCGAGCTGAATGCTCAACAACGCGCGACTCAGCTGCGCCGGTCAACGCGCCGCTGGATGAATATTACCTCAACTCGCGATGTTGCCTGGCAGGCCGCTCAGAAGGTGCTGCAGGATGAAGTCTGCCAGTTCGCTCAAGCGGAAGCGGAGTTTACCCACGCGGCTCTGCGTGGTGTGCTGCCTGAGGAATTGTCGGTAATACCGGTGTCTGGCAACGAGGTGCTGGCTGCGGCGGAGGCTCGCCCGTTTCAAGGCCGTACGCTGAGCGACTGGCTGCAGGGCGTGGCTGAGGCCGACCGCCAACGCATTCACAATTCCATAACTCAGGGGCTGATTGAAGAACATTCAATCGATGAGATGCTGGTGCGCGTTCGGGGCACGCCAGCGGCGGGGTATAAGGATGGACTGCTGGAGCTTGCTCGCCGCGATGTTGATACCATCACGCGGACGGCGGTCAATCACATCAGCAGTTTCGCGCGAGATGTTGTATTCGCCGCCAATCCAGACATTGTTCTCGGTATGAAATGGGTCGCCACGCTGGATAGCCGCACGTCATCGCAGTGTCGCGGTCGAGACGGAGCCATCACCCCGCTGCCCGACCGCGAACGTGATCTACCCAAGGATGCTCGCCTGCTGAGCCCATCAACCGCTCGCCCACCCGCCCATTTCAACTGCCGCTCAATGCTGACCGCCGTGTTCGATGTCAAACGCATCAGCGATCAACTGAGCGACATCATCACCGTCCGCGACCCCCAAACGGGTCAACCGATAAGTATCAACTTCCGCGAGCAAGCCCAAACCGCCTGGCAAACCACCCACGGCCCCCGCACCTGGTCCCGCCTCCCCTCCACCACCCAGCGCCGCCTCATCCAAGCGGAGCGCAACGCATGGACGACCAGAAACATCGGAACGGTCCCGTCCGACATTGCGTTCAGAGAATAGTCCGAACACATTCACGCTGCCGTGTTCAGATTACTCAAAGAGGCTGTGAGATCTTGCCGGCAGAACGTGGGGCGCGTTTTCAACGTGCCTGAAAAGAAGCACAATGAAATCGTGCCCCACGAAAACTCGCAGCCCCAAAGTGTGCTGGAGTCATTCGAAACGGCAAGGCCAACGTGAGCACGGGCTGCTGCTTGCCGCATGTCTCATGTCGGGCGGAGCAGGGCTTCGTAGTCGGTGTGATGAGCCGCAAATCCCTAAATAGCAATGCCTTTCGGGCTGAAAGGGGACATCGGGACCGTTCCCGCCATCCGCGCGTCGATAGATTCAAATGAACATATACTGGATTAGTCATACGGACATCGTTGACAGGTGCTGTTCACTGCCTATGCTTCGCGCCGTGGTGTCATCCCGCAGCGAAAAAGGGCAGATGCGATGCGAGAATGGATTCCGTCCGGTGAGCGAGTGTTAAGGTTTCTTTTTCACGTCGTGGTGTACGTCCCAGTCATCCTAACAGTGCTCGTGGCATGGGCCTTTCAGGTCCCCTCAGATCAGCTCCGCCTGTTTTCGACGTTTGCTGTTACAGCAATCTCCTTGGAGATCTGCTGGGGTTGCATCGTGGAGTCTGCGGGTCACATTCTGCAACTGGGAGCTATTGCGAGGCAGGCGAGCAGGGGCAGTGAGCCACATCCGCGACTGGTTGATATTGTAGCACTGCTCAACCGAACCAAGACGCACACCGCAGTCTACGCGCTCCTGACGATTATGTCGCTGATGGGCTGGGTTACTGTGGCTTGCTGTGAGATCCAGCACATGGCGCACGACGACCAACTCCCGCGACCAGCTTTGGCCGTTGCTGCAGCCTGGTGTGCTGCGTTTAATGGCATGCTTTCACTGTGCAAATTATGGTCTCGGACCAATCAAGAGATTCCACGGCTCATTCAAGAACTTCTTGATGACGCATGGAGGTTGCGCGATAAGGATGGAGAGGAAGTATGATTATGGAAAGTACCACACTGGCGGCGGTATTCGGAGCGGGCAGCGGATTGCTCGCGTGGGAAATTGTTACGCGCACAATAACATGGTGCTACCAGCCGAAACAGTTCGTGAAGCCGTACTATGCTGAAACACCCTCGTCGAAGGCTCACCGAGTGACTGTCATGTCGCCAAAAGTAGCCGATCCGCTTTTTTGCGGGACGGTCGCAGCCACGAATGGAGACGGCATCTAATCGTCTTCATCGTGCTGTAAGTCTTTGATTGAAGATTCCGTATCGCTTGATGCGATCATCGGAAAGCCTTGCTCGCGCCCTCAAAGAGAGTTGTGTTGGCAGCGTTCAAGCTAAGGACGGTACAAGAGCGACTTGAAGCAGGATGAGCGTTGCTGCCTCGACTGAATTGCCAAACCTGCCGAAGTTAGACTCTTGTCCGAGTGACGATTGCGCGAAAGGTGTCCAGTGCAATGAGTTGTCCTGTGGCTTGGCAGGCGCAATCGAACTCTTTCCATTCGACCGATTGGTGGAACGCCCCCTCGGAGCTGCAGGCTCAAGTCCGCCTTTCGATCACTAACATCGAATTCAGCTCATAGAGACGCCGGCGTTGTCCATCAAAATGCAGAATTGAGGGGCGCATGGAGGGTTGGAACTTGCGTTGTGAGTCATTCAGGTGGGGAATTATGACTCGCATGTCTTGTGCAAGATGAATTAGTTGCCGGGTGATGGCTCTACCGCCAGCACTCAAAGCGTCAAATGGTCATCGGAGTTCCTGGCTTTTGGTTTCGACGCCCGTTGCCTAACGAAGAACCAAGAACCACTAACCTCAGTCGAACTCGCTCAAACGCGAATTAGCGCTCTGCGGCTAATAATTCCCCTCGACTCAGCGTCACGACACTAGTTGCGCTTCCACCAATCCGCATCGTCAACAGTAGGATCCCACTCTTTCCTTGCAGCCACGTTTTGCTCTGCTTTAGGGGCGCTAGGAACAGGGCCAACAAACAGGCGAAGCATTGCGGTGTAGACTAGAAGGGCCGATAACGCTCCGGCCACCATTGCCATCAGTTGAGTATCCATGTGCATCCTTTCATTCCATTGAAGGTTGCCGCCCTGCGGCGTTGTTGTGTATTCGAGAGTGAATAGACGCTGCAATGCGACTTTCTGTTCCTGATTCCAGCGGCGCGGCGAAAGTCTGCGATGCAATTGCGGATCCGACCGCAGCCTCTCAAACATGCCGGCGACTGCTGTGTATAAGTCAATTAACGGATGCCAGTTGAGCGAATCGGAGCTCGAACTTGCGAATTCCGGCGAGTGGAGGTGTCTTCCCGGCTGCGAAGCGGAAAGGTCCGCCAATCTGGACCCGCAAGGCTGCCGTATTTGGCCAAAAGCTGCCCAGTTGAACGGTCCGTCCGGGTCAGATGCACTGTCGGGACCACTTCGTCAGAACCGCGACCATTTGCGGCGCGATTGCGGTAACAGGTCGAGTCCGCCTGTGAACGGCGATTTGATTGGATGAAGTCGTGCCACGTTGGCACCTCGTGATCCTTGTCCGGGACGCATGCTGCAGCCGGCTGTTCGAGCCGGCCTGGAGTCGCGTGGGGCGGACGATCTTGTCTGCCTCACCGGACAAGACGATCTGGCCTGCTAGCAGGTTCGCTCCGAGTGGCTGTCAGGCAACTGGCGGCGATTCGTTGTCGGGGTTGGTGAGCTTAGACTTGCTGTGGATCAAATAGCCCAATGCTGCGACGGTCAGGATTCCGGCGGAGTGGATCAGGATCAGCAGCAGGATTGAGGGATCGATGCTGATGCCAAAGGTTGTTAGCCGCGGCAAGGGGATCAACATCTTGCCGAGAAGAAGAAAACTCGTACCGCGGTAGCCACTTAAGAATTCGGCAAAGAACAACCCGCTCACGACGGCCGGCAGTTTCGGTACAGGATAATAGGAGTAGCAAGACGAGTGTGAT
This sequence comes from uncultured Planctomycetaceae bacterium, assembly GCA_964386705.1. Classification (GTDB taxonomy): domain Bacteria; phylum Planctomycetota; class Planctomycetia; order Planctomycetales; family Planctomycetaceae; genus AM-0621. Next base: position 13,268 of record CAYLTY010000054.1, read on the forward strand.
TCGTCGGTCCGTTTGCAGGGAGAGCAAGAGGGAATTGAGAGAGAGAGCGGCAGCACGATTAAAGTTGCGAGGACGCGCAGCAGGGTATAGCCGGGCTGAGCGAGTTCTTCCGCAGCGGGAAGCCAACTTGCAAGCAACGTACTGCAGATTCGAATCAGCGCGGCGGCAACCAGGCCCAGGAGGATGGCGTCACCATAACGTTTGAGGCGGCTCGGCCGCGGTGGCGACGAGTCGGCCGGACGCTCCGCTGTAGCGGCGGGCGCCGAGGCTGGGTCTCTCACATCGTCGGGCAACCGCTGCATGTCACGTCTTCAAGCTGGGTGCAATCGGGCCGGGTGCTGTTGATCAGATCATGACACGCCGGTCGGCAATGTGGCAGCCAGAAGTCTGCAGATGGTTTAGCCACGGATGGACACAGATGAAACACGGATACGACTAGCGAGGCTCCGCTCAGTCGACAAGTTGTAGGGTGGGACCAGCGCAGCGCCGGCCCACCAATGATAAGGCGACGGTGGGCCGGCGCTGCGCTGGTCCCACCCTACCATTCATGTCACTCGCCAAAACTTGACGCGCCGTGTGCGGCTTCCAGTCATCAAGTGCCCGAGTCAACGATGTGACATCATTTTGAGTTTTCCCTGGCGAGTCCTGTTGACTCGTGATGTCATTGCGATATCATCTCGACATCATGCGGCGTCCGGCTGAAATGGTGGGCGCTGCTGAAGACTCGCAGAAGCGGTCACAAACACGACCAGGAGGAAGTGTCGTCATGTTGATTCGATTGCTGGAGTTGCCGTTCGGGGGTTTGTGTGCCAGTCCGGAGGACGACGGGTCGGGATCGGGGGCGTTGAGTGGGCCCGATGGCGGCGAGTTTCAGAAGAGGCTCGACGATGCGACGGCGGGGCTCAAACGCACCAACGAGGCTCTGAAAGCCGAGAAGGCGGACGTCAAACGGCGGCTCGATGAGATGTCTTCCATGCTGGAGTCGCTGGGCGGCGTGCAGGGGCTGAAGCAACTGCAAACGCTGCATGAACGGTTCTCGCAGGATGAGCTGGGTCGGCTGTGGAAGGACGGGCGGACGGACGAGTATTTCGAGCGTCGAGCCAAGTCCTTGCGCGAAGAGCATGCCCGGCAGTTGTCACATCTGGAAGGTCGAGCGACTTCGGCCGAAGGGCGGCTGCAGACCATGCTGGTGAAGACCGCCGTGCAGGCAGCGGCGATTAAAGCGGGCGTGGAACCGACTGCGATCGAAGACGTGGAACTGCATGCCGACAAAAAATTCTCGTTCGATGCGGAACGAGGGCAGTTGATACTGAAAGACGCCGACGGAGCCCTGGTCTTCGGAGCGGACGGTAAGTCGCCGAAGACGGTCGAAGAATGGCTCGACGAGCAGCGTGAGCCGCGTCGTCACTGGTGGCCGGCTAGTAAGTCGGGCGGGGCCAGTGGTTCGGGATCTGCCGCGGCTGGTGGATTCAATAAATACAGTAATAACCCGCGCGAGTATCGACGTCAGCGGGAAGCGGAATTGAAAGCCAATCAAAGATGAGCCGCAGTGATACTGCTTGCGGCCGTCTGTAACTACAAGGACGACTCGAGCATGGCTTACCTGACTCCTCAAGTGATCGCTAACGAAGCCCTGATGTTGCTAAGCAATCGCATCGTGGGCGTAAACGTCTTCAATCAGAAGAGCCAGGTGCTCTTCAGTGGTACTCCCAAGATCGGTGATACCGTCACGGTGCGGCGTCGCGGAGTCGGCACCGTGCAGACTTTCACTCCGAGCGATACTGTCAATCTGAACTTTGCGAAGCTCAATGATACTTCGGTGCAAGTGCAGATCGATCGACAATCCGTCATCGCGGTAGCGATCGACGATCGGGATCTGTCACTGAATATCAACGACTTCAGCTCGCAGGTGCTGGCTCCTCAGATCAACGAGCTGGCCCAGGAGATTGACCGGTATACTCTAACCAAGTTCAAGGAGATTCCGACCGTCGGCGGTCCTTCTGGATCCGCTCCTTCGACGTTACCGGCGTCGATCGCGGACCTGACGCTGATCGACAAGAGCTTGAACGACCAGCTCGTGCCGCTGGATGGCCGCGTGCATGTGGTCAGCTCGGAGTTGAACGCTAATTTGCTGGCGATTCCGAACCTGACTCGAGTCAATGAGGCGGGCAGCGAAGACGTGCTGCGTCGAGCTTCCGCAGGCGTGATTATGAACCTGGATCATGCGATGACTCAGGGCATCGACAGCACCACGTTCACCAGCGGCACGATGACGAGCTGCGTGGTGAACGCTCCGAGCGGCCTGGCCGCTGGTGCAACGTCCATTCCGTTCGATGGCGCGAGCGGTGCGACGCACACGCTCAAGAAATATGACATTATAACCATCGCCGGATATGGCAATGCGGTCGTGGCGGCGGATGTGACGGCGTCATCCTCGGCGGGCACGATTACAATCTTTGATCCGCTGCGGAAGACGGTCGCCAACGACGCGGCGATCACGGTGTATGACGGCGGCGGCAATACTCGCCAACTCCACGGTGCCGCGTTCCATCCGGACGCTTTCGAGTTCGTCGCCGTGCCCGGCGCAATGCCTCTGGGCGGCGCGACGGGTCAGGTTGTCAGCGACGGCAACCTGTCGATGCGCGTGATCTTCGGCTGGAACTCGAGCGGCATGGTCAACCAAATGTCGCTCGACCTGTTCTACGGAGCCAAGCTCGTCGACCCCCGCCTGGCGGCTCAAGTGGTGAAGAATATCTAGTTGTGAGGGGTTAGAGGGTAGGGATTAGGAACAAGGTCGCGAGCGTGCTCTGTCGACCGAGTCTTCTCTCTACTTTCGCCGCCGAACACCACCTCGCTCAGTTGTTCCCCTCGCCCCGTTACCAGGGCGAGGGGAGATTCTGATTCGCGATTCCAACCTGCCTCTTCCTATTCCCTAACCCCTATGAAAACCCATGCGAACGCTGACAATGGCCAAGGGCAACGATGTGATTCTGTGCGGTGAAACTCAGCGAGCGGTGTTTGAATCGCTGGGATATTCGCCGATCGCATCGCGGGCGGTTGCCCCGGTGAGCGTTGATACTGAGTTACTCGAACCTGAGTTTGATACTACGCTCGTGCGCTTGCATCGCGACCGGGATTATGTACTGGTCACTGGTTCGCAGATCGAGCATTTTCAATCGCTCGGCTGGTCTGAAGCGGAAGCCGAGGTGCTTGAGGAAGCTGCTGCGGAAGTGGCTACTCAACCGCCGAAAACGCGTCTGCGAGACGTCCTGGCGGCATTGGATGCTCAAAACAAAGACCAATGGACGGTCGACGGCCTGATCAAGCTGGCCGTGTTGCGCGAATTGCTGGGGCGAGATATCACTCGTGCCGAACTTGATACTGCTTGGCCGGGCTTCTGCCGGGCGTCGCTGCAGTAACTCCGAAGTTGATAGTCGCAGGTCTGCGGCGCAGACGAAAGCGGCCATCCCCAGAACCGGCGGCTAGCGCCTTACCGCTCAGCGGATGAGATACGAAGGCAAGCATCGCCCCTCACCCCCCGACCCCTCTCCCCAAAGGGGCGAGGGGAGCATTCTTGCTCCTAGCTATCTGCCAGAACCAAGAACCATTCCCTAACCCTAACCCCTCGGACCGAACATGGCATTCATTGTGGAAGACGGAACAGCCAGGGTGGACGCGAATGCTTACTGCGCCGTTGCGTTTGTGGACTCTTACTTCGCCGATGCGGGTGGTCATCCGGCTTGGGATGCGGCTGATCAAGCGGCAAAAGAGGCAAGTATTGTACGGGCGACGCGGTATATTGATCAGCGGTTCGGGCGACTGTTTCTGAGCTACCGAGCGACTCGAAATCAGGCTCTACAATGGCCGCGCGAATGGATCGACGGGCCGGATGGTACGCTGCGGTTTGATATTAATGATATTCCGCAGGAGCTGGAGAAGGCGTGTGCTGAATACGCCGCGCGAGCATTGGCGGGGCCGCTGCTGAGTGACCCGGCAGAGTCTCAGCAAGTCCGGGAAACTTCGGTTGCGGTTGGTCCCATCAAGCAGACGACGAAGTTTGTGGAATCAGAAGCTCGCAAATCGAACGTGGTGAGCAACGGTGCGATTCAGGATTACCCGGCAGGCGATGTGTGGCTGGAAACCCTACTGACGACGGCCGGCGCGACCGAGCTAATGCGGGTGTGATAGTCGCTGATCGGAACGCGATCAGAACGGGCTGTCAGGAAGCGGAAGAGGTTGACAAAACAACTGGGTTTAACCGCTACGCCAGCGGCGTGCGCCCCGGACTATACGCCGAGTTCGGACCGCTCAGGCTGTTGGCGTTGAAGTTAAACAGTCGTCACTCGTTGCCAGACGCTGTTGGGGATCGAGCTGGCAAACGTCGCTGATCGGTAGCTCTGCGGCTATGTGGCCAGGTGAAGGCTAGCGCCGCCCCTCACCTCCGGCCCCTCTCCCCGGAGGGGCGAGGGGAGCATTCAATCGAATTGAGTAACTTCAGAATTCATTGCCATGGCATTTGAGTATCAACAGATCATCGCGGCGGTGGATGAACTGATTCCACAGTTCGGGCGTACGATTACGTTGTTGAAGACGCCTCGTGCGGCGGCGGATGCTGACAAGCCCTGGAACGGGCCAGCGGAGTGGAATGATGCCAGTCCGCCAGCAGGGCATTCAATCGGTGTTTCAGCGGTGTTCGTCGGCGAGGCGGCGAAGTTCTCGGGAACTCAGCCTCCGTTCGCGGCTGATGAAACGGGTTCGCTGATTCGGCGCGGTAACAGCGGTTATCTGGTGTCCGGCTCGGTGAATGCCGATCTGCGTGAGTTCGATCGCATCGACGATGGCGGCCAGTTGTGGAAGATCAACGCCGTCAACGTTCTGCAGCCGGGGCCGACAGTGTTGCTCTATGGACTGGAGGTCAGCCAGTAATGCCCGCCACTCAAGAGCAAGCCGTTGACGAAATGCTGAGCCTGTTCAAGGCGGCCTGGGACGCGGGACCCGAGTCGCAGTTGATACCCGTATTATGGCCGAACGTGCGCGGCGATGTTGATACCACTCGGCAGCTTCCCACCGATGCCGCGCAGAGCTGGTGCCGAGTGACCGTGCAGACCGTCCGCAGCGAACAACGATCCATCAGTATGACCGACGGCCTGAGGCGGTACGAAACCGAAGGGCTGCTGACCGTCGAAATCTATGTGCCCACATCGAGCGGCAGCGGGCTGGCTTATCGGCTGGTGCAGGTGGCTCTGAATGCTTTTCGTGGCAGCGAAACAGCTCACGGCGTCACGTTCCGGAACGCTCGGCCTCGAGAAGTTGGCAACGATGGCAACTGGTTCCGCGTTGATGCACTCGTTGAGTTTTCCTTCGACGACGTGGGGTGAGAGGGGAAGGGCTAGGGGTTGGGGAATAGGGGTTAGAGGCCAGTTGAGAACTCGTGGAGCGCGATTGCATCGTGCTTACTGAGCTTCACATTGGCGCTTGCGCGAAAACGCCTGCTCCCCTCGCCCCAGTAATCTGGGGAGAGGGGCTGGGGGTGAGGGGACAACGCGGCCGTC
>CAYLTY010000054.1:18829-39403 GCA_964386705.1 uncultured Planctomycetaceae bacterium
TGGCTCAAACCCGCCCCCCCCCCCCCCCTCTGTTTGGGGGGGGGGGGGGGGGGGGGGGGGGCCCCAACGCGGCCGTCCGGCATAGAAGGAATGCGAATCTCCCGAGAGTCCATTCATCTCGCGCTCGGTAGAAGGCTCGACGACCAAGCCCCTCACCCCCGACCCCTCTCCCCGGACTACCGGGGCGAGGGGAGAATGTCGCGCAAATGTCATTGTGCGGCTCAGCAAATCGCAGCCATTCATGGCACGTTGGAAACGTGCCCCTCGGTCCAGAACCGGCGGCTAGCGCCTTGCCGCTCACCGGGGACGGCCGGCATCCGGCCTGCTTGATCTGTGTTTCATCCGTGTTTGATCCGTGGCTGATACTCGTCTGTATTCAGCTCAGTCACCTACAGCCGCAGGCGTCGGCGTTCTACGCCAGGGAGTATTAATCGATGGCTACGAAACTGAAGGTCGACGGTAACAACACCGGCCTGCGAATTGCCACGGAAGCCAGCTTGAAGACGCTGACGGGCAGCCCGACGTTCTATCCCTACGAACCCAACAAGTATGGCAAGTTCGGCGGCGAGTATAAGACCGAGAAACGCAAGCCGATCACGTCCGATCGCATGACGCGCAAGGGTCCGATCACCGACCTCGACGCGATGGCCGAGTTTGATACTGACCTGACCTACGGCAACCTGCAGCAACTGCTGGACGGCTTCTTCTTCGCGAATTACCGCAGCAAAGCCACGGTCGGCGGTGCTGGCGAGGTGACTCAAGTGACGGCGTCTTCCAAGACCTACACCGTGAGCTCGGGCGGAGCAGCGTTCCGAGCGAACGATCTCGTCCTGACAACCGGCTTCACGAACTCTGCGAATAACGGAATTCACAAGGTCGCCAGTTCGACCGGCACAACGGTTGTCGGCGTTGAGACCAACGTGGATGAGGGTTCGCCGCCCGCAGGTGCGAAGCTGACGGTTGTCGGGTATCAGTTTTCGAACGCGGGCGAAGTTGCGATTACCGCTGCTGGCGGAGCCTGGCCGCGTTTGACGCGCAGCACCGGCACGAAAGATTTTACTCAGTTCGGCCTGGTGGTCGGCGAGTGGATTTATATTGGCGACGATACCGGAACAAGCTTCGCCACCGCCGCGTGCAACGGCTGGGCTCGCATTCGATCGGTGAGTTCCACGTACCTCGAATTCGACAAGACGGCTGGCGTAATGGTCGCCGACGATGGTTCCGGCAAGACGATCAAGATCTATTTCGGCCGGGCCTTGAAGAACGAACTGGCGGCGAGCCAGGTCCGCAAGACGTATCAACTGGAACGTCTGCTGGGAGCTCCCGAGACCAGTTCCTCCACCAACCAGTCCGAGTATATTACCGGGTGCATTCCGGACGAAATTACCTTCAATCTGGAAGCCGCGAAGAAGGTCGAGGTGAACGTCAAATTCACCGGCATGGACTATGAGACTCGTGACTATACGACCGGGCCGAAGTCGGCGACTCGACCGGCGTTGACTGCTGAAGACGCCTTCAACTTCACCAATCACGCCAAGCGGATCAAGCTGGCTCGCGTACCTACGACGGGCAGTGCGGCCAACGCCTGTCCGACTCCGATTTGTGCGTTCGTGGAATCGCTGAAATTGAGTATCAAGAACAGCATCGAACTCAATAAGGCCGGCGGCACGCTGGGTGCCTTCGAAGGCAGCACCGGCGACTTTGAGCCTAGCGTCGAGCTGAAGACCTATTTCCAGACGGTCGAGTCGAGTCTGGTGCGTTCCACGAATGCAAACGTGACTGTCGATGTTGTGCTGGTGAAGGCGAATCAAGGCATTGTGGTGGACTTGCCGCTCATTGGCCTCACCGACGGCATCCCTGAAGTGGAGAAGGACAAGCCCATCATGGTGCCTGTGAAGGGCGAAGCGTCCAACGCAGTCGACGTTGACCCCGCGATGACTCACGCGGCACTGATGATGTTTTTTGATTATTTGCCGAGTGTGGCGAATTGATGAGGGGTTAGGGAATAGCGGTAAGCGATCGCCCTGTTCGCCGCCTCTAGTATGCATAAGGAACCCGAACCTATCGGTCAACAATGCTCTCCTCGCCCCGCTTGCGGGGAGAGGGGCTGGGGGTGAGGGGCGACATCACCCTTCGTTCCCGAACCTACTCTCGTCTTTATTCGGATGGACTAAGAGATCGAAAGTCTCCCGTCGAGGACGTTGTCCGGCATAGCCCCTCACCCCCGACCCCTCTCCCCGTTACCGCGGCGAGGGGAGTGATTAATTTTCATTTTTCCATTCCCCAACCCCTAATCTCCAACCCCTTTTCCCGCTAACCCTCCCCGGAGTGACCGATGAGCTTGAAATCACAGTATCAATCTGAACAGAAAGCCGAAGCCGATGGCGTGTGGAATGACTTCGGAGCATTTCGTGTCCGGCTGGCTCGAGCGGGTGGGACGAATTCGGCGTATAAGTTGGCGCTGGAGCGGCGAGTTAAGCCCCTGCAGCGGAGGCTCAATTCTCTGACGAATGATGAGTCTGAAACGATCATGCGCGAGCTGCTGGTGGATCACTGTATCAAGGGCTGGCAGACCCGAGTGGATGATACCTGGCAGGATGGCATCGAGTTCGAAGCTGGCCAGTTACTGGATGTGACACGTGACAACCTGCTGACAGTGCTGAAGCAACTGCCGGACCTCGAACGTGAACTGCAGCAATGCTCGCAGGACCAGGCGGCTTACCGGCAAGAATTGCTGGAGGCCGCTGCGGGAAACTCTGCGAAGTCCTGACTTACCAATTGCAGATTGGAAGTCGGGACGAAGAGATGATCCGGCAACTCGAACAGCATGGTATCGAGTTACCACCAGACCTCGCGCAACCACCGGAGTTATCAGCCGGCCTGGAATGGTATCTGGAAGCGTGGCAGGAACTGTCTCACGACCGCCAGATCGGCTTCGGGCCTGGACCGATCCCCGGTTCTGCCATCCGGGCATTCGCTGAGTATCATCGGCTGGACGATACCGAACGAGACGACTTGATGTATTTGATACGGCGGTTGGATCAGGTGTTCCTGGAGCACACTGTTGAGCGAGCAGGGGATAGGGACTAGGGGATGGGGCAACCGGGAGCTTCTCGTGAAAAGCGGCACCGTTCCAAAAATCCAAAATGCCACCCTCGCCCCGGTCACGGGGAGAGGGGCTGGGGGTGAGGGGCGGTATCTCCCTTCGCGCCCGGATCCGAGTTCTTCTTCGAATGGACTGCGAGATGGAAGGTCTGCTGTCGTGGACATCGTCTGACATAGCCCCTCACCCCCGACCCCTCTCCCCGTTGCCGGGGCGAGGGGAGTGAGTTCATTCTTATAGTGGCCGTCTCTGAATTCCCTAATCCCTATCCCCCAATCCCTTACTTGGCAGGCGCCTATGACCGACTTTATCGCACGCATGAATGCTCGTGGTGAGCGGGTTGAGGAGCGCCTCAATGAGACGGTGCAGGCCGTGGCGCTGGTGGTCGTGCGGCAGGTCGTTACTGCCAGCCCGGTTGATACCGGCCTGTTCTGTGCGAACTGGGTGGCGAGCGTTGGTACTCCCAGTGCCGGGGTTCGGCTTCCGTTTTCACCGGGAAAACAAGGGAAAACCGGCGCTGCGAACAAGTCCGAAGCGATTCGCCAGGCGGAGTCTGTGATCGCATCAAGAAAGCCGGGACAGGACATCTGGATCTGCAACAACGTGGACTACGGCCGCGATCTGAATGCTGGCTCGTCGCGGCAAGCTCCGGCGAACTTCGTGGAGCTTGGCATTCAGAGCGGCCTGGCTGAACTGCGTCTGGCGAAGGTGCTGGAGTAGCCGTCAGTCGCTGGTCGCTCTGCGATCAGAACGCGAATGCTAATTGAGCGGCAAGGCGCTAGCCGCCGGTCGTCAACGTTGTCCGTTCCTGGTTGTGGTACTCGACCCGCCGCTAGCGCGTTGCGGCTCAGTTGATAAGTATCAACAGGTTGTGCGTGTGTATCGCGTTCTGATCGCGGAGCGATCAGCGACTTTCACAGGGACCAATCAACATGGCGACTGAAGCTCTGCAGATTCGAGTCACTGAAGGCGGTGCTCGCGAGGTCAAGCGGGCGTTGGAAGACGTCGGCAAGGCGGGTGAGACCGCTAAGTCCGCAGTCGAGCAACTCAAAGAGAAACTGTCGAGTATCAACCTGAAGTCATTGATCAACGAGGCTTTCAAGCTGACGGAAGCGTATCAACAACTGCAGACCCGCTTGCGATCCGTCACCAGCAGTCAGGCGGCCTTGGATCGAGTCAGTGGTAAATTGATTAATACCGCGAATCGGAGTCGGAGCAGCCTGGAAGATGCATTTGATTTATACTCCAACGTTGCCGCCGGGGCGCGACGATTGGGGAGGTCAGAGGACGAGCTGGTCAAGGTCACGGCCAGCCTGGCTCAAGCAGCGAAGCTCAGCGGTGCGTCGGCATCCGATGCGGACGAAGGCTTCAAGGCGTTTGCTCAAGGGCTGCAGTCCGGCAAATTACAGGGCGACGCATTGGGCACGGTGCTGCAGCGGTTGCCGCGAGTGGCCGATGCGATTGCCAGGCAGCTCAACGTCAGCCGCGAAGAACTGCAGCGTCTTGGCGATCAGGGAAAGATCACCGGTCCCGTGCTACTGGAGTCAATGAGCGGTGTCGCTCCGGAGTTGCAAGCGGAGTTCGAAGGGATGTCCGTGACAGTCAGCGATGCTCTGGACAACCTGAAGAGCACGGCTCGCGCCGCGGTAGGCGAACTGGGCAACTCAACCGGCGTCACGCAGCTTGTTTCGCAGGCGATTTTGACTCTGGGCCGCGACACCGACACCGTGAAGAAGAGCGTCGAGTTCTTCGCCACGTTCATCGGCACCACGCTTACTGCAACCGCCCTGCCGAAGTTGGTCTCAGGTCTGAAGAGCGTGACTCAAGCGATGTCCGCGCTCCGCGTATTGGCTCTGGCCAACCCCTGGGTGGCACTCGCGACGGCAGTGGCTGCGGTCATCGCTTACTTAGTGACGTTCCGCAACGAGATCACTTTTGGCACGGACGGACTGGTCACGCTACGCGATGTTGCGGTGGGGGCTTTCAATCTGATCATCGAGAAAGCTCAATTCCTCGGCAGTATGCTGCTGGAGCTGATGCCTTACCTGGCGACGGTCCGCGATGGGCTGAAGGCGGCGTTTGGAGATATTGATTTCAGCAATCCGTGGCGAGCTCTGCTGACCGTGGCCGGGCGAACGGTTGACTCAATGATAAATATCTTTATCACTGGTGTGAGAATAACTCTGGAGAGCTTCAAGATCTTTGGCCAGGCGATCCTGTATGAGATCGATCAGATTCTGCCGCAACTCACAATGAAGATTGAGAGCTGGATTAACGCGATCGCGAGTGGAATCAACAAGCTGATCCGCACGGTCAACCAAATCCCGGGATTCAGTGTGCCGGAACTTGGCAGTATCAACATCGCGTACTCCAGCGGGCCTCCGAATGCGAGCCCGCTGAACAATCTGGTGCCCGCGATCACGAAGATTATCAACGAGCAAAACACGATCTCGAAGGATCCGAAGAGTCCGCGAGTCGCACCGTTTGAATCTGCAGTGAACTCGATGTTCGAGTTGCCGTCAGCGCTGCTTGAAGTTATCGGCGAAGAGGAAAGCGCGAAGCGGCGAGCTGCGGAAGCCGCGCAGAAGCTGGAAGAGCAGTTCGAAACGCTGGTTCCGGATGTGACCGATCTGGCGAGGAACTTCGCGAAGCTGTCAGCACTGCAGCAGGAATTGCTTGGGCCGCTCAAGCAGTTGAAATCACGGGATCTGAGCAAATCTCAGGGAGACCAGTTCGATGATAAGGCCGCTCTCTTCGAGCAATTGCAGGATCCCGCCTCAGCCAATCGGGTCCGCGAGGGACTGCGCACGGATGCAACGTCGCTCGCGAGTCAGATCAATGCAACCGAGCAGGCCGTCAATCAGACCCTCAGTAATATCGGACAGGTAGCAGCCGGACGTATGGCGTCAGCAATCGATGTGGTGGGTGTCAGGACCGCGGTGGAGTTGGAACGGGCACTGGCGAAAATGACGCCCGAAGCCGCGCGGCAGGCTCAGCAGATTCTTAGCACGCTGAAAGATCAGGGAGTATTAAAGGTTGCCGACCAGTTGCGGATTGCGAGTGATACCAATGTGCAACAATTAGCCACATTGCTGCAGTCGACGAACCAGGCGGGAGATCAGCTGACGAATTTGATCCAGAGTGTCGGCCTGCAAGCGAGCACTCAGATTACTACTGTGCTGGGTTCCGCCAGCCAGGAGTCGCGGCAGCAGATTGCGGAAGTGCTCAGCGAAATTGGCGACGTGGGTCGAGAGAAAGTCGCCGAGAATCTGCAGAAGATGGGCCTCGATCAGGCCAATCAGATTGCGGAAATTCTCAAGGGAGTGGATGAGAAAACAATTCAGGCTTCCAACCTGATGCTACAGACGGCGAAGGACGTGCTTGGTGAGGGTGCCGAGAATATCGGCGTGGTGGTCGCCGTGAAGCTGATCGCGGGCTTTAATGCCGCGATGGGCCGCAGTGTCGCAGATCTCAACGCGGCGGGGAACACCGCGCTGAGCACTGTTCTGCAAGGTGCTCAGCGCCGAGCGGACCAGATCGTGCCGGGATCAGAAGTCAGCCCTGACGTACAGCGGTTGAATAATGGGCTCGAGCAGTCGCGGCAGGGTGTTCTGAGGCTCAATCAAGAACTGGAAGGGCTCAAGAACAAGGGGACCAACGCCTTCAATCAATTGGGCGGTGCGGCTGAATCGATGGGCGAGAAGACTGACGAGATCGGCCAGAAACTGAAGAGCACATTTGAAAGTATTTTCGGTCACCTGGAGAACGCTCTGGTATCATTTGTGACAACCGGCAAGCTGGATTTTAAGAGTCTCATCAACAGTATTCTGGCCGATCTGGCTCGCATGGTTATTCAGATGCTGATTATCAGGCCGCTGATGGGAATCTTCGGCGGGCTGTTCGGGTTCTCGGCGGGTGGCCTGGTGCCGGGGTTTGCCAGCGGCGGGGCTGTTCGCGGGGCGGGAACTTCGACTTCGGACAGTATCCTCGCTCGGCTGTCGCATGGGGAATTCGTCGTCAACGCACGGGCGACCGAGCAGTATTATCCGCTGTTAAAAGCGATCAACGACGGCGGTGCTCTGATGCCCGCCGGCTGGCGATTGCCGCAATACGGAACCGGCGGCATCGTCGGTGGGTTTGATACTTTTGACCGGCTCCCGACTCCGTCTGCTCAGATGCGCGGTGAATCGACGTCCCCGCAATCCGCCCGCATGACCCGCATGGCCGCTGAGCAGGCTCAGACGATGAGTACTCGCAACCAGCGCGCTGCTGGAACGGGTGGCGCAGTGGTGATGAATTCGACCGTGAACGTGAATGTCACCAGTCGCGGCGATGCGAATTCGGACGGGCAACTCATCGCCAAGCAGGTTGACGCTCAGATCAAGTCGCGCTTCATCGAACTGCTGCAGAACGAACGTCGGCCCGGTGGCGCTCTGTCGAACGCGAAGGTGAGGTAGCCATGTCCGCTCCGACATTCCCGAATATACCGCCCGATCAGTCATCACCGGGCGAGGAAGTGAAGTATCGAACTCGCCGCAGCAAGTTTGGTGACGGCTTCGAACAGGCGGTCATCGACGGTATCAACGCGACAGACGTCACGTGGAAATTGTCGTTCGACAATCTGAATACCGCTGCGGTCGAACAGATTGTGGCCTTCTTGGATGAACGAGGCGGTGCTCAACCCTTCTGGTGGACTCCGCCCGTGCCGGAGGAGACCGAACCCTCGCTGTGGACGTGTCAGGAACGATCGCGGTCCGATTACCGGCCCAGCTCCAGTACCCTGCGCTGCACCTTCGTCCGCTGGTACGGGGCGGAAGAGTGAGTGGAGCGATCGAACTGGCTACTTCTCCATCCCCTAACCACCAACCCCTCGCACCAACCCCTCGCAACATGCCCTCACTCATCACAGCAGCACAGCAGCAGCTTTCTCCGGGACGGTTGGTGGAGTTATTTGACTTCGATGCCACGAAGCTCGGCGGCGGCGCGTATCATTTTTGCTCGTCGTTCACGGAGGCCGGGGGCCTGACCTGGCGCGGCAGGGTGTACTCACCGCTGCCAGTGATCGCGGAGGGGTTTGAGGTTTCGGGCAAAGGTCAATTGCCAAAACCAACGCTCAAGTTCAGCAACGTCGCGTTGATCGGGTCGGCGATGATTAACGAGATCGGTGATCCATTAGGCGCGAAGGTGACTCGCTGGCTGACGTTCTCGGAGTTCCTTGATGGCGGCGCGTATGCGGACGGCAATCAGCATTTTATACCGCAGATCTTCGTGGTCGAACGCAAGAAGGCTCAGACGGCGCTGCTGGTCGAGTATGAACTCAGTGCGTCGATCGATCAGGAAGGTCGCATGCTGCCCGGTCGACAGATTGTGCGGAACTATTGCGGACACCGTTATCGGCGTTGGGACAAGACCACCGGTCAATTTGATTATACGGAGGCCACGTGTCGGTATGGCGGTTCGGACAAGATCAAGGGTGGCGGCGGGCCGGAGTCGCCGTACTTCAATGCCGTGGGCGAGCAAGTTCCTGATGGGCAACCGGAACTCGATGTCTGCGGCAAGAAGCTCTCGGATTGCAAGCTGCGGTTTGGTCGTAACGCCGATCTGCCCTTCCGCGGATTTCCTGGTGTAGGAAGGATTCGACGCTCATGAAGACCCTTGTTGAGAACAACTCGGTTGCGGTCGCTCCATGGCTGAATGCTGAGATTCAGCGGCAGGCTCAGGCCCACGCGCTGGATGAGTTTCCGAACGAGGCGGTCGGTGCGGTGTGCTCAGGACGGTACGTGCCGCTGGTGAATACCGCCGAGGACCCGCGTCGTAACTTTCAGGTGGATGACTATCCGGACGACGTGGAAGCCTTGATTCACAGTCATACTCAAAGCAGTTCGCCGGCGCCGAGTGCTCACGATATGGCCAGTCAGCAGGCGACGGGCTGGCCGTGGGCGATCACCGCGTGCGATGGTTCCAATTGCACGCCGCTGGAGTGGTTTGGTGATGACGCGCCGGTTGCTCCCTATCTGGGACGGAGCTTTCTCAGCGGCGTGCGCGACTGCTGGTGCCTGATTCGAGACATCTATCGGCAGGAACAAAACATCCTGTTGCCGAACCTGCCGCGCGACGAGGACTGGTTCGAGCACGGACAGGATTTGTTGAGCCCGGCGAATATCCTCAACGCTGGTTTTCGGCAAATTGAGTATCAAGATATGCGGCCGGGCGACGTGTGTCTGGGGATGCTGGTCAGCCGCGTGGTCAATCATTGCGGATTATACGTCGGCCGCGGGTTGATACTGCACCACATGGCCAATCGCCTGAGTTGCCGTGAACCCGTTCGCCCGTGGGAACGCACCATTCGTTACTTCCTGAGGCACGAATCGCTGCTCGCACCCGACGCCGTGTGGAGGCTGCAGCTGTAGGGGTTGGGGAAGACCGAGCCCGGACCTTGGGCTCGATTAGCCGCCTGGCGAGTAGTTAACTGTGCTCCCCTCGCCCCTTAGGGGAGAGGGGCTGGGGGTGCGGGGCGATGATGCCCTTCGTGCCCGAATCCAACGCCTCACTTGCCCGCTAAGTCAGAACGGAGCTCCGTCATCGAGAACGTTGTCCGACGTAGCCCCACACCCCCCACCCCACACCCCCCCAACCGGGCGGGGGGGGGGGGTTGTTGGGGGCGGTTTGCGACGGAGCCCGTCGCAAGCGCATCTTTCAGTTCGCGATCAATGACTCCTAACCCCTATTCCCTAACCCCCATCCCTCATGAAAACAATCCATTTGCATGGTTCGCTGGCGAGAGACTTTGGGCAGCGGTTTGACGCGGCGGTGTCCGGGCCGGCGGAGGCGATTCGGTTGCTGGAAGCCAACTTCCCCGGTCGGTTCATTAACGCGGTCAAAGAAAAATGGTTTCGCGTGCGTGTTGTTACCAATCACGTCGTGCGTGAGATCGTTGATGATGCGCAATTTCTGATGTGCACCGGCGCGGATGAAATTCATATCGAACCGATTGTCTCGGGCGGCTTCAAAGGTCTGTTCGGATTGTTCTTCAGTCTGCCGCTGATTGGCCAGGCATTTGCTCCGTTGGGATTATCACTGGCGGGGCAAGCGGGAGCACTCGGTGCGGCCGGAGCGTTTGGTGGCGTTGGCCAGATTCTGCTGGGTGTCACGCTGCTGGGTGTGATTTACCTCATCAGCTCGGCGATTGCTCCGAAGGATCCCACTGAGAAGGCCAAAGACGACGAGAAGCCCAGCTTCCTGTTTGACGGCCCGGTCAATGTGGTAGAGCAGGGCGGGCCGGTGCCGCTGGTGTATGGCGAAATTACTACAGGCTCAACCGTGGTCGCTGGCGGCATTCAGATTGAGAATCTGTCGCTATAAGGATTTACTCGTGAATTCAGAGACAGCGAGCGGCGGGCGTCCTGCAATTACCGGCAGTGGTAAGGGTGGCAGTCGGCAGCACACGCCCGTAGAAGCGAAGGACACGCTGCGCAGTAAGTCCATCGCGCGTGTGATTGATGTCATCAGTGAAGGTCAGATCCACGGACTGGCTGATCAGGCTCATCCGCTGCGGTGCATCTTCTTTGATGAAGTGCCTGTGGAGTCGTCAGAAGGGAAGCTCAATTTCGAGGGCATGATCTACGGTCAGACTGTGCACGAACGCTACGGCACGCCGTGTCAGGATGTCATCCCCGGTTTCAGCGAAGTCGAGTCGGAAGTCACGCTGGAACGGGAAATCACGAAGGTATCACCGGCGTTCTTCTCGATCGGCGACGGGAACCTGAATGCTATCCGCATCACGTTCCGCATTCCGGCTCTCTACAAGCAGGAGGATAACGGAGACCTCAACGGCAGTACGCTCAAATGGAAGATTCAATGCCAGGCCGCCAATCAACTGGCATTCAGTGACGTCGGTCCTGAGATCGAGGAAATCGGCAAGACGAGTAGTCCGTATGAACATCAAACGCGGATTAGCCTGGCGAACCGGGGGGACTTTCCGCTGCTGTTCAAGATCGAGCGTATTACGGACGACAGCACCTCGGCGAAACTGCAGAACGATCTGTATATCGAAAGCTACACCGAGATTCAGGAAGCGCGGCTGATGTATCCGGACACCGCGCTGATCGCGATCGCGGTGGACAGCGAGCTGTTCGGCAATCGAGTTCCCAAGCGCAGCTATCACGTCAAGGGGCTGAAGGTCCAGATTCCGTCGAACTACAATCCACTCACTCGAGTTTATACTGGCTTCTGGGATGGCACCTTTACAACGGCGTGGACGAACAACCCGGCGTGGGTGCTGTATGATCTGCTCACGAATGACCGCTACGGGTTGGGCGATGTGATTACCGCCGCGCAGGTTGATAAGTTTGCGCTATACTCAGTCTCTCAATACTGCGACGAGCTGGTTGACAATGGCTTCGGAGGGCAGGAGCCGCGTTTCGTTTTCAATGGAGTGATTAACGACCGCCGTGAAGCGTTTGAGGTCATCAACGCGATTGTGTCGAGCTTTCGCGGCATGGCCTTCTGGTCGGCGGGCGGGGTGACGGTGACTCAGGATGCACCGCAGGATCCGAAGCGGCTCTTCGGTAGGGCGAACGTGATCAATGGCGAGTTCACCTACGCGGGCACAGCGTTGAAAGCCCGGCACACGCAGGCACTTGTCAGCTGGAATGATCCGCTCAACAACTACAAGCAGGACATTGAAGTCGTCGACGACCCGGTGCTGATTGAACGCTTCGGCCTGCGTCCGATTGAGGTTGTGGCCTTCGCGACGACGTCGCGCGGACAGGCTCGGCGGCTGGGCCGCTGGATTCTGGACAGCGAGGCACACGAGACCGAAACCATTACGTTTTCCGGCGGTTTTGATTGTGCGGACGTGCGGCCGGGCGACATCATCCAGGTGAATGATCCGTGTCGAGCCGGTGTGCGACGTAGTGGCCGCGTGATGGCCAGCAGCTTTCCGTCGCTGCTGGGCACGACGGCTGAAACCGTCAGCTACGTGACGTTGGCCGCGATTCCGGTGTCGTCGGGGTCGTTCATTGCAGGATCGGTCGATCGTTTGAGCGCGGGCTTGTTTCAATGTCGCATCCTGATCCCGACGAGTACGCAGCCGCGCGGTGTGATCTTCGAACTTGGCAATGTCACGGCCGGCACGTACCTGGGCTTTGATACCGAAGGCAATCTGATCCTGCGCAGCGGCGATGGAGCGGCATCTCCGAACGCGGCCAGTTCCGCGCGGCTGGTGATACCCGCTGCACGCATCCTGAAGGGTGTCGAACTGGATCTCGTCGCTGCCGTGCAACCGGCGGCTCCGGCGAAGGTAGAATTGTGGATTAACAATGTCTATTTCGGCGAAATGGGAACGTCCGGCGGCGGATCGTTTCCCAGCAACCAGATGGCGACGACGAACGAAGGTAAGTACGGAGCGTCGTCAGGTGCGATCGTGGGCGGCGAGGTCACAACGGCGTTCAACGGCGAGCTGAAGTCGAACCTCAATTACTGGCGGCTGGGCCGGGTCAATCATGTGCTGAATGCCGAACACGTTCTGGATGGCACGTTCGCCGCGGGCGCAGACGTTGAAGTCAGCTACGGGCTGCAATCTAACAAGATCAATCGCGCGGGTAATACCATTCTCGCGTTTGCGTTCTCGATTCCCTCGGGGCCGACGCCGACCGGCTGCTTGTTCGAGGTCGGCAATGCATTCTGTGGTACCTATGTCGGCTTCGATGGCAATGGCTCGCTGGTGATTCGTGCGGGCGATGGTTCGAGCACTCTCACTTCACCCAGTCTGGCACGGATGGTGATACCGCTCGCGTCCATTCCGCGTGATCGAATCAATCACCTGATGGTCGAGATCAATCCGGCCAAGGCCCGGCTGCGAACCTGGTTGAACTGGGTTTTCCTCGCGGAAGCCAACGCGATTGGAAAACTGCCCAGCGACACGTTCGCCAGTTCGCTGCCGGGCGGCTTCGGTCGGATTTCGACGGATAATACGGTCGTCGCGGGCGAGGTCTCCGGCTACGCGAGCAACTTCAGCGGCTCGCTGTGTTCGGTGCTTTGCTACTACGAAGCCGCCGAGTTCTCGCCGATCAGTCTGGCTTTTGTGCCGGGCACGATCATGCTGGATGAGCCCTATACCGCTCAGGCCGACGACCTCATTCATGTCATGCTGGAAGATGGCAACATCGACACGCTGCCGATCCTCGGTCCGGCTGAAGCGGCAACTCGACTGGGTATCCGACGAACGCCAGCTCGGACCGTGTTGCCGAACGCGATGTATCTGCTGCAGGGGCCGTCGTTGGTGCCCGAGGAATGGCGCGTCATCAGTGTGGCTGAACAGGAAACTCACCAGTATCAGATTACTGCTCTGAAGTATGACAAGCATAAGTACGATCGCATCGAAAAGAATCTGGTCCTTGATGCCGATCCTCCCACCAGCCTGCTGCCGAAGGGGCCGCCGCTGCCGCCGCGTGATCTGACGGTGATGGAGTCGTTGTATAAAGTGAACTCGGGTGTGCACACGCGGCTGGATATCTCGTGGCGTGCGGCTCCGGATCCGCGAGTTACCTTGTACCGGGTGGAAGCTCTGGCACCGAACAGCGATGGCTCGTCAGGCACGGGTAACTGGCAGGTGGTGTCGGTGAGTTCCGCGTTGCACGCTCAGATTCCCAGTGCCAATGCGGGCACATGGAAATTCAAGGTGACCAGCCTGAACGGTTTCAATCAGCCGACGTCGATCACGTCGAGTATCACCGCTGACTTCGAGATCGTGGGCCGCACGGCACCGCCTGCGGACGTGACCGGTTTCGCGGCGACGCGGGGCTTTTCATATGTGCAGCTCAACTGGAATCCGGTCATGGATCTGGATCTGCTGGGGTATGAAATTCGCGAAGGCGATTCGTGGGGGTCAGGTCGAATGGTCGTCACCAATCTGGGCAGCACGACACTCACAGAGAATTATCGCTCGACGGAGCCAGTGACTTACTGGATCAGTGCAATTGATGATCGTGATAATCAGCAGGACCCGCGCCGCTATTCGGTGACTGCTGTTTCCCTGATCGTGCAGCCGCCGACGCTGCCCGCTGTCACGAATCTGGCGGTGTATCAGAACGGGACTCGTGTGCGGATCGTGTTTACACCGCTCGCTCTCACCGAGAATGTGCTGTATGCGGTCAAGTACGGCCTGACGACGCAATCGTGGGACGATTCAGAAACGCTGGCCATGACGTCGAGTTCGGATATCAGCGTGGATCGCTCCGTGACGACGGCGACGACTTACCGCTTCCGCGTGCGTCCGTATATCAAACTGGGTGATAAGATTTCGTATGGAGCCGAGACGACCTACGACCGCACCTTGATCGTGCCGATCGGTACCACCGTCGTGAAGGTGCAGAATGAGCATACCAGTTGGACCGGTGAGGCAGTGCGAGCTCCCGTGGCGACTCCGCAGGAATCCTTCGCGGAAGGAGCGACGATTCTCAGCAAGTTTGACTATGCCGCGGGCGGAGTCGCGTTCAGCAAGTCGGCGACTTTCCGCGTGAACCTGACGGTCGCATCGGGCACAACTCCGCAAGGCTGCGTCTTCGAAGTTGGATCATCCACAACGGGCGGGTATCTGGGATTCAATGGTTCGGGCGATCTGATCTGGCGCGCGGGATCGGGAGCAACTCCGACTGGGAACGGCAACCTGATGGCTCGAGCCGTTGTGCCGAATGCCAGCATTCCGACCAATGTGCCGTTTACGATCCTGTGCGACGTCCGTTGCAACTCGACCGATCCCGGCCGCGTGCGGATCTGGTTCGACGGTCGCAAGATGGCCGAAGACGCGACTAACGACGGCTCAACGTTCCCTTCCAACGTGTGGACGACGTCTTCCAACGGGCAGTATAAAGGCACGCAAGCGTCGATCGTCGCGGGTGAATCCGGGTTGTATACTCAGAACCCGGAACTCAGCAGCGTGACGCTCAATAGTAATCTGGATTACTGGTATAACACTCTGATCGATGAGGCGCTCGAGGTCACGGGCAGCAATGAGCTGGCGTTGAAAGATGGCGCCACGTTTGGAGCCTATCGCTACACGTTCAGTCTGGGTTCCAGTCAGAAGGTAAAGCTGGGTTATCAGGCGACGGCGCTGTTTCTGTCCGCGTTCGAAGCCCGCATTCACGACGTCGGCGATCTGAAGATTGATGCCTTCAAGGACGTTCCCATCACGCCGCGTCCCAATTCGCTCGGTCTGCCGAACATCCAGTATTTCCCGGAGTTTTCGCCTGAAGAACAGTTCGTGCAGGCGGACCATCAATTCAGCAGCGTGGTGGTGCGCGTCGAGTTTCGTCGCAACGCTACCGACAACATCCGCCCGGCGCTAAGTGCACTGACGACATTTGCTGTGACGTGATGTTGTCGAATGTCACTGATCGCTCCGCCATCAGAACGCCGCGCAAACTGAGCGGCAAGGCGCTAGCCGCCGGTTCTGATGCGCTTCGCAGAAAATAACCGCGCGAAGGTGAAACGCAGTTCGGGAGGGCGAGGCTCCCGCCGAGCCGCTGATAATCGGCGCGGTACTTATGCCTTCGCGTCCATACTCGCGCTCCGCGGCTCGCAGGAGCCTCGCCCTCCCATTCGCACATCAGAATAACCATAAAATACGGAGATCCTTCATGGCTCAAACGTGGGTTGAGAATAACGAGAACGCCGACGGCACGACGATCAAGCAGGGGATGATCAATCTGGAGAACAAGGCTCTGACTCTGCAGACCAACTGGTCGGGCACAACGGCACCGTCGCCGGATGTGACTCAGATCGGGCAGTTCTTCTGGAACACCACTGAGCAGAAGCTGTATCAACTTACGACCAAGACCCCGTCGGACACCTGGGCCGAGCGACAGACGACGCTGCCGGTGCCCATCGCTGAGGGTGGAACGGGTGCGACCAGTGGCTCGGCCGCGTTGACGGCCCTCGGCTTGAGCACTCCCGCGAAGACGCTGGTGGCTCAGACGACTCAGGCCGCGATGCGGACAACGGGCTTGGGTGTGACTACGGCGATGGACAGTATTATTACTGCCGCGACCGTGGCTGCCGCTCGCACGGGGCTCGGCGCCGGTGCTGCTGGCGATGCTCTGTTTCAGACGACCACGACATCCGCTGCTCGAGCATCACTCGGGCTCGGCTTGCTGGCGACAAAGAATACAGTGGCGCAGGCGGATATTGATACCAGTTCCGTTGATATTACTCGACTGAAATCGTCATCTACTGCCGGGGTGTTATTCGGGACCAATCCCGGTTCGACGACTCCGGTCGAGATCCCGCGCACCAACCTGTTCCGCAAGTATGCGGGGCGGCCGGTGACGCAACTGCAGAATGGCTGCATTCAGCCGAACGCGGTTGCCGTTGTCACGGCCGATGGTGCCGTCTGGACGCTGGGAGCCACTGCCTCCGCCTCGCCGGACTACAGTGGCAGAACCTACAATTCAGCCTTCCGTCCGCTGATCTTTGAAGGCGATCCGGGCACCATCACGAAGATCGTGCTGTCCCGACTGTCGGGTTACGCGCTGGCCGGAGGCAAGGTGTGGAGTTGGGGCAGCAATACCTATGGGCAGCTTGGCCACGGTGACACGACCGCACGCAAGGTGGCCAAGAAGATCGCCTCGCTGGATTCGAAGATGATTACCGACATTGTGAGTGCTCCCACCGGTTATGGAAATACGTACGACTCGATCTGGTTATTGACATCCGATGGCGAAGTCTATGCGTGCGGTTCGAATGCCAACGGGCAGCTGGGAGACAACACGACGACCGCCCGTTCGACGCCCGTGCAATGTGGCACGATCAACGGTATTACGCAATTGAGCATCAGCGATTGCGGCTCGTTGGCGCATGTCATTGCGCTCAAATCGACCGGGGCGATCTACACATGGGGAGCGTGTGGGCAGGGGCAGCTCGGGCAGGGTAATACAACGCAGCTCACGACGCCGACGCTCGTCAGCGGGGCCACTGGTATCGACTATGTGAAGGCGCTGGGGTCTCAGTCGAACGGTTCTACGTTCATCGCCGACAGCAACACCTTGAAAGCCTGTGGATTCAACGGCAACGGCGGCCTGGGTGATGGTTCGACGACTCAACGGAACTCGTTTGTGTCAGTGAGCCTGCCCGGCACAGTGGGCAACATTGTCGAGATCGCTGGCAGCTCAGGCAACGGCTTCACGCTGGTGCGCGACAGCTTTGGCAGCCTGTTCGTCAGCGGCCGCAATAATCAGGGGCAGCTCGGACAGGGTAATACCGTCGATCGGAATACGTTTATCAATATCACCGTGGCTAGTGGCGTCACGGTGACAAAGATCGCGGTCACCAACATTGATGCCGATGGCGGTACCAGCGTGGTGCTGGGTTCCGATGGCAATCTCTATGCAACGGGCAATAACAGTTACGGTATCCTCGGCCAGACGGATACCACCAATCGCAGCTCGTTCGTCAAAGTCCTGCGGCCGGTTGATAGTGATCCCATTGTCGATTTCCGAGTCGTCGGGTCGAGCACCGCGTTGCAGGCCAACGCATCCGGCATTCTGGCTCTGACTTCATCCGGCCAGTTACTCGGTTGCGGCTCCCTCTCCGGCAGCGGCCTCGGCCACACCATGATGCTCGGAGACCCCTGGCCCCGCGAAGAGCATGTGCTGGTCCCGATCCCCGTCGCGATCTGACGCTCGCGGCGGATGGATCTGGTCGCGATTCGGTGACGTCGATACAAAGGCACAGGATACAATTCGGGAGGGCGAGGCTCCTGCCGAGCCGTTGGGGAACTGAAACCCGGCTCGGCAGGAGCCTCGCCCTCCCTTCTCTCTGTTGGTTGCTCAGGCGGTTCCTTGTCAGGTTCCACGGATTGGTTCCATGATTCAGCTATGGATGCGTCGCGTTGTCGCCATTTGCCTGGCGTTTTGTGGTTGCTCGCTATGCAGCGGCCAGGACCAAGAGGCAGCGCCAGCAGAGCGGAACGCTGCTGCGGCTCAGCAGGCCGCTGACTCCGGTGAGCAGCCCAGTGATGAGGAGCCGGAGCAGCCCATTGCAGAGGCAATTGCTGAAGCGACGGCCTATGTGATGGCCGAGCTGCTGGCTGGGGTGATTGATTTGGTGAACGTCGACTGGTCCGACGAGCCCGAAGACGAAGAGGGGCCGGAAGTGGCTCAGCTCAGGGCACTGATCGTGGGGCCTCAAGCCGACTCGAATGCAAGTGGAATCGTGCTGACGAAAGCGGAAAAGGCGCCAGCGCCACCGCCGCCGTTCGGCAAGCGGGCCCCCGAAGCGGCCATTCCCATCATGGTGACGCCCTATTACGACTCCAATGGGCCGCAGATTGAAGTTGGTGCATTCAGCGAATTGCTGACAGAAGCGACGGCAGATTCGATCCTGGACATCGCGGCGAGGATCAAGCAACGCTGGCGGACCAACTCCGTCGAGTTGATGTATGTATTATCGATCCGCCTGTTTGAACTTGGCCACAAAGATGAGGCTGTTTATTGGTGGTACTCGGCAGTTTATCGGGCACGAGTATACCACTACATTTCGATTGTACCTCAGCCAGCCAAACTCGGCGGGCAGAACTTTGAGCGATTGCATGCTCACGATGCATTCTTCTCACTCGCCGGGTCATTCATGAAGACGCATGCGTTCCAGAATTCGATGGCGACCCAGGCGACCATTCGGAAGGTCTTGAACGAGCATAAAACGCTACCAGACTTCAGCGTTATGTATCCAGACGACACGTTTACCGCAGACGACCAGTGGGAGCAGCAGAATCAGAGGGCCACTAAAGACATGGAAGACTTTTTGGCCTTTATTGTGAAAGACGCGGATCTGTTGCGGAAGGCGTACAGCGGTGATGAGAAGGCGAAGGCGTTGCTCAGCGCTGGTTCGCCACTCCGTGCAGCGATGAAACTCAAGGATCGGGAAGAGTATCAACGCCTGCTTGTCAACGGAGCTAACCCTAACGAGACTAGCGACGGCGGGTTTGCTGCTGTTCACGATGCAGCGAACGAGGATGACGTCTTTTGGTTGCGCGAAGCACTCCGGCATGGAGGCGACCCTAACTTGCCGTACACGCTGCGCCGGACCGGCAGGACCGGCACACCCCTGTTCGTGGCGGTCGTCTCAGACCATACGGAGAATGCTGTCGAGCTGATCAAGGCAGGAGCTGAGGTCAACTACGTGAGTAGTGATTTTAAAACACCTCTGTATCTCGCTATGGAGTGTGGTAACTGGGCAGTCGCGCAGAAGCTCTTCGAAGCCGGGGCTGATCCGATTCCGCCTGAACCGGCTCGGCCCATTCCTTTTTTTAGATTTGATTTTACTTACGGCAGCGTTGTCAGTGGTGACGATGAACGCCCTTACCAAGAGCTGCGAATCCGGCTGATTGAGTCGGGGTACCCGGAAGCGGCCGGGAAATGAGAACAGGCCGTTTAGCTCCAACGCAGTCCCTGAGCGGCAAGGCGCTAGCCGCCGGTTCTGCGGGATCCGTTTCTGCTGAGCAAATCACCCGCCGCTAGCGCGTTGCGGCTCAGGGAGATGCGGGTGATACCGCCGCCTGATGTGCAACTCGCGTTCTGATTGCGGAGCGATCAGCGACTATCTGGGGTCGCAAATTTGGGATGCGTGCTCCACGATGCGGGTTGAGGGAGGCTTCTGTTGGAGAGACCTCAGCACTTGCCCGTTGTGAGTAAATGCATGTCAGCGCCTGCTTCCGAATCGTCGCGCAAGTTTGATCTGGCTTTGGCCGGCACGGTGGTGATGGTGTTGTTGACGGTGGCATTATTGAAATGGGAAGGGCGGGTGTGGTGGTGCGAAGCAGGTGATCTGGCTCCGTGGACTCTGGATGCGTGGGGGCGGCACAACTCGCAGCACCTTCTGGATCCGTATAGCGTGACGCATCTGCTGCACGGGGTGGTGTTCTGGTGGCTGCTCAGCCTGGTGCCCGGCTGGGTTTCGTTGCGGTGGCGAGCGGTCGCGGGGCTCAGCCTGGAAGCGCTGTGGGAAGTCGCGGAGAACTCGGCGTGGGTCATCGACCGTTATCGCACGGCTACAGCGGCCAAAGGTTATACCGGCGACTCTGTGATGAATTCGCTGGGTGATATTGTGGCCTGTGGTCTGGGCCTGCTGGTCGCTCACCGCCTGGGCTGGCGACGTTCGTTGATGCTGTTTGTTGTCGCTGAGCTGTTGGTACTGATCTGGATTCGCGACAGCCTGACACTCAACGTGCTGATGCTGATTTATCCCATCGACGGTATCCGCGAATGGCAGATGCGCACGTAAGCTTTCCACCCGAAGCGGGCCGTCGCGCGGCTCGCTTCAGGTGATACTAGCTCCAGGGAAATCCTGAGCGGCAAGGCGCTAGCCGCCGGTTCTGGTCGGTCGATTCCTGGTGCGCCAATTACCCGCCGCCAGCGCATTGCGGCTCACTGATACGCTTAGCAGAAAATAAACGCGTGAAGCTGAAACGCAGTTCG
>CAYLTY010000055.1:0-39001 GCA_964386705.1 uncultured Planctomycetaceae bacterium
GACTACGAGATCTTCAGTGAAACACTTCCCGACGAGCATTTTCCGAAGGGCGCGAACTGGCTGATGCTCGGCCCCTCCGGCCCCCGTCGTTTGCGTTTGGCTGTCGAACACTTGTGTCAGGTCCGGGGCGGCATCTGCTTCTGCGTGGATCTCGATCCTCGCTGGGTGGTGAAGCTGCTCAAGAAGGGCAAGATGCAAGAAGCCAATGACTATGCCGAGCACGTCATTGATCAGGCTCTGACAATCCTGGGTGGTGGCCACAATATTCAATGTGCCTTCATGACGCCGAAGCTGTTGGAAAAGCTGGCCATGAAGTTGATCGATCAAGGTTCAAGCATCCGCCAGAAGGGCATCAAAGGCATCTTCTGCGGTGGTACCGAGTTGAACCAACAGTGGTACCGCTTCTGTCATGAAGAGCTGCTGGATGGTGCCTACATCGCTCCGACTTATGGCAACACGCTGATGGGCCTCGCCTGTGGCAAGCCGTTCGATCCCGCTGACAACTACAAGATCAGCTACTACGCCCCGCAGCCGCGAGCCGTGGTCGAGATCGTCGACTTCAAGGACTACAACAAGGTTGTGGGTTACGGCGAAACCGGCCGCGTGAAGCTCTACACGTTCACGAAGGAGCTGTTCATTCCCGGCTTCATGGAACGTGATGAAGGCGAACGCGAGAAGCCCTTCAACAAGTTCCCGTGGGACGGCGTCAGTGGGACTCGACCCTTCCATGAAATTGCGAAGTCGACTGTCGTCGGCGTCTACTAGCCGATCTGCCTGACCGTCAGTTGTAAGGGTGGTTGTAGAGATTGCATTCCTACTGCCCTGCCCTTACGACTGACGACTGGTACGCCTGACGAACTCAAAAGATTTCTGAAAAGGCTCTGCGACGGATCCGCGACTCGGACGGGATGATTCTTCAATCAATCTTCCTGCCGGGGAAATCTTTCACGCTGAGTGCGCCCACCCAGACATCCCGCCTTCGAAGACTCAAATTTGGCTCGATGCCACTGCCTCTGAGCCGCTGACTACGGACCATCATCATGCTTGAGATTCCAGTCATTCGTTTTGGTAAGACCTACGACAGCATGTCGAAGGAACCCGTCGTCCATTTCGAGACGGGTGAGACCCTGGCTCAGATGCATCAGGCCAACGGCGGCCTGGTGAAGATGGACTTGCGTAAGGCGAAGAACGCCCGCGAAGCACTGCGGTCGTTCGCACCTGAAGCACTCATCGAGATGTGTAAGAAGGCTGCGGATCTGTACCTCGAAGGCACCCTGCCACTCGGCGATGGGACGCAGTCGCCAGCCGAGTTCGTGCGCATTCAGTCCGCGACGACCGGTCTGCCCGAGCACATGTGCGCGAGCAACATGCGTAAGAACGCCTTCGTTCTGAAGAACATGGACAAGGTCCTCGATGCCCTGACGCGCGGTCTGCCGCTGGACATCCTCACTAAGGGCTACGGCATCGAAGGCCGTGGAGTGACCGTCAGCTATCAGGCGAATTCGCCGGTGCTCGGACTGGTGCTGCCATCGAACTCCCCCGGCGTGCATACGCTGTGGTTGCCGGCCATTCCACTGCAGGTCGGTCTGATGATGAAGCCCGGCTCGAGCGAACCGTGGACGCCCTACCGCATGTACGAAGCGTTCGCGCAAGCGGGCATTCCGCGCGAAGCGTTTGCAATCTATCCCGGACCTCACGATGTGGGCGGCGCACTGCTCGAAGGCTGCGGTCGCGTGATGATCTTCGGCAGCCAGCAGACCATTCAGCAGCACGCGGGCAATCCGCGCGTCTCTGTGCACGGCCCCGGGTTCAGCAAGCTGATCCTCGGTGATGATGTCGTCGACGATTGGGAGAAGTATCTCGACATCATGGTCGACTCGGTCTTCCTCAACAGCGGTCGTAGCTGCATCAATGCGTCGGGCATCTGGGTCTCGCGTCACAGCCGAGAGATCGCCGACGCAATCGCGAAGCGACTGGGCCCCGTGGCTCCACTGTCCCCGACCGATCCAAAGGCGACACTCGCAGCGTTTTGTATCCCCGGTGCTGCGAAGGCCATCAACGAGCAGATCGAAAACCACCTGCAGACGCCGGGGGCGACCGAAGTCACCGCGAGCTATCGCGGTGGTCCGCGTCACATTCCGCAGGAACGCTGCGACTACCTGCGTCCGACGATCGTGCACTGCGAGAGCGCCGATCATCCACTCGCCAACACCGAGTACATGTTCCCGTTCGCTTCGGTGGTGGAATGCCCACAGTCCGAAATGGTCGGCCGCATCGGCTCGACGCTGGTCTGCACGGCAATTACTCACGACGAGAAGTTCAAGCGTCAGTTGCTCGACGCGACCAACATCGACCGCTTGAACATCGGCGAAGTGAAGACCTTGTCCCTCAACTGGCTGCAGCCGCACGAGGGCAACATCATCGACTTCCTGTTCCGCGAACGAGCCTTCCAGGACGCGCCGCCACCAGCGCATTGATCCTCGTCCGTGAATGCCCGAGGTTGAACAGACACGAAGTAGCTCCTGAGGCCGATCGTAATAGTCTGTAGCATGGACGCCCCCGTCCGTGCTGCACCGATTACCCACGGACGAGCCCTATAGGGTGGGACCAGCATTCGAGGCCGTCGTGTGGTGGGCCGGCGCGATCGAGCCCTGTTGTTCGCGGAGATACACCCTCGAGACCAGCCTGCGTCGAATGCGCAGGCCCACCGAGGAATCACGATCGCTTGTCCCACCCTACAGTGCGTAGTGCGGACGAAACCGAACTCAGGCGACGGCAATTCGATGGTCGCCGAGACGGATCTCGGTAATCCTTACGCTCTGGTTTGGCCGTGATGGCTCAGCTCCCTTGCTCGGCGGGTTGTGCATCGGACCCGGCTGAAGCGGATGGAACGAGCTATGAATCGGCGTGAATTGCTGGCGGGGTTCCTGGGGCTGCCGATAGCGGCTCTCGGATGTAGCCTGGATACATCGCACAACTTGCCACTCGCCGGCGAGATCATTGGCGCGTCGTCTGGTCTGGGGCATCGGTTGCGAACCGGCTTTCGGCCTGAGCCTCAGGAGGCAGACTGGCACGACGTCGATGTCGTCATCGTGGGTGGCGGCGTGGCCGGATTGACGGCAGCGCGGCGGCTGCAACGTCGCGGCGTGCAGAGCCTGATTGTCGTCGAGCTCGAACAAGAATTGGGAGGCACGTCGCGAGGTGGCATTGCCGACGTCGTGCAAGCGGGAATCTCGCGGCCGATCCCCTATCCGTGGGGAGCGCACTATCTGCCGGTCCCGCTCGCCAACAACACCGACCTCATCGACCTACTCGATGAGATTGGTATCGTCATCGGTCGCACGGCCGCAGGTGACCCGCAAATCGGCGAGCAGTTTGTCTGCCGCGAGCCCGAAGATCGCCTCTTTATCAACGGACACTGGCAACCGGGATTGATCCCTGAAGACGGAGCGTCTCCGGAAGACCTCCAGCAATTCGTCGCGTTCCATGAAGAGATCGACCGCTGGGTAGGATGGCGGGATTCCGAGGGACGTCGCGCGTTTGTGATTCCAGTTGCGGAGTGCTCGCCAGCCGATGAGGTGCGGCGACTGGATCAAATCAGCATGGCCAAGTGGCTGGACGAACACGGCTGGAGTTCCCCGCGTCTGCGCTGGTACGTGGAATACGCCTGCCGCGATGACTATGGCTCGACGCTGGAGCAGACGAGTGCCTGGGCCGGCCTGTTCTACTTCGCGTCGCGAGTCCGAACATCGGGCGGCGAATCTCAACCCTTCATCACTTGGCCGGAAGGCAACAGCCGGATTGTGAGAGCCCTCTACGAAGGTCTGGGAGATCGCATCCGGACCGGTTGCGCTGTCAGCAGCATTCGGCCACATGCAACGAATGGTCGTATCGAAGTAGTCGCCGTGAGCGAGTCACCAACGGGAGACATCGTGCAGGGTTATCGAGCTCGACGAGTCATCAGCGCGGTGCAGCCTTTTCTCAATCCCTTCCTGATTGATGGCTATCGCGAGCATGGTCCGACTGCCTGGAAGAAGTTCGAGTTCAGCCCGTGGCTGGTGGCCAATCTGCACCTCAGCACCCGCCCCAAGGAAGCCGACTATCCGCTGTGCTGGGACAACGTGCTCTACGGCAGCCAGTCCCTGGGCTACGTAGTGGCGACTCATCAGCAGGGCCGCGACTACGGCCCCAGTATCTTCACTTACTATCTGCCGCTGTGTGATGACGATCCTGCGAAGGCGCGAGAGCGGTTACTCAAACTGACCTGGGATGAATGTGCGGAGCTGGTTCTCAGCGATTTGGAACGTGCGATTCCCGAATTGAGGTCCTTGGTCGATCAGCTCGACGTGATGAAATGGGGACACGCGATGATTCGACCGCGGCCGGGGTTCATCTCAGGGACCGCGTGCCGCGAATGTCGGACACCATTCCGTGGAGTGCACTTCGCGCACTCAAGCTTGAGTGGCATCCCCCTGTTTGAAGAAGCCTTCTATCACGGCAATCGAGCCGCCGACGAAGTTGTCGCAGCGCTGGCGAGTTCGTGAACCAAGGCGCGAGCAGCCTTGCCCTTAAATCAGTTCGCGGATCGGCGCGCCTTCGTTGAGGATCGGAATCGGCCGACCGCTGAAGTCGTTGAGAGAGAACTGCGGATCGATCCCCAGATGACGATAGATCGTCGCCAGCAGGTCTTGAGGGGAGCAAGGACGCTCGGTGGGATATTCAGCTTTGGAGTTGGTAGCTCCGACGACTTGTCCCATCTTCAAACCGCCGCCAGACACGAGGGCCGTATAAGCCTGGGGCCAGTGATCACGTCCAACGCCCGTTGAGTTCTGGCTGATGCGCGGCGTGCGGCCAAACTCGCCAACCACCACGATCATGATGCGGCGGTCGAGGTCGCGAGCAAACACATCTTCGATCAATGCGGACAGCGCCTGATCGAGATACGGCAGCCGAGTCTGCATATACCCGGCAAAGTGGCCCGGCCGACCGGCGTTGGCAATGTGGTCATCCCAGTTGGTGAAATCAGGGCCGTCCTTCGGGGTGTTGATATAGAGATTGATCACTGCCGTGCCCGCTTCGGCCAGGCGCCGAGCCAGCAGGCAACCCTGGCCCCAGATGTGCCGGCCGTAGCGGTCGCGAAGTTGATCGTCCTCTTGCTTCAGATCGAACGCCGCCGCCGTCTTCGGGCTGGTCAGCATCTGGAAGGCCAACTCGCGGAAGTTGTCGGTTGCTCCCACGTGCGAGTTCGCATCGGCCACGCGACGGAACTGATCGAATTGATTCAGCAGTGCGCGGCGGTCGTCGAGCAGCTTCACATCGGCGGGCCGCGCCAGTGAAAGCCCCGGCGGTTGAAAGTTCTGCCTCGACGGATCCCCGACAGCAAACGCCGCGTGATGCAGGCCGAGATACGTCGGCCGAGTCATGTACGGAGCTTGCGGGATGGCGACGTACGGCAACGCGGCCTCAGCAGTAACTCCCCGCAGCTTGCTGGCGACGGAGCCGAAGTCGGGATGTTCGCTCTTCGACAGCGAGGCCGGGTCGAGCACGGTCGGGCGTTTGCCCGTCAGCACGATGATGCCACCGTCGCTGTGAATGCCGACGTCATGATTCAGCGATCGCACGAGCGAGAATTTGTCAGCAATCTTAGCCTGCTGCGGAAACAGTTCGCAGATATCCATCCCCGGCACATTGGTCGGGATCGGTCGGAAGACGCTGCGGTATTCGACCGGCGCGGCCATTTTCAGGTCGTAGGTCTCCAACTGCGAAGCGCCGCCGTGCAGATAGAGCATCACGACGGAGGTGTCTCGCCGCGAAACGGTTGATTCAGCTCGAGCACGCAGAACATCGCTGAGAGTCAGCCCGCCCATCGCCAGCGAGCCCACGGTGAGGAACTGGCGACGAGAAATTCCGCTGGTTTCAGGCGTTGGCATCGGTCACTCCCGCTGCTGCTCGGAAATCTGGACTCGCGCGAGACATAGCATAAGTGATTATCGATCGGTTGGGCCGACAAATCCCGTCCGGATTACGAGGACACTCTTCTGTTTAACCGCAACGCCAACGGCGTGAGCGCTCTCGGAAGGCAATACTGCACGCTGCGCGTACGAAATCTCGTGTGAGCGCATGCCGTTGGCGTATCGGTTAAACACAGGCAGACTGAAAATGAATGCTTACGATGCACCAGCGACTTGTGAGACAAGGGCCCGCGGCACAACAATCGTCCGCTGAGTGGGCCGAATGGTCGCTGTGCGTTTCGCATGGAGGAAAGTCCGGGCTCCGCAGGGCAGGGTGGTCGGTAACGCCGACCGGCCGCGAGGTCAGGGAAAGTGCAACAGAAAGCAAACCGCCACGCGGAGTGTGCTGAGTTCGCTCAGAGGCTTCCGCGGGGTAAGGGTGAAACGGTGAGGTAAGAGCTCACCAGCAGTCGAGGTGACTCGGCTGGCTTGGTAAACCCCACCCGGAGCAAGGCCAAGCAGAAGGAAACCGAGTTCGCTCGGTACGAACCGGCCCGGTTCGTTCAAGCCTTCGGGTAGGCTGCATGAGGTGTCCGGGCAACCGGCATCCCAGATAAATGACCGTTCTCGACAAAACCCGGCTTACAGGCCCGCTCAGCATTTTTCGATCGCGGCGCTATGAGCGTCTAGGAACGAAGGGTACTCGTGTCTGGGACGGCGCCCTCGCTTGAAACACGGGCGGGCCAGCCGTATAAGGCACGCCCTTTTGTTGGACATTCAGAATCCGTCGTTGCCGGCTTCTTGTTAGAATACGTACGAACCTGTGCGAATAAGTTGTTAGGAGAAGAGTTAATGGGTCGCTATACCGGACCTAAAGGCCGAATCAACCGGCGAATTGGCGCGGTGATTTTCGAAAATGCCGGAGCAATGAAGGCTTTTGAGCACCGAGATTATCCGCCGGGACAATACGGCAAGCGCAAGAAGCTGTCTGACTACGGCGTCGGTCTGCGCGAGAAGCAGAAGATCAAGTTCTATTACGGTTTCCGTGAAGAGCAGCTCCGCCGCTTCTTCAAGGCCGCCAAGCAGATGCCCGGTAACACCGGTGAAAACCTGCTGATTATGTGTGAATGCCGTCTGGACAACGCTGTGCGTCGCGCTGGTTACACGCTGACCCGCATGCAGGCCCGTCAGGGCGTCGTACATCGCCACTTCCAAGTGAACGGCAAGACCTGCGACCGTCCGTCGTACCAGGTGAAGGCTGGTGACGTGATCACCGTTCGCAATCGCCCGAACCTGATTAAGTACTACAAAGAGCTGATCGAAGCCGGCACGTCACCTTCGTGTGATTGGCTGCGGTTCGACAAAGACGCGCTGCGAGCCGAAGTCGCCGCTCGTCCGACCGCCCAGGACGTCAGTCTGCCGGTCGAAGTTGGTCAGGTCGTGGCATTCATGTCACGCTAGTCCACAGAGATCAAACAAAAGCCCCGACCGCTGGTCCGGGGCTTTTTTTGTGTCCTCATCCAGTTCGCGTTGAGCCCCATGACTGCACCCACACCCAAGAAACCGCGCAAGACTCCGCCCAAGTGCAACGCGCTGGGTGGCAAGAAGTGGTTGCAGAACTCCATCAGCGTTTGGAGCGACATTCGCAAAACACCGGAAGAGGCGCGACTCAAGCATCCGGCCATGTTTCCGATCGCGCTGGTCGAGCGGCTGATCGAAACTTTTTTGCATCCAGATGGTCAGGTCGTGTTAGACCCCTTCTGCGGTTCAGGCAGCACACTCGTAGCAGCAGAGCAGGCTGGTAAACGGGGCATCGGTATCGAACTATCCACCGAGTATATTGCACTGACGGAGAGCCGTTTGCAGAGCGTGGCGTCAAAGAAGAAACCGACCTCTCGCGTGTATCAACTATCTGCGAGCGACTTGGGGAAGAAGGTGGGTGCCGAGACAGTTGATCTGTGCGTCACCTCGCCTCCATATTGGAATATCCTCAACCAGAAACGAACTGCGGATTATAAGTCGGTTCGTCATTACGGAAATCAGACTGGAGATCTCGGCATCGTTGCCGACTACGACGAGTTCTTGTTGGCCTTAAAAGCAGTCTTTAGTGAAGTTTTTCAAGTCTTGAAACCTGGCGCCTACTGCTGCGTTGTGGTGATGGATCTCAGAAAAAAGAGCCGGTTCTATCCTTTTCACAGCGAACTGGCGGCTCATCTGCAAGAAGTCGGTTTCATCTATGATGATTTAATCATCTGGAACCGGCAGTCAGAATATAACAACCTGCGACCGCTGGGTTATCCGGCCGTGTTTCGCGTGAATAAGGTTCACGAGTTTATACTGCTATTTCAGAAGCCGAAGAATCCGTAGTTCGCAGCAAGTGACTGCGCGACGCGGCAGCGCCCGTTGAGATCGGTCCCATCTGTCCTGGTGGTCCCAAGTCACTGCCAGGTCGCCAGGAAAGATTGAGATTCTCACCGGAAAGCTGGCTTGGTGCAGTCAGTCGCCTGTCGGTTGTGATCTGTGATCGCTAGAAAACGGCCGTATGCGGCGGCGCTCGCCGAACGTCAGGTCGAGAGTTGGAAGGCGACCGACTGACTGATTGAGCAGAAAGTGACGCAGGATGCGGCTTCGGCTTCGAAACAAATTCATTCTCCGCGTGCTGGCCGCTGCCGCGATCTGGACCTTCAAACTTCTGTTCCTGACCCTGCGGCGCAGATTCCACACGCCTGCCGGCACCAATCCGTATGACATCACGGTGGTCGATCGGTTCATCTACTGCGTGTGGCACGACCAACTGGTGATTCCGATCTTCGGCGGCAAGCACCGGCTCACGGCGGCACTGGTCAGCAACAATCGCGACGGCTCTGTCGTGGCCACGAGTCTTAACAGTGTTGGCATTGTGGCAATTCGCGGTTCGAGCAGTCAGGGAGGGGCACAGGCGATGCGACAACTCCTGCGTGAGGCCGAGGGCAAGCACATTGTGATCACGCCGGACGGTCCGCGCGGTCCGCGACGTGAACTGCAGACAGGAGCTGTCTACCTGGCTTCCCGCAGCGGCCGCAGCATCGTTCCGACGGCTTTTTCCTGCGAATGGTGCTGGCGATTCGGGCAAGGCTGGACTGATCTGCTGGTACCAATTCCGTTTTCCAAGGTGTATCTGCTGACGGGCGAGCCCATTCAGATTCCACCGGACATCAAACGAGAAGAACTCATCGAGCAGACAGCACGAGTGCAAGCTGCGATGGACGAACTCAACGCTCGCGCCGATCAGTTGGCGTCGCGGTCCAAGGCTCAGCAGCAGAGTTGAGATGACAGGCTTGTCGCTCCGGCTCGAATGGTCCGCCAGATTCTGCGGCGATGTGTTAAGTTGAGAACCGTCCTGCGGTTTGCTGAACCTCGGGCTGGGAGAGGTTGAATTCGACAAACCTGGGTGGCACGCTCTGAGCCAACGGCGAAGGGCGTGCGCTGTTGACTCTGCGTTCGCTACATCTCCAATGTCATTCGGGAGTGGTGAACTCGTCGACCGTGCTGGCATCGCTCCTCACCCCCTGCCCCTCTCCCCGAAGGGGCGAGGGGTGTGAAGTGATTTCGTAAAAAGAGATGAACTTGGTATTTCGCATGGCTGCTTATCGTTCGCTGATTGCGGTGACACTACTTGCGTCTTTCGTGCTTGGATTCGGCGATGGGAGAATCTCGGCGGCGGAAGAGTCTCTGGCTGAGCGCGGCTGGCGGTTGTTGAGAACGAAGACCTATCTGCCGCCGGACTTCGATCAGCAGGTGTTTGATGAACTCTGGAAGGTCTGGCCCGAGCCTGAACGCAGTCGCGCGGCTGCGGCGACTCCGGCTGAGCGGCGACAGATGACGTTCTCTCGCTATGGGCTGATGGAAGCGCCGGACGGTGACGGGACTGGTCCCGCTCTGGGTTATGTTGATAACGGGAACAGCGGTTGGGTGATGAACTGCTTTGCCTGCCACGGCGGCAAAGTGGCAGGGCGAGTGATTCCGGGGCTACCGAACTCTCACACGGCGCTGCATTCGCTTACTGAGGATGTGCGGCTCACGAAGCTGAGATTGTTCAAGAAGCCGGGGCATCTCGATCTGGCGTCGCTCAAGATGCCGCTGGGGACGAGTCATGGCACGACGAACTCGGTCATCTTTGGCGTGGCGCTCGGCAACCTGCGTGACCGCGACATGAATATCGAGCGCGCGCGACCCGAGCCGAAGCTGGTGCATCATGACATGGACCCGCCGCCGTTCTGGAACGTCAAGAAGAAACGCAGTCTGTATGCGGATGGCTTTGCTCCGAAGAATCATCGTGTGTTGATGCAGTTCATGCTGCTGCCTTCGAATGGTCCGGACAAGCTGCGTGAATGGGAGCCCGACTATCAGGCCGTCATGGCATGGATCGAAGCGCAAACTCCGCCCAAGTATCCGAACGCGGTTGATGAGCCGCTGGCGGTAACTGGCCAGAAGCTGTTCGAGCAGCATTGCTCCGAGTGTCACGGCCGCTACGGCAAGGACGCGCACTACGAACAGATCACGGTGCCCATCGATGTCGTGAAGACGGACCGTGTGCGATTGGATGCTCTCAATCCCGAGCATCGCACGTGGATGCAGGTGGGGTGGCTCAGTCGCTTTGGTGCGGATGCGGTTGATGTCGATCCGAAGGGATATGTGGCGCCGCCGTTGGACGGCATCTGGGCTTCGGCGCCGTACTTTCACAATGGCTCGGTGCCGACACTGTGGCACGTGCTGCATCCCGATCAGCGTCCGGCAGTCTGGAAGCGGACCGAAGACGGTTATGACCAGCAGAAGGTGGGACTGGAGATCTCAACCTTCGACGCCGTTCCTGAAGCCGCACGCACTCCGTATGAGAAGCGTCAGTATTTTGACACGCGCGCCTTCAGTAAGAGCGCTGCCGGCCATGACTTCCCGAACCGCCTCAAGCCCGACGAAAAGGCGGCGGTGCTGGAGTACCTCAAAACATTGTAGCGCTTGAGGTCACTCAAGATCACCTGCGTTCTGATCCCGGAGCGATGAGCGACTATGAAGGCCCGCTACGCGGCGAAGATCTTCTTCAGGCGCGGGTCGCTGGTCAGCTCACCTTCTTTTTGTGGTGTCTCCTTCACGAGACGATCAATCACATGATCGGACGTGATGCCTTCGCTCTGGGCGGCGAAGTTGGTGACGATGCGATGTCGCAGCACCGGCTTGGCCAACTCAGCAATGTCTTCAGTGGAGACATGCGTGCGGCCATTCAGCAAAGCTCGCGCTTTGCCACCGAGCACCAGGAACTGGACCGCTCGTGGACCTGCGCCCCAGCTGAGCCATTCATTCGCGAAGTCGGGCACACCTGGTTCGCCGATGCGCGTCTGACGCACTAAAGCTAACGCGTAATCCACAACGTGATCGCTCACCGGGACCTGGCGCACCAGGCGCTGCAGTTCGATGATCTCTTCACCGCTCAACACCGCCTGGATCTCACAGGTGTTAATGCTCGTGGTCGTCTTTGCGATCTGACGTTCTTCGTTGAAACTAGGGTAGCCGACAAAAACCTTGAACATGAAGCGGTCTTGTTGAGCTTCCGGCAACGGGTAAGTGCCTTCCTGCTCGATGGGGTTCTGAGTCGCCAGCACGAAGAACGGATCGCTGAGTTGATGCCGCGTCTGTCCGACCGTGACCTGTCGCTCCTGCATGGCTTCCAGCAACGACGCCTGAGTCTTCGGCGGCGTGCGGTTGATTTCGTCGGCCAGAATTACATTGTGAAACAACGGACCTTGCAGGAAGCGGAACTCACGCTGACCGGTTTGACGGTTCTCCTGAATTACGTCCGTGCCAGTGATGTCCGCAGGCATCAGGTCAGGGGTGAACTGGATGCGATGAAAACTCATCGACAGGCTGCGGGCCAGCGTGCTGATTAACAATGTTTTCGCGAGCCCCGGCACGCCTTCCAGCAGACAATGCCCGCGGCTGAACATCGCAATGAGCAGATGATCGATCACTTGCTCCTGCCCGATGATGACCTTCGCAATCTGCTCGCGAATCTGGTTGTAGGCCGTGTTCAGCTTTTCGATGGCATCGTCGGACATGTGTATTCGATTCCGGTTCTTCAAGTGGGCTGGTTGAGACGCCTTGAGGTCCGTCAAAAGTGGCGTTTCGCGAGGCGTAACACAACCGCATTCCGAGTAACACTGCACAACTTGGGCGACGAACAGGTCGCAGCTTGCCTTGTTGCGTTTCGCTTCGCAACGCGCCTTATTGCTGAGCGAAAGACAACAGTCTCCTCAGACTCAGGCCAAAGCGAGCACCTTTATCTGCGGGCGTGCCCATGACCGAGCTAGTCTCAGGTTTTGACATCATTTCAGCAAACCTGCGGGCATTAAAGACCGTATCCGAATTGGATCAGGCAGGAATTGCTGTCGGAAGTGCGAGTTAGTTGCGCAGATGGCATCGCGTTAGCCAATAGTCCTCGCAAATTCCTTTCCATAACCGAATTCAGATCCATTATCCCGATTGCCCCAGGAAGACGCTTCAGAGGGATGAGCCGCACCGCCCGACGATTGACGCTCGTCGACGGACACTGGTGGGACGTCTCACAATTGATGCTGTGGGCCAGAATACAAGTCGCTGCGGGACGCCGTCGCGATGACTGAGAGGCATTCATGGTGACGCGAGCTTTTGGTCCGTTCAATCTGCAGGAACCGCTGGGCGCAGGTGGCATGGGCGTGGTCTATCGCGCCATCTACCGCAAGAACGGCCGCATCACGGCGGTGAAGCTGCTGCCGACTCACCTGACTGAGAACAGCCGACTGGTGGCGCGCTTCGAACAAGAGATGCGCATCCTCGAGCGTCTCGATCATCCGCACATCACCAAGTATTACGGTGGCGGCAAGATTCGCGGACAGCACTTCTACGCCATGAAGTTGATGGAAGGCGGCACGCTGGCCGACCTGCTGGAGCGCCGCGGCGCTTTGCCGTGGGAGCAGGTCATCGAGCTCGGGGTTCAGATCTGTGACGCTCTCGACTGCGCCCACAGCAACGGCATCATCCATCGTGACCTGAAGCCGGCAAATCTGTTCCTCGGTGAGAGCAGCGAGCACGAAGAGCTGGTGCTGGGAGACTTCGGCATCGCCCGCGACATGGATGGCATGCCGATTACCGCCACTGGTTCGACAGTGGGGACCTATGCCTACATGGCTCCCGAGCAGATCAATCTCAAGCAACCCATCACTGCGAAGACCGACCTCTATGCGCTGGGCTGTGTGCTCTTTGAGATGCTGACCGGTCGCACGCCGTTCATCAGCGAAGCTCCCAGCGACCTGATGATGCAGCATGTCAATGAGCAACCGCCGTCAGTGCGGACTCTGGCCTATGACTGCCCTGTCTGGCTGGATGACATCGTGCAGCAGTTGCTCGCCAAGAACCCCCAAGACCGCCCGTACGATGCGGCGATTGTGCGCATGGCGCTGGACGATGTCCTGACAAAAGTTGCCGAGCAGGTGAGCGTGGCATCCGACCGCTCAACGGGTGGACCGAAGACAACAACCACAATGGCCGGGATCAATCCCGACCTGAAGAAACTGCTGGGCCCTAAGAAGAAGAAACGCAGACTACCGACCGGCCCGTTGTTTGAACGTACGTGGTTCCTCGCCAGCATGCTGCTGGTCATGTTCGCCGCTGCGGCCTGGGTTGTCTGGCCAGCCAATGAGGACACGTTGTTCGCGAAGGCTCAGCCGTTCATGGAGAGCGATGACCCGGTGCAATGGCGCGAAGGGATCGACAAGTACCTGCAGCCGATGGTGACCCGCTTCCCGGATGGCAAGCACGCCGCGGTTGCCAAGGAGTTCATGGAGAAGGCCGAAGTTCAACGTCTGAAGCGTCGCCTGATCAGCAACGCGCGGTTGAATCGTCCGACGACGAGTGAACCCGAACGTCTCTTCATGGAAGCCTGGCGCTTCGAACAATTCGGAGATCGCATCACCGCCCTGGAGAAGTACCGCAGCCTGATGGAGCTGTTGAAAGACTCCAAGGAGTACCCGGACTTCGTCGCGTTGGCGAAGTTGGAGATCTCAGAAATCGAAGCGACCACTGACACGAAGCTGGATCGCGTCGAATTCGTGAACTCATCTTTGGCAAAGGCCGAAGACTTGTATGGTCAGGGTCGCCTGCTCGATGCACGCAAGATCTGGGACAGCGTGGTCACACTCTATGCTGCGAACCAGGAACTCGACCTGCAGGTCCGTTACGCCCGCGCCCGCATGAAGGGTGAGTCTGTGGAAGACATCGGCTACTCGCCGATTAAGCCTCAGCAGAATGAACCTCTGCCGATGGATTCGTAAGTTTGGCGCCGCTGGACGTCGTTGTTTTCAGTGATGCGCCCCATCTGTGAGCGGCGCGGCGCTAGCCGCCGGTTCTGGCCCTGTCTGCCTGCCGCGTTCCAATCACCCGCGGCTAGCGGTGATGCTCCGCGCGCAAGACGTGGCCAAGGCGTCTCGCCTTGGGCTTCTTAACCGGCACAAGGAACGAAAGACGGATGCGGGACGCATCCGCCACGGGGGTGAGCACTCCAGAGATGACTCCCCAGCGGGACGCGCGAGCTGGTTCGGCGTTACGATGGTCCACCATCGGCGTCTTGAGCGACGAAAGAATACTTTCGTTGCCCTCGTGATGGGGCTAACCACGTCACTCAAGACGAACACGACGAAATCATTCGCTGCGCTGCGTGGTTCTCTTCCTAGAAAGGCTGCATCGTGAAATTCGCCATCTGTCAGGAACTGTTTGAAGGTTGGGACTGGGAACGTCAGTGCGAGTTTGCGGCGAGTCTGGGCTACACGGGCATGGAAGTCGCGCCGTTCACGCTGGCTCCGCGCATCACGGACGTCTCACAAGAACGTCGAGCCACGTTGAAGAAGCAAGCCGAAGCGCATGGCGTAGAGATCATGGGCCTGCATTGGTTGCTCGCGAAGACTCAAGGCCTGCATCTCACCACGCGTGACACGGCCGTGCGTCGCGCGACGGCTCAGTACCTCATCGAACTCGGTGATGCCTGCGCTGACATGGGAGGCACGGTGCTGGTCTTCGGATCGCCACTGCAACGCAACATCGAAGAAGGCATGTCGCGCGA
Organism: uncultured Planctomycetaceae bacterium; assembly: GCA_964386705.1. Classification (GTDB taxonomy): domain Bacteria; phylum Planctomycetota; class Planctomycetia; order Planctomycetales; family Planctomycetaceae; genus AM-0621. Next base: position 15,076 of record CAYLTY010000055.1, read on the forward strand.
GCAGGCGATGGACAACGCGGCTGAGGTCTTTCGTGATGCGATGCCAGTGCTTGGTGATCGCGGAGTCTTCCTCTGCATGGAGCCACTGACTCCGAAGGAAACAAATTTCATCAACACATGCGCTGAAGCGATGGAACTCGGCGCGCTCATCGATCATCCGAACTTTGTCCTCCATCAAGACGTCAAAGCCATGCTTGGCGCTGAGTCGAAGACCATCCCTGACCTCATTCATGAGTTCAAAGGACGCGTTGGTCACTTCCATGTGAACGACACAAACCTGTTGGGACCAGGCATGGGCGACACTCAATATTTGCCTATTTTTAAGGCACTTTTAGATGTTCGCTATGATGGTTGGGTATCGGTCGAAGTGTTCGATTACAAGCCCGGCGCTGAGTTCATCGCGCGCTCAAGTATGGAGTACATGCAGCGCGTGTTGAACGAGTTGAAAGCATGATGCAAACAGCGCGCAAGAGGTGGGGTCTTTGAAGTGCGTTCAGAATCCCTACGAATCAGCCTTTTTTTCACTCCAAAGTGAAAAGAAATGGGTTGCAGAAATTAAAATGATCGATAACTATGGCCGCGTGATGAATGTAAGCGAGTTGATTGCGTAGCTTTCAACACGCTTACAAGGACCTCGCAAGGTTGTGAGGTCGAATGGAATGTGGTCGAGTGAATGAGCTTCTCAAATTGCCCGGTTGGCCGAGCGGCAAGAAGTCACTCAAGATTAAGGATGAGTGCGATGGCTAAGAAGAAGGCTGCTGCGAAGAAGGCTGCTGCGAAGAAGGCTGCTCCCGCGAAGAAGGCCGCTGCGAAGAAGAAGTAGTCTTCGGACGCTTCTCGCAAGCAGTAACTAAGCAACACGACACAATACAACAGCAACAACAAGAAAAGGCGGCTGGGAAACCAAGCCGCCTTTTCTATTTTGTGGCTGATTTTTAGCGTTTTTTGCTGCTTCGCAAACCGACACACGACAGTCGGTGAAGCCCTGTCTGTCGCTGATTGCTCCACAATCAGAACGCCTGCAGGCAGCACGTTGACCTGCTCTGATTCGCACGCGTGGGAACATCGCCCGCTCAGACTTGAGTTCAACAAACAGTTCGCGCGAGCTTTGCGCCGAACCGCCATCAGACTCAGCTCATCACTCTCAACTCATCATCAGGGAGACCTGTCGAATGACCTCCGCGCGTTGTCTGCTGCCCATGCTGCTCACATCGTTGATGATGTTGATGAACGTGAACTCGACCACCGCTGAAGACGATCGCGTCTCATCGTGGTTCGGGTACGAACGACGTGACTTCAAGGTTGATGGTCGCGCATGTTTGATGATCGTGCCTCAACAAATTGCTGAAGGACGTCCCTGGATCTGGCGCACCGAGTTCTTCGGTCATGAACCTCAAGCGGACATCGCGCTGGCAGCGCGCGGCTTTCATGTCGTCTACATCGACGTGCAGAACATGTATGGCGCGCCAATCGCGCTCGATCACATGGACCGCTTCTATAAACATCTCACAACAACACGAGGTCTTGCGAAGAAGACTGTGCTTGAAGGCTTCAGTCGCGGTGGTCTGTTCTCGTTGAACTGGGCGGCGCGTCATCCCGATCGAGTGGCCTGCATCTACAACGACGCGCCCGTGTGCGACTTCAAGAGCTGGCCTGGAGGGAAAGGCAAAGGACCAGGCTCGGCCGGTGACTGGCAGCGTTGTCTGCAGGCTTATGGTCTCACGGAAGCGGAAGCGCTGGCTTACAAGTTGAACCCGGTCGACAACCTGGCTTCGATGGCCAAGGCGAAGATCCCGTTGCTGCATGTCTGTGGTGAAGCGGATGAAGTCGTTCCCTTTGATGAGAACACGCAGCTCATCGAAGACCGTTATCGCGAGTTGGGTGGACCGATCACGGTCATCGCGAAGCCCGGCGTGAAGCATCATCCACACAGTTTGAAGAACGCTCAGCCCATCGTGCGCTTCGTGCTCGCCCACACGACTCGCGAAGTCGATGCCGATGTGCTGGTCGAGTACCCCGCCGACTACCAGATCATTCAACGCGACAGCAAAGGCGCGGGCACGATGCTCATCAGCGGCTGGCTGGGCGTTCGCGAGGGTCAACTGGAGTACCAACTCGTCAAAGCTAGCCAGCCCGCGAAGGGCGATGCACCGGCTACCGAAGCCAGCGTGGTGCATGACTGGACTCCGGTAGACGTCGCTCGCCGCCTGCAGCGGTTCGATATGAAAGTCTCGGTGCCGGCAGGTGGCTGGTATCAGGTCCTATTTAGAGTCACCTGCCAGGGCCGCGCCGCGGCTCAAGCCACGGTGCAGCATGTGGGGATTGGCGAAGTCTTCGTGATCGCCGGTCAGTCGAACTCAACAAACTCCGGAGCCGAGCGTCTGAAGACACAGACTCAACTGGTCTCGACCTTCGACGGCATGAATTGGCGGTTGGCCGACGATCCTCAACCCGGCGTGGCGGATGGCAGCACAGGTGGCAGTTTTTTGCCCGCGTTTGGAGATGCCTTGGCTCAGAAACTGGGTGTGCCGATCGGCGTGGCTTCAACGGGAGCCGGTGCGACGAGCGTGCGTCAATGGCTACCGCGCGGCACGCGCATGAAGAATCTGCCGACAATCGCCTCACGCGTGAAGCAGGTCGGCCCTGGCGAGTGGGAAGCGACGGGCGAGTTGTTCGATGGCCTGATGCGGCGCGTCGAGTCGCTGGGTCCCGAGGGTTGCCGCGCGATCCTCTGGCATCAGGGCGAGTCCGATGCCGGTCAGGCGCGTGAGGGTTACCCGGCCGATCGTCAGATCACGGGGCAGCAGTATCGCGACTTCATGGCCACGTTGATCGCGGCTTCTCAGAAGCAGGCTGGTCGCAAGCTGCCGTGGATCACCGCGCAGGCAACCTATCATTCCGAGAAGGACGCCGCCGATGAAGAGTTCCGCGCGGCTCAGAAGTCTCTCTGGACCGAAGGTGTTTCGATTGAAGGTCCCGATACAGACTCTTTGCGAGCCGAATACCGGGCCGGGGTTCACTTTAACGCCAAGGGACAACAGGCTCACGGTCAGTTATGGGCGGAGAAAGTCGCCGCATGGTTGAAAAAGCAGTGAGCGGTCGCCGTTGAGACGAGAGAAGTCAGCAAGCCAGGCGCAACACGGATGTTTGAACCTCGGCCTAATACTGCCGGAAGTAGCGGCGCAGGTCGGTCTGCTGACGGCGCGGTTCCCAGTACGTCGGGGCCTGCTTGTCGAAATGCAGTTTCAACGGATCCCGTTTGCGCGCGTTGATCAACCAGGCGATCGGCCAGAAGACCCCAAAGAACACCAGCGCCATGATGACGTACGTGACCACCAAGCTGATGGGAGTCACCGCCAGCATCCAGCCGACGTAGACACAACGGATCGCTCGCGGGGCGAAGAGGCCGACAACTCCGACAACCAGACCAGCCGCGAAGACTGAACCGTAGACTTCCTGCGAGAACTCCCGGCGCTGCAGCCAGTAGGCAATCAAACCGCAAAAGGGAATCAGCAACCCGGCGAAGACTCGCAGGTCTTTAGTGGACGGGTTCCGGTTGACTGATGAGAAGCTCACGGGGGCGTTGCCAAGGGAAAGGACTTAAGGGACGTACGGGAGTTATGGGACGACGGGAAAGGCTAATTGATGAACGCCGAACTGACAGCCGTAGTACCGGGCATTGTCGCAACGCTGAGTGCGGATGGCTAACCTGAGCGTGTTGTTGAACCTTCACCTCGGGACAATGGGAGCACACCACATGTCACAATTTGAGACCGCGCAGTTTTCGCGTCGCGGGTTCCTCGGGACCGCCGCCGCGTTGTCGGGAGCCGCCTGTTTCGGAACGCTGGCTCAGGCCGAAGAGAAAGATCCCTACGGCGGATTCAAGATGGGCCTGCAGAGCTACTCGTTGCGACACTACAAGGTCGAAGAAGCCCTGCAGCACACGAAGAAGCTGGGCGTGAAAGTGTGGGAAGCGTTCCCCGGTCACATTCCGCAGAACAACGTGCCTGGCAAGATCGCCGAACAGAAGAAGATGCTCGACGACGCCGGCATCAAGCTGATGGCCTATGGAGTTGTGGGCTTCGACGCCGACGAAACCAAAGCCCGGGCGGTGTTTGATTACGCCAAGGCCATGGGCATCGTGTCGTTGAGCGCCGGCCCCAAGAAAGACAAGGCGACCTTCGACCTGCTGGATAAACTCGTCGCCGAGTACGACATCCCAATCGCCATTCACAATCACGGCCCCGAAGACCGCAACTTCGGCAAGATCAGCCAGGTCGAGGAAATGGTGAAGGACCGACACCCGAAGATCGGAGCCTGTGTCGATACCGGTCACTTTCTCCGCAGCGACGAGAAGCCGGAAGAAGCGATTGAACGGCTCGGCAAGCGCGTGTTCGGCGTGCACTTCAAAGACGTGAAGACGCATCCCGATGGCAAGAAGCAGTTCCGCATTCTCGGCGAGGGCGACCTGAATATTGTCGGGTGCCTCAAACTCTTGAGGAAGCTGGATTACCAGTACGCACTCGCGCTGGAGTACGAAGAGAATCCGATGAACCCGCTGTCAGACATCGAAGTCTGCCTGAAGGCCGTGCGGGATGGTGTGGCCAAGCTGTAGTCGCAGACGGCCTGAGAGAATTGTTTGAGCCACGGATCGAACACCAGTGAAATACGGATCTAGTACATCTGCGTTTCTCTGGTGAGTCATCCGTGGCTTGGACTGCTGAGTGTTATTCAGGGTCGAGCTTGCCCAGGAATTGGCCGCCGCTCAGGAACATGCCGTTCGTCGCGGGGCGGCACCATTCGAGTTTCACCAGATAGCGGTATTCACGAGTGTCGCTGGCCATCTTCACGGTGACTTCGCCGGGATTGATCGAGCCGCGATGGAACAAGCCGATACCGAAGCGGCTGATTTCACGTGTCATCGCGGCAATCGTGGCGCCGCGTGACGTTGTGATCTCGGCAGGCACCGACAAGTCCAGTCGCTCGGCCGCACGCTCGTGCTCGGGGTCAGTCTTGCCGATCGATTCGAGCACAACTTTCAGGTCTTCGAGCGTTGGTCGGCTCCATGGATCGGCAGACATAGTTCACTCCGGTGGCGACGGCGGTTGAGTTGCTGTGCGGTCAGTTGCGGCGTCTCACCTCATGACTGCTGCCTGGATTGAGCAGGTCACCAAATGAAATCGCGAGGAAGCGCGGCTGGTGAGCCTCGCATTCCTCGCGACAACCATAAGTCACAGTCTGACACCGACGTTTACGTGGCGGTGTTTTCTCCTTCAGCCGCAGCCGGGGCTGCCGCGATCGCGCCGAATTGACCTTTCTTGCGGATCATGACGCCAATTCCGCATCCAGCGGCGATGAAGGCCAGCGTCGCCAGCACCCAACCCGAGGAACCACTCTTCTTGGGACGCAGAGTCTCAGGCTCTTCCGGGAATTCCAGAATCGGAGCACTGGCTCGCGCTGTCGATTCGTCATCAGCCTGTTCCCGAGCTTCGGCCGAAGTCTTGGGCAGAATCAGTAGCGGGCCGTTGCCTTCATCCGCAGTCGACTTCGAAGCATTGATGCTCAGAGTCGGCAGGTGGCTCTCCAGCGGAGCAGTGTCTTCATAGGACAGCTGCTGCACTCGGGAGCCATCCGGCGAAATTCGCATGGGAGCCTTGTTCGCGGTGACTCGAGCGGTGCCCGATGGGGCCTTATCGAGTTCACGCGGTGCTTTGCCGGCAGGCAGGATGATGATGCCGCCATGCGGTTGCTCTTCAGACTTCGTATCCGCTTTCGCAACCGCTGGAGCGCTCAAGCTGCTCGTCGGGCTGATGTCGCTCTTTGCGTTGCGACCAGCCTGCTGGAACGCCTGCGACGTTGTGTAGAATCTGCGGTCCGGAACCAGGTCGCTGGAGACAATCAAGCCCGAACTATCAACCGGGGCCATCAGCTTGACCGGGGCATCGGTCGCTGGCGTTGGAGCAGGTCTCTTCGCAATGGCTGACTCCAACGTCTGCTTGGGACGCGGTGTCGCTTCGCCGCGCGGCAACATGACCGGCTTCGTGACATCCAGACCGATGGACGGAGCAGGCGTCGCGGCAACTGCAGCGGGTGCAGCAGGACGAGTCGTCTTCGTCGTAGCCTCGCGGGCGTTCTGGGCCTGAGCAGTACGAGCGAGCGCTGTGTCCATCTCCTTGCGACCAGCCGCCACGAAGTCATCCATGATGACAGGAGCTGATTCCGCGGCTGCTTCTTCCGGAGTGATCTTGGTGATCCCCTGAGTCGCGGCCGGATCTGCTTTCACAATCACGAAGCCAGAAGCCTCGCGCATCTTCTCTGGCTTGGCCGGAGCTTCTGGAGCCTTGGGTGCAGCAGACTTCGTTGTCGATGGAGCCGCCTTAGCCCGCTGAGCAGCGAGCTCGGCGCGACGCTCCATCTCCGCGAGATGCTCTTCGGCCGCCTTGATCGCGTCTTCGGCGGCCTTCGCACGTTGATTGACGACGAACTGATCAACCTCAGCGGCGTCGGAGTCGTCAGCCTTCTCAGCCTTGTCTTCAATCTCCTTCTGGTCCCCGGCAAAGTCGGGCTTCTTGGCTTCCGTCTTCGCGATCGAACGCGGACTACGAACTTCTGGCGTAACCGCAGCCGGCTTCTTCTCCGGAGCGGCTGTGTCAGGCAGCATGCGATCGAACGGAGTCCGATCAGGCAAAGCCCTCGCTGGCAGCGACTCAGCGACCTCTTGCGCCTCGGGTTCGTCGTCCGCAGGAGCGGAATTCAGATCGGGCATCAGCGGCGCGTCCGACTTACGCGACGCGGGCGTTTGAGCAACCGACTTGGGTTCGAGCTTCGTACGACGCGGCGCGGCGGCTGGAGCGGGCGTGGGCTCGTCTTCAGACTCGTTCACCGTTTCCTGCTTCACGGTCTCGACCAGCTTCGCGAAGTCGCCGTCAAACCCTTCGGCAAACTCGTTCTGCTTACCCTTGTTAGCCGGGCCCTTGGCGTTCGCGGGAGCTTTGGCCGTGGTGGGAGCCTTCGCAGTGGTTGGCGTCTTCGCCGGAGCGGGAGTCGGTTCAGCGGGCGTTTTCGCCGCAGGAGCCGCTTTAGCCGTTTGACGCTCCGTGGAAGCCTTGGGCTTCGCGTGGATCTCGGGCAGATCCTTCGCTTCGGCCTGCTTGGTCACCTTGGCTGGAGCCTCTTCATCGTCCACTGGAGTCACCAGGAACGGATCATCCTTCAGATAGGGACGAGTCGCCGTGGTGGTTTCACCGGAGACCTTGGTTTCTGACTTCTCGTTATCCGCCTTCTTCGAGTCTTCCTTCTTGGCAGCGTCGTCAGACTTGCGGAACCAGTTCTTAGGGTTGAGCTTCGAATAGAACGGTTTCGGCCCTTCAGCTTGAGTAACAGCGCAGGTGCCGAGTGTTGAAAGAGCAATCGTTGCAGCAAAGACCGAGATGCGAAGAGTGGGCCGTTTCATTGGACCGCCTGACTTTCCCTGTCGCAGTCTGCGGAGGACGCCGTCTTCAACCGTTGACTTTCGGGAAGACCGGACCAGACGCGCTGCGAGCGGTAAAAATGACGTGGCAGTCTCGATTCAGAACTCGAACCACTCGGCGATCCATCGCCGCGTTCGGGTTCTGCGGAACAAACCGAGACTCCCTTCTGTGGTCAAGAAATCGGCCATTCCCATGATCCGGCCTTAGCCGCTTTCCCTCAAATTGCCCGCTCTTCCTGAAGTAGCGATTTCGCCAACTTTGCGGGGTCTTCCGAAAGCGGAGTCTAGGTAAACCTTGACGTCGCATCTGATGATGCGAGCGAGCCAGGGGCGTGCAAAGGCGTCGGCTACTTGCGCAAGAAAGCAAACCAGACAATACCGGCGAGGACCAGCACTCCGACAACCGCCGAGATGATTTTGAGTCTCAACTCGGATGCCCGGTCTTGCTGACGACGTTGCTTCAAGCGGTCAGTCAACGGATCGGGTTGCTGGACGAACATGGCGGCATCAATCGCATCGCCAGCGCGAGCAGCCACGAGCGGGTCGGCAACGGGTCGCACGGGAACTTCAGCATCGGAGGCTGGAGATGCGGGACGATCTTCGTCCTCCTCTTCCTCTTCGGCACCATCCGGTGGTGGTTCGTCTTCCGCGTTAAAGTCTTCTGCGGACGCAACGACAGGCTCATCGTCATCGCTGTAGAGCTGTTCCAGCGACGCGCCTTCGTCGCCCTTGCCAGCCAGGACCTTGACGTAATCGTCGCCTTCTTCGTCTTCGTCAACCAGCAGGTGTTCCTGCTTGGACAGGTCTTCGCCAAGGTGCTTCTGGATTTCGTCAACCAGTTCGCCCATCGTCTGAAAGCGATCAGCCGGTCGCTTCGCCAGCATCTTCTTGAAGACGTCACCAATCCATTGCGGAACGTCCGGCCGCTTCCTGCACAGGTCCGGAATCGGTGAACTCACATGGGCCATCAGCGTGTGGGCCATGGTCTCACCGGAATACGGAGCCTTGCCGCGCAGCAGGAAGTACATCGTGCAGCCCAGCGAATACAGATCGGAACGCACGTCGGACTTGCGGGCGTCTTCAATCTGTTCGGGAGCCATGAACCGCGCGGTGCCCAGCATCTGGCCGGGGATCGTCAGGCGCTGTTCTTCGTCTTCTTCGTCTTCGCCTTCAACGTGCGCGAGGCCCATATCCAGAATCTTCAAGCGGCCTTTACGATCTCGCATGAAGTTGGATGGCTTGATATCGCGGTGAATGATGCCTTTGGAGTGGGCATATTCGAGACCTCGAGCGGCCTGCAGCACGCTGCTGATGGCTTCATCCACCGAGAGATGCTGCTTGCGCTTCACGCGATCCAGGAGGTTCTCGCCATCGACGAACTCCATCACGAGATAACGGATGCGGTTGATTTTGCCGGCTTCGTAGGCCCGGACGATGTTCGGATGCTTGAGCCGCGCGACGGCTTTGGCTTCTTTCTTGAAGCGTTCCACCAGCCGCTTGTTCTTGACGGCATCAGCGGACAGCACCTTCAACGCGACCATCTTGCCGGTCGGCTTATGGCGAGCCTTGAACACCTGGCCCATGCCGCCCGAGCCGATCTTCTCCAGGACGATATATTCGCCGAAGACGAGATTGCTCGTTTTGCCCTGCAAAACAGCGGCGGCCTGCAGTTTGGTGAGATGATTCTGCCGAACCAGTTCCTTGGCGAAGTCTTCCGCCGTGCGCACCACTCCCGAGCCCGACAGATTCTGATGAATCGTCGTCAGCTCATCAGCCGACATGAGTCCGCTTTCGCTGAGCGTCGTGAGGAGCTCGGGAATAGTGAGGCTCATAGGTGAAGATTCATCCTGACGCAGGAATCAACGGCAGAAAACGACAAGGCGCGAATCACCTTCAAGAAGTGTCGCGTCGAGATTAATCAGGTTTTTTGCGAGGGTCGAGGCGTTTTCCCCATGTAAAGCGGTTCGGTAAGAATTTGAGCGCGTTATCTCCGAACTATGGGAATGGTTTACCTGATCCGTCAGCAATGTGAAGTCGGTCAGGTCGTTCTGGCAGGTTATGCGGGCCTGATGAGGACATTGACCCCCGCCCGCATATGAACATCAGAACCCGACCTGAGCCGAATTGCTGGCGCTAATTGGTCGACACGGGCTCCGCGTCCCCGCCACCCGCATCCATTCCCGATCTCAAAACACTGCAGGTCTTTTGATGGAATAACCGTTGACGGTCCGTCGCGCCTGACTACTGTCGAAAGGTTGATGTCAGACCCAAAGAACGCGGTGCGTTGTCCCCTGTCGAGGACCGTTGGAGATCCAAGATGCCCCCCTACGAATCCCCACTCGCCATCAAAGCCGCCCGCCTTGCCGGGTTGGCCCGCTTCGGCTTCCTCGGGTTTCTGGGATGCCTGGGCTTCTTGGGACTCATTCCCGGATACGAGCGGCTGTTCGGGCTGTCCGGCCTCAGTGGCCTGTTTGGCTTCTTCGGCTGCTTGGGTTTTCACGGCCTCGCTCAACTCGCAGAACGCCGTTATCAGCACCGCGCCAGCCATGTCTGACCACGAGTTTGGCCTGTGACCCGTGAAGGGTACCACCGATTTCCTTCGGCTGGGCGCGGCGTCGATTGATCCTGCCTCTCGCCGCGCCGGTTGCACGTCGGGTGTGTCACGTTTTGATCTTTTGAATACGCACACTTGTTAACTGCGACCGGGTTTCTTGTAAGATTCACCTCACTCGCATGGCACACGCGGGTTAGCTCGGGAGTAGTCTCTTTTCGAGAGGTGTCTACGGTGGGTAATTTCTATGTGAATTATACGACTCGCGGACCGGAGCGAGAAGCCGTCGCCAAGTGTCTTCAATCGGCGAAGCGAAAGGCGTTTGTCAGTCCGACGATCGACGGCACGACCGTGTTCTTTGACGAGGAATCCGACAGCCAGGATGACGAGATTATTCGGGCCCTCGCCGAGCGTGTTTCCAGAGAACTGAGTGCCCCGGTGCTCGCCGTGCTGAATCACGACGACGACATTTTGATCTATTGGCTCTTTGAGTCCGGCAACCTGGCTGATAAGTATAATTCGTGCCCTGGCTATTTTAGCGATGACGACGACGGCGAAACTCCTGCAGGATGTGACGCACAAAAGCTCTGCGCAGCGTTCGGCTCTGCGGCAAAGCCTGCAAGAGTAGATAAGGTGCTACGCAACGAGGAGTACGTCTTCGCTGTGGAGCGACACCAGGACTTGGCGGACCTGCTCAAGCATCCGTGGCCGTATGTCTGCATGGGCTATGGCTATATCAAGGAAGGGCCGCTTCCAAACGGCATGAGCAAGAATGACTTGCAGGCGATTGGTTGACGCGCCACGCGACTGCCGGAGGGTGGCGGGCGCATATTCCAATAACACGAAGGCTGGATAGACTTCAAATAAGCACTGCTTGGTGGCAGGGAGCAACGATGACTTTTGCCGCCTACCTGGCGAATGATTTCAGGAGTCGCTTCTCGGTTGAGGGCCGCGATACGGCGGCTGGCATTCTGGGTGTCTACGATCCGCGCGGTGATTCACCAATCACGACCGCTGAAACTCTTGAGCAACTGGAGCGGGAAGCATGGGCTTACCTCGGACGGGAGCCGGAGGTCACCCTCTATCTCGTGGATGCGGACGGTCGTGTCCACCGCATCATGATCAATGAGAAGCATCACGCGATCAGGCACAAGTATTCGGCGGAGATGGAGACGGTCCGGCGTTGGACTGCGATCCTGGCCGCGCTGCTGACTTTCGCCATGACGTGTTTAATCGCGGCGTCCGTCAGCGTGCTCGGTGCGTGTCCGTTAGTTGGATTCATCGGGGCAGTCGCGTTCTACACGCTGCTGGTCCGTGCGGGTTTATTCAACGAAATTGAGGGCGCCCTCTTATGTGAAATACTGTTGATCCTTTTCCTGCTTATGATGCCCGCAGTGCAGCAAGCTCGTAGAGCAGCAGCCGAGCGACAGTTAGGACAACACCACTTCTCACGCGGCGACTCGACCACCACCGAGATGTCGTGCGCTGTCTCCCAGCAATCGACGAGATTGTAGCCTTTCAACCCCAACGCTCGATACAACACCTTCGTGGACATTCTGCGCGCTCTGCAAAGTCAAGACTTGGTAACTCAAGACCTGCAGAGAACCAGAATGTCCGCTTTTTTTCACTCACCCCCGAGTGTTGCGATGAGCCCTTAAAACTCGTCGATGCGGCACTTCGGCAGATCAGCGCTCAGGATGCTTTTGGTCGCGTCGCTCAACTGTTTCGGCCTCACCCGAACTCTTTGTAGAGACGGGATCATGGCCAGGTTCCGAGCGCCAGCTTCGCTGATTTGAATATCGCGCAGATCCAACTCAACCAGCGACTTCATGCGAACCAGTTGCGGGAATACGGCTTCCGTAGCTGCTGTTTGTGAGAATCCCAGCTGTGATAACGCTGGCAGTTCCGTCAGATCGGCGATACCAGCATTCGTAACGCGGCTACCTTCAAGATTAAGAGTGGTCAGTGTCATCATACTTTTGATCCGTTTCGCCACAGCATCACCGGATTGAGTATAGTGAAGATGTAGCTCCCGGAGTGCAGGCCATTCGGGCCAATGCTGAGCGTTGGCATCCTCAACCAGCGTGCCGCCAAGTCCGAAAGAACTGAGTTTTGAAAGCTGGCTGAGATGCTTGAATCCCGAACCGTTGACTGGTGAGCCATCCAGCCGCAAGTGCGTGATCTGGGTGAGATTCCGCAGGTGCTTGAGGTCCTCGTCGGTGGCGGTAGTGTACCAGTCCAGTACTTCGAGATTTCGCAAGTTGGCAAGATGCGACATCCCGGTCCCGGTCGTTCCGTTATGGCCACGTACGTATACTTGTCTGAGATTAGAGAGGTTTGAGATAAACCCCAGCCCGTCGTTCGTAACAGGAGTATCCGACAGCGCAACCAGCTTGAGTGACGTCAGGTCGGCCAGATGTCGCATGCCCGAGTCGGTAATGGCCACGCCCCAGAACTCGATATCACTCAAACTTCGCAATTCCTTGAGAAGCTTGAGCGTATCCTCGTTAAAAGGATGTTCCGAGACAAAGCTGACTCCGTGAACCACAAACGGCAGAGCAGGCAAATCTTTAACTCCTCGCTTGCCCGACGCGTCCACCCAGACCACGACATCCTTATTCGCACGCGGTTTCACTTGCAGAACAGCACCAAGCTTTAATAGCGTGTTGGCGATTTTGCGGTCTGGATCACTCGACTGTTCTGATACCGCAGGTTTTGAATCGTCATTGTCTGGCTGAAGTTCTTTTGCGGACGTCGATGGTGGCTCGCCGCGACGAGGATCTGATTTCAGTTCGACTGAAACTTCTTTGGTTTCGTCCGGTACGGTGAGCGTGAGTTTGGTCTCACGCCCATCCTTGTCCTTGAGGTTGATAATAATAACGCCCAGTAGTATCAGAACTGCTGCAAGGATTGACACACTGCGGAAGACGTTCAACCTGGGTGGCGCGATCGCTGCAGATGTGCTTGATTCAGCGACCGATCGTCCGATGGCGGCTAGCTTGCGTGCCACATCCTGAGCCGACGCCAATCTGGCGTTCCGATCCTTTACCAGTAATTGTTCGATCAAATATGACAGTTCGCCGGGAACATCACTGCGCAACGATTCGACGGAAGCAGGGGTGTCTACTGCCAGTGCGTGTAGAATGGACATGGGAGTGCTACCGTTGAACGGCCGTCGTCCCGTGACGCATTCATACAATACGCCGCCCAGGCTGAATAAATCGGCGCGTTGATCGACCACTTCCCCCCGCGCCTGTTCGGGTGCCATGTAAGCGGGTGTTCCAAGAAGTACTCCGGGCTGCGTGAGGACTTCAGTGTCGTTAAGAGCTCGAGCCAACCCGAAGTCCAGGAGCTTCACGCGAATATCCTCAGCGCTGCCAGAATGAGCCGCACCGGGGAGCACGTCGGAACCTTCATAGATCGTCTGAATGGAGCCTTGCGAACTCTCATACGAATCACGATGGAGTCCTTCCAGCCATACGTTCGCCGGTTTGATATCGCGATGAATCAGCCCCCGAGCATGAGCGGCAGCCAGGCCTTGAGCGATCTGCTGGCCAATTGCGATCGCATCTGTAATCGGTAACGCGCCCTCGCGTTTCAGACGGTTATCAAGCGTCTCTCCTTCCAGCAGTTCTTGAGCGAGAAACGGTACGCCCTGATCCTGGCCGACCTGATAGATCGCCACCACGTTCTCGTGCCGGACCGCGGCGACCGCTTGAGCCTCTCGCAGAAACCGTTCGGTTGCAGCTTGTCTGTCGGCGAACTCGGGTCGCAACAGCTTCACCGCGACACGCCGCTTCAGCCGAATGTCCTCGGCGAGAAACACGGCACCCATGCCGCCATGGCCTAACAGTTTCAGCAATCGGAACCCATCGAGTCGCGCCAACTCGTCCGGAGCTTCCGCTGGACGCAGTCCCGACAGAAACTCAGTGCGATCATTTGAGGATTTGGTGCCGGAGCCGGACGGAATGATCTGCGTTCCCGCGACATCAATCGATTGAGTTCCGATCAGCGACTGTTCCCGCAAGCGTTGCATCACTTTGCCGAGTTCCGGGTGAACACTCTGATCTTCCGGCTGAGCGGCCTGCTGCCTGATGGCATCCGCGAGCGTGTCAGAATGATGCAGCTCGCGCGTCTGACGCTGGCACGCTTCGCAAGCCCGAAGGTGCTCCTCGATTGCGGCTGATTGCTCTTCAATCAGCAGGCCCCGTATCCAAGAATCGAGTTGATGATTACCAGGGCAGTCCCGCAAAGCATCCATAGCCGTCCAACGTGCTGGATTGACAGATCAGACTGGAGTAAAGCGATAAGCTGCCAGTCAAATCCATTGCCAAGTCGCTGGTCGTAAGGCCTGACGATTACAGTCCCATCGCTTGAGCTCCAGTTCAATTGCTGCGAGCACGGATGTCAACGGCGGACATCAGATCTTCGTCAACCCTCTTGATAGTACTGTAGGCAAGTTGATGAACGGCTTGTCCTTTGGGGAGTGCTTGAGCTGTTGTCGCGGGCGATGAAGGCTGGGCCAGCTTTGGTTGAATCTGTTGAGCGAAGACCGAATCAATGACAGCAGCCGGGTGGGAGATGCTGGTGGATTGATAGGTTTGACTTGACGATCCACCACCCTGCATCAGCTTCGGCGAGACTAAAGGAACGCTGCCGCTGCTGATTGTCAAAGGCAACTGTCGAGCTTGAGCAGTACTCGCCGTCGTGGATTGCGGTGGATTCAAACCCGTGGATGGTGATATTCCGCCAGCAGAGTTGGCAGCAATCGCCAACGTCAGGGCAGCGTTGATACCGCCATTCGAATCAGAGCCGTTGATTCCCCGATTCGCTCCGTAGACAAGGATCGATCGCAGTTCGCTGGCGCTCAGTGCTGGGTTTGCAGATAGAGCGAGTGCGGCAACCCCAGCAACATGCGGCGCGGCCATGCTGGTGCCGGTATATGTGCCATAGCCCTCTGGAGCTATGCTGAATGGAACGGTGCTGTAGACGTTCGTTCCTGGCGCGTCAACTTGTACTGCTCCAGATCGTCCAACTTTTTGCGAACTGGAATTAAGTGAGGATTTTCCATCGTGATTGCCGACGGAAATGAGGTTTGCAAAAGTATTGCTGAATCTTGCAGGTTGATCAGGAATGCTCGCCTCCGCAGCTTCGTTTCCCGACGAGGCAACGACCAAGACGTTCTTGGACAGTGCGTATGCGATAGCTTCCCTCAATGATGAGTTGTCGCCTTGGATTGCGCCATACTCTCCAATGCTCAAGTTGAGGATTCTGGCACCGGTGTTCACCGCGTAGATGATCCCATTGGAAACCTGTTCCAGCGATCGGTATTTGTTATCGTTACCCAGAACACGGATCGGGATGATATTGGCGTTATACGCAACTCCCGTATTTCCGTTGCTGTCGCGACTGGCGGCGATGACTCCGGAAACGTGCGTTCCGTGGCCGTGTCCGTCCTGCGGTGTATTGCCTACTCCACCATTGACAAACCCGGGCAGGATTCTGCCAGTGAATTCACCGTGTGCCGTATCGATTCCGCTGTCAACTACTGCAACCTTCACTCCCAGTCCTGTGTAACCAGCAGCCCATGCGGCCGGCGCGTTGATCATATTGAGATATCCGTCGTAGTAACCAGCTGATCTTGCGCTTTGTAACGCATTGACGCCGGTCGACAGCCAAAAGTGATTGTCAGTCCCTTGGAAGATCATATCGACTTTGCCGTCACCGTTTACATCGCCGTAACCGGTTTGCCCGGGAGCGAACGGGCCGCCGTGCTGCATGACCATTTCTGCCGATTGTGGGGTTCCGAATCCTGTCCCAGTTGAGAGCGATAGCCAGAATCGGTTGTCCGCGCCCTGGAAGATCATGTCGGCCTTACCGTCGCCATTGACATCGCCGTAGCCTGTTTGTCCGGGAGCGAATGGGCCACCGTGTTGCATGACCATGGTTGCCTGTTGTGGCGTGCCGAATCCCGTTCCGGTTGAAAGCGATAGCCAGAACTTATTGTCCTCTCCCTGGAAGATCATGTCGGCCTTGCCATCGCCATTCACGTCAGCGTAGCCGGTTTGTCCAGGAGCAAACCGGCCACCGTGTTGCATGACCATGGTTGCCTGTTGTGGTGTGCCGAATCCCGTTCCAGTTGAGAGCGATAGCCAGAACTTATTGTCTGTCCCTTGAAAGATCATGTCGGCCTTGCCATCCCCATTCACGTCAGCGTAGTCCGTTTGCCCGGGGGCAAACCGGCCACCGTGCTGCATGACCATCGTTGCCTGTTGTGGTGTGCCGAATCCGATTCCGGTTGAGAGCGATAGCCAGAACTTATTGTCTGTCCCTTGAAAGATCATGTCGGCCTTGCCATCCCCATTCACGTCAGCGTAGTCCGTTTGCCCGGGGGCAAACCGGCCACCGTGCTGCATGACCATCGTTGCCTGTTGTGGTGTGCCGAATCCGATTCCGGTTGAGAGCGATAGCCAGAACTTATTGTCTGTCCCTTGAAAGATCATGTCGGCCTTGCCATCACCGTTCACATCAGCGTAGTCCGTTTGCCCGGGAGCGAACCGACCACCATGTAGCATTGCTGATTGGGGAAGTGTGAATGCAGTGCCGCTGTCACCGTTCACGACATCTCGCCCGTTGCTGCTCAAGATGCTGTCATCCCAGAGTTCGGTAAAAAGTTGGTCGTCACCATCGCCTCCGAAGAGAGTGTCGATGCCAGTGCCTCCAAACAGCGAGTTTTGGAGTGCGTTGCCACGAATATTGTCATTGTAAGTCGTTCCTCGCACACTGCTGATCGCTGTATTACTACCGAGAGTGAGTGTCAATCTTGGAGCGGAAGATGTGCCAGCAACGATTTGCGATGTTGTCTGGCTCAGATCCAAGCGAGACAATCCGCTGCTGAAATTACTGAAATCCAGAGTATTAATACCTTGGACATCCCCAGCGATGACTGTGTCCTTCCCAAGGGCTACGCCACCTGCGAACACGAAGCGATCGTTTCCGTGACCTCCGTTGAGTTGGTCATCTCCAAGTCCACCCTCAATCACGTCGTGACCACCATTTCCGGCGAGCGTATCGTTTCCTGCTCCACCGATCAGCGTGTCGGACGCAGTTCCACCAAAGATGCTGTCCGCACCATCACCACCGTCCAGTGACGCGACGATTAAAATGTCCTGTAAGCCGTTAGAACTCGATGGGGTCAACCGAATCGTGTCGTTTCCAGCTAGTCCATTGACAGAGATCTGCTGGACTGACGACACGCTAAGACTGCTCACCGAAGCCAGGCCAATCCGGATCGGTACAACTGAGTTCTTGGACTGATTGAGAACCGACAGTTGATTGTTGGCTTGCTGGATTGTGATCGCGTCGTTTGCCGCAGTTCCTTCGACGTACAAGATTCCTGCGGAGAGGGTGGCATTCAGCGTAGCGGCCGGAATCGGAAGCGTGATCGCCGGAACTCGTCGAGTTTCTAACACGTCCGCAGCCGCGACAGCCTGGACTCTTTTCATTCGGCGGCTTGCTCGTGTGTCACAGAGGGCCTTGGCCTGAAGTCTCGAAAGCCAGCTTCGCAGAGTCATGATGAATCCCCGTGTTGAGTGGTGAAGGAAATGCACGGTTCAACCACTGGCTGAATCGTGCTTCCTCGGGGATATGCGCCTCAGCTTCTGAGCCTGACAGGAATCTGCGGGAATTTAAAAATCGCTAATCGTCCCACATGCCGGCCATTTCCTGGCGGAGTTTACGGAGGACTCGAGACTTGGCGATCCACACGGAAGCTTCAGCGAGGCCGAGCTCCTGGCCGATGTCGGTGGCGGTGCGATCGGTAGTCAGCGCCAACCACGCGGCGCGCCAGGTCGGCGGCTCGAAGTCAGACTGCATCAGCCGCAGGGCGCGAGCGATCAGGTGCTGGCGGTACTCGCCTTCCCAGAATGCCTCGACTGTGGCGTCATCGACAACGTCGCTGAATCCATCTTCGCTACCGCCAATGGCGACGGAACACTGCCGCCGTTGCCGTTCGCGGCACTTGTTGACGGTGATGGTCTTCAGCCAGCCGCGGAAGTTTTTGCGGGTGACGTCGTATTCAAACCGGGGGAGTTCGGCCATTAGGACAATAAATACGTCCTGAACCAGGTCAACGGCGTCATGCTCGCTCATCCCGGCGCGCGTCGCCCACGCGAACAACAGCGGCGAGTACAGGTCCACAAACCGATTCCAGGCCTCTTGATCGGGCTGACCGCGCAGACGTTCCAGCAATGAAATCGAAGTGCTCTGCATTTCAAAACCCGTGTGGCATCACCGGCCAGTCCCCGCTTCGGGGGATCAGTGCTGTATCAGGTTTCACTTTAGGGCAGGGGAGTGGGAAGTGCAGCAGCACCGGGTGCGAGCGGCGATCACAAAGGACGATGGGCTGTCTGAACCGATAGGTGCCGCGCCGCGAAAACGACGTTCCCGGCACTGCGTGGACTATTCGTACCCGGAGCGACGGTGACGTGATTTTCGCAGGCGTGCAGCTCGTGAAGTGGCAAGATTCACCAACTCGGCAGCTCTTGCCGCGCAGGCAGTTTGTCAGGCTGGAGCGACTGAGTTGAGCGCGAACCGTGCCACTTCTAACGTGATTGCGGACGGGCGCTTGCTGGGACCGGGGGGCGTTGTTAGTTTGCTGGGGAGTCTCGACGCTTGCGTCTGAAAGGCTCGAAATTCGATTGCCAGCCGTTCCATGACGAGGACGTTCATGGGTTATCCTGAGTTCGCTGAATGAGGCCGCAGGTGCTGTTCTGCTCAGCCATGGAGGCGGCCGTCGGCGAAAGAGTCTTCCCGTTCCTGGTAAATTCGTCCCGCGTCGCCTGATTACAACGAACTGTTTGATTCAGGGCCTTTGTAAGGCTGTCTCCACCGATATTTCGCCATTCTGGTCGCCTCGCGACGCCAACGTTTGCTGCCTGGTAGCCAACTTCGAAAGGGCTTTGCATGTCAGTCTCGGGTTCGTTCGCCAAACGCCGCTCGCTGTTTGCGCTCCTCTGTACAGTCTTGATGGTGCTGGGGACGTGGACCTTGACCGGCAATAGCTACGCCCAGGAAGAAAACGCAGCCCCTGCGGCGGCTGATCAACCCGCTGCGGATGCAGCCCCTGCGGCGGCGGCAGGTGAGAGCAACGTGCACCAGGTCAATGAGGGCTTTGGCGCGAAGTTGTGGTGGGTGGTCCACACTTCGGGTGCCATCGGCGCGTTCCTGTTCGTGCTGTCGATTTACTTCGTGTCGCTCGTGTTCAAGTTCTTCATGACCATGAAGGTTGAAGTCGCGATGCCGCCACCTGTGGTTCAGCAGTGTGACGAACTGATCGCCAAGAAGGACTTCATGGGCCTTTTCAATCTCGTTAAAAGCGACACATCGCTGTTCAGCAAGATGCTCTCAACGGGGATCAACGAGCTGCAGAACGGCCTGTCGGAAGCTCGGGAGACGATGGAAGGCATCGGCGAAGTCGCCCACACCAACTATGAGAAACAGATTGCAATCCTCGCGGTGCTGGGATCGCTGGGCCCCATGATCGGGTTGCTCGGCACGCTGAAGGGTATGATCGCCAGCTTCTCGGTCATCGCGATGAGCGATACTCAACTGAAGGCCAGCGAAGTGGCCGGCGGTATTTCGGAAGCTCTGCTGCTGACGTTCGAGGGTGTGTTGCTGGCTGTGCCTGCAATCTTCTTCTTCTCGTTCTTCAAGAACCGTGTGGCTGAAATCTCCGTCAATACGCTGACCAAGGCTGATGACTACCTGCGTCACTTCGCTCACGCGGCCCGTAAGAAGGCTCCGGCTGCCGCACCAGCGCCAGCCGCCGCTCCTCAGCCACCTAAGGCTTAGTGCACCTGCAGAACTGCGAACGATTGGCCAGCTAACCCGGGCCGATCTTCGCAACAAAAGAACTCAAGGGCGATCTCAACACTTAGTGAGGCTCTGACATGTCAGGTGGCGGTGGCGATGAATCGGAAGCGGATCTCACGCCGATGCTGGATCTCGTGTTCCAGCTCATCACATTCTTCATGCTGGTGATTGACTTCAAAGGCAAGGCCCTAGACTTGAGTCTGCGCCTGCCTGTGGTCGGTTCCGCCCGGCCGGTGGATACGAAGGGCACGGAATCCTTCCTGATTCTGAACATTGATGCGAAGGGACGCCTGCTGGCCTATGGCATGGAAAAGGAAGTGATTTCCTACATCAACGCCGAAGCCGGGACGGTACGCAACAAAAACCCGGATTTGGCGGAAGGCGCCGAGCTGCCGGTGACAGTCGTCATTCGCTCGGACGTGGCAACCCCGTTCTCGATGCTCAACAAAGTCATTACGGCGTGCCAGGAGAATGGTTTCCGCAAATACGCTCTGCGAGCCAAGGATAAGTAACCGATGCGTCGTAAGAAAAAGAAGGCGGATGACAACGTCAAACTGAATCTGGCCGCGATGCTCGACATGGCGTTCCAGCTGTTGACGTTCTTCATCCTCACTTTCCGCACGCCGCCTCAGGAAGGCCAGGTAACGCTGCGTCTGCCGAAGCCGGAAGCCATCAAAACGGCTCCCAGCGGCGAAAAGCCGGGCAGCGATACAAACAATACAAATCCACCGGCTGGCCTCGAAACACTGACGATCTCCGTGCTGGCGACACCCAACGGCAACATCGAATCGATGGCAGTGGGCGAAGGCGGGGTCAGTACCGTCACGCAACTGGACACGCGGCTGAAAGCGGTGCTGGCGGACCCGACCACTCCTTTTCAGCAAATCATTATTCAAGTCGGGTCTAAGCTACGATATGAAGAGTTAATGAAAGTGATTGATGTCTGCACTCGTCAGACACTGCCAGATCCCCTCAACCCAGACAATCGCATCAAGCTGACCAAGATCAGCTTCGTCGAATTACCTGACGCTTCAGCAGACGCTCAATAAGTTCTCTTCTCACTCATCTCGCGTTTCGAGCTTCTCATGGGTCGGTTCCGCAACCGTCGAAGTCACCAAGGCTTTCGAGTCTCAGACCTCCTGCGTCTGATGTCGATGGTGGGGATGCTCTGTGTTGTGGGCATGGTGATGCTGCGGGCGCGCGACGAGTCAATGTGGCGCTGGGTCATCAGCGATTCTCGACCGAGCAACGGGCCGCCAGAAGTCGTCCTCGCCGCCGCTCAGGCAACGGCACGGCCCTCCGTGGTTGCCGCCCAACCGAAGAAGCAGGCAGCGGCGGCCAAGGCTGACGAGGACAAGAAGCCGGAGTCTCCGGACAACACAGAGAAGGCAACCGCAGAGAACACATTTGAACCGGCGGCTGATCCTGCTCCGGAAGCCAAAGCGAGACCATCTCATCTGGATCCCGTGGAATGGCAGCAAGCGGAGTATGAATTCCAGCTGGTCGAGGATAAGTCCATCCTGGAGCACTTTGACATGCCCGCTTACTGGCGCATGTTGAACTGGGCTCAGAGCCAGTCGATCAAGGAACTCGCTCAGCGTTCAGACCAGGATGCGACGTTCACAGATTTTGTGCAACGTCCCGGCAAGATGCGTGGCAAGCTCTGCCGGCTGAAGCTGCACATGTTGCAGTCCAAACGCTACGAGGCTGGCCCGAATCGCTACGGATTCAAGTGGCTCTACGAAGTGTGGGGCTATACCAATGACTCGAATCCATACCCCTATGTGATTGTGTTCGCAGACTGGCCCAAGGGCATGCCTTTGGGAGCTAACCTCGCAGAAGAAGCCACCGTAGATGCCTACTTTCTGAAGCTGATGAAGTACGAAGCACACGACGGCAAGATGCGGATGTCGCCTCTGCTGGTCGGGAAACTGGTCTGGCACCCCAATCCTTTGCGTGAAGCGCGAGCCAGCTCCAACTCCATGGAGCAATTCTGGCTGATCTTCTATGTCGCAGGCGCAGCTGCCCTCGCACTGCTGGGGTACAAGGTCTACGGGGTTGTTTCTGGTCGCACAAATTCCGCCGCGCCCTTAGCGACGACAAATACTTCGTATACAGAAACTTGGACCGGGGATGACGGTGATCCGGAAATCCCCGCGTTTCTGAGAGATGGTTATCAGGCCGATTCTGCCGAGGCCGGTGAGGAGAGTGGTCGTGAACAAGCCCAGTGAGCCTATCAAGGTTCGCAAGATCCCGTCGAAGGACGAACTCGTTGCCAAGGTCAAAACCTGGTGGTCGTCTGATTCGCGTTACATGGCGATCAGCATGACGGGGCACGCGATGATTCTGTTGATCATCGCCTTCATCCCCATGGCCAACCCGGAGTTGCTGAAGCAGGAAGCACCGGCCTTTGAAGCAAAAGTTGACCAGGCGGTCATCGAGCAGGACTTTCAGCAGTTCGAACTCGGCGATCCCCCTCTGGATCCAACCGAGCTGACCACGGAATCGCTGACGATCATGGAGCCTCCAGCCATGGAGGCTCAGACGGAGCAGATCAACGACGACAGTCCGACCTTCGTTCCCAGCGGCGGTGGCGCTGCATCTGATTCGAACGCTCCAGCCTTGGGTGGCCTGGGCAATTTCAACATTGATGCCATCGGTGATGGGCCGGCCGTGCGTGGAGCGGGAGGCGTCGGTGGTGGTGGAAGCGGAAATTCACCCGGCTCCGGAGACGGTAAGGGTTCGGGATTTGGCGGTCGCGGTGCCGGCATGCGGAAAGCGATGCTGGCCTCTGGTGGTGGCACGAAGGGCACTGAAAAGGCTGTGCAAGGCGGTTTGATCTGGTTCGCTCGCCATCAGAATCCGGATGGCAGCTGGAGTCTCAACAAGCACTACTGCAAAGACCGCGTCTGCACCTGCGGTGGCGAAGGCGACCTGGAACAAAACGCTGCGGCGACGGCGTTTGCATTGCTGCCCTTTCTGGCGGCTGGACAAACTCACGAATCTGAAGGTCAGTTCAAAGTGGTCGTTGATCGCGGTCTGGGCTGGCTCGTGAAGAATCAGAAGCAGGATGGAAATCTGTCGGCGAGTGGTGCGCAGGTCATGTACACCCACGGACTCGCATCGATTGCGATGTGCGAAGCATTCGGCCTGACGAAGGACAAACGCCTGCTGGCACCGGCTCAAGCTGCCATCAACTTCATCCAGAACGCGCAAGACAAAGAAACCGGTGGCTGGTGGTACAACCCCGGCCAGAAGGGTGGCGACACGTCGGTCTTTGGTTGGCAGTTGATGGCCTTGAAGAGCGCTCAGATGTCCGGCCTCACGGTCAACCCGGCCACGCTGGCGGGTGCTCAGAAGTGGTTGAAGTCCGTGGCCAAGGGCCAGAAGGGTGGCTTGTTCTCTTACACGCCCGCATCGGGGGCCACTCCCACGATGTCGTCCGTTGGACTGCTGGCAACGCAATATCTGGGAGCACAACGTAACGACCCACGCGTAATTGAAGGGATGAACTACTTCCTTACCCAGATGCCAAATCCGAAGGCTCGCAACTGCTACTACTGGTACTACGCCACGCAGGTCATGCATAACCTGCCGGGACCCGAATGGGATCGCTGGAACCGCGAAATGCGGCGCGTGCTGATCGATAGCCAGGTCAAAGATGGTTGTGCAGTTGGCAGCTGGGACCCCAATCAACCAACACCTGATCCGCACGGCAAGACGGGTGGTAGAGTGATGGTGACCGCCATCGCCACGCTGACGCTGGAAGTCTACTACCGCTATCTGCCGCTGTATCAGCTGGACCCGGAAGCGACAGCCTCGAAGTAACGTCCACGGTGCTGCCTCATGAAAACCAAAGCCCGGACTTCACAACTCACTGAAGTCCGGGCTTTGTCATTGAACGCAGCTAGGCTTCAGATCGTTTGAGCCGCAGACGTCGCTGAGACGTATCGCTGCAGCACCGAAACCAGTGCTTATACGGATTCCAGAAATTAAGTGCGCGTAACGGGTACAGTCGTGGCGAGTAATGT
>CAYLTY010000056.1:0-38469 GCA_964386705.1 uncultured Planctomycetaceae bacterium
GCTTGCGGATGAATTTCAAGGCTTCGTCCGTGCTGATGTCGGATCCGTCTCCGTGGAATTTTTCCGCCACACCGTCGCGACCCAACACGGGATCCAGGTCAAAGAAATTGTCAGCGGAGAGCCATTCATCGAACCCCAGCTTGCCGGGCGAAAGCGGATCGGCGGCGAGGATCGCTCGACCCGGTGGCGTCTTTGTGTCGCGGTCGCCGTTCTTGCCGTTGAGGTGCCACTTGCCAAAGTGCCCGGTCGCGTAGCCCGCGCCTTGCAGCACCTTCGCGACGGTCAGCTCTTGCACCCGAATTGGTGCGCCGGGGTTGAACGTCCCCATGCGATGCGGATGCCGACCGGTCAGCACACTGGCTCGCGTCGGTGAGCAATTGAAGTGCGCCGTGTAGAACCGATTCAGCCGCAACCCGGCAGCAGCCAGCGCGTCGAGTTGCGGCGTTTTGAGTTCCGGATGCCCGTTGTAGCCGGTATCGCCCCAACCCTAATCATCGGCCATTACAAGCACGACATTTGTCCGATCGTTCGCAGCCGCTGCGCTCGTGCCGAGTGCTCCAACGGCTGTGAAGCACAGAAGCAGCGCTATGAATCGATTCATGTTGAAACTCCGGCGAAGCCTTTGTGGGCAGATGAGTTGGTTTTGAGATTGCGCGTTGATGGATTCTACCAGTGGTCACTGGAAGATGCCCGCCGGTGCTGGCATGAGCGGCTTGATATCGATGAGCGAGGGCGTTGCGAAAACGGAACGGTCGCCCCACGTTGGCGAGGGAGTTTGCGTTTCCTCAGTCCATAAGGAGCAGCACGATGATTTATCTAGGAATCGACCAGCACGCACGCCAGTTGACGATCTCGCTCCGAGACGAGAGTGGCGACGTGATCGAAATACGAAAAGGGGCGTAGCTCGTTAGGGAACCGGCAATTCCAGGCAGACGACCTCGCCTTCATAGCTGCGGCAGTAGATGCGACCGTTTGCGAGGACTGGGGCAGTATAGGTTTCGGGATTGTCGTGGAAGACCCTGGTTCGACGTAGCTCGCGATAGCCGACGGAGTCAGCGGCGACGATCACGAGCTGACCCGACGCGCCTGTCTGAATGATGAGCTGGCCATCGGCGGCTATCAGCGTGCCGCGCTCGTCGAAGCCGCGCTGCACCCATTTCTCTGAGCCTGTGGTCCAATCGACGCACTTGAGAATGCCTTTCGAGTCCACGAGATATAAGTGGCCGTCGAGGAGCACCGCCGAACCGGTGTAGCTGGCTACGCGGTTGGTGGACCAGTCCTGCCGCAACGTGTTACCCACGATCGTGAATCGCGCGGACTGACGATACTCCTGAGCGGACGTGAGAAACACCTTGCCGGCGTGAATGACGGGATCGACACCCAGCGCACCCCATTGTTCCTTCCAGCCATTCCAGCGCCACAATTCGCGGCCCGAAGTTGGATCGACGCCGACCAGATTGGCTTCGGAACGTGCGTCGTTGATGCTCACGATCAGCACCCCGCGCCTGCCCTCGTGCGTGAACGGCACAGCCGAGACACACGCCGCTTTCTTGTGGTCGTCGCCCCACGCGATCGAGCCATCGCGTGTGCGAATTGCCAATCCGTGGCTGCCCGCGTTCAGAATTAGCACGTCTCCTTCAATCAGCGGCGACCACGCGAATCCGTAATCCACGTCCGGGCTGTAGTCATCCGGCAAATCGCGCTGCCAACTCGGTTCGCCCGTCTGAGCATTCCACGCTCGCAACTGGCCGTGCTGACCCAAAGTGTAAACGAACCCGTCAAGAACCGTCGGCGTTGCGCGCGGGCCGGGCCACTGCAAAATCGTTTTACACGGATACGGCTGCTTCCAAATTGGTTTGCCAGTATCAGCGTCGCAGCAAAACACGGTGTCTTGGCTGCCGTCCCAACCCATCGTATAGGCGCGGCCGTTCGCGACGGAGACAGCCGAATGGCCCTTGCCGACTGCCGCGCGCCAAGCCACTTTCGGCGAGGCACCTTCCGGCCAACCCCGCAACCAACCGGTTTCTCGCGAGACGCCGTTGCGATCCGGTCCGCGCCACTGCGGCCAATCGTCAGCTCGCGCCGTAATGGTTGCGACGAACACCGCGCTCAACAGCACAGCCCATTCGGCGATTAGTCGACAAAGAGATTTGGTCATGATTCGGCTTTGAGACGGTCTTGTTGAGCTTAGAAACTCAAACTGTCATTACCACGGAATTGACCGGGCACGCTAATTCCACTCTGGTACGACCAAAGGCTTCTCGATTAGGCAACGGTGCGAGAACAGTAGCCTCTAATCTTAATGCAAGAACGCGCCACGAAATGGACCAAGGAGTTCAAGATGATGCTGGAAAACATAGGCGTGCACCGTGCAGGTCAAGAGGGAGTCGGTGGAGATCAAGTCCTATGTAGGCGGGCTGGTACCTTCCTTTAAGCTGAGGGCTGCTTAACAGGGAGACACTTGAACTCAACTCCGGTCGGCCGCGCGGTCCAGCATCCAGCTCGGCAATTCCAAGGAACGGGGCCGGTCATCCTGCTCCAACTCCACATGCAACAGATCGCCGACCTGCTTCTGCAACTCCCGAATCAACGTCACCCGCCGGCCAAACCAGGGATACCAGCGATAAAACACTTCCAACTCAGTACCGTGAGCATTCTGTGGTGTGGTTGTACCACGGGCAGAGGTCGCACATGGAACGCGACCACTTACCGCCAGTTCGCGAAGAGGCGGCTGATGTTGGGAAGTTCAAACGGGACTCGGTGGAGATCAAGTCGTATGTGGGTGGGCTGGTGCCGTCGTTTGAGCGGACGGTTGCTTGATAGGCCGACTTTTGGACTCAACGTCCTCGTGCGATTGATTGGGAACGCAGGCAAGTTAAGGATGTCAGCGCTTCGCCGGCTGCGGGCGGCGAGGGATACGTAGCTTCCATTCCTCGGTGGTGAGTTTGACGGCGGCGCCATTCTCCGTGAGGCGGTGTCCGGAAAGCAGTTCGGCTTCTGTGATCAGATCCGCTGGCGGATTAGACGTATTATCATCTAATGGAGTGAGGTCGATGACGTGCACGGCCTTCTCACTCGCCATGGCTGCATAGCGACCATCAGGGCTTAATACCAAAGATCGCATATTGGTCCAAATCGGCCTGTCAATGGTTGAGAGTCGCATCGATGGCCAGAGTCGCGTGGAGTTCTTCCAATCCCAGATGTGCAACCAGCCGGCTGAGTCGATGACGACGACTTGGTTGCTACCCGGTCGGAAGGCGGCACCGATGTCGTCTTGCCCGGCAAACGGAGGCGCCGCCATTTGTCCGGTCGAGAGATTCCAAACTCGGGCCGTAGCATCTTTGGCGAAGGTCAGCAGGTAGCGATTGTCCGATGAGAACTCCGCCTCATAAACGGCGGACGAGTGAGCGAGTGGGCCAATCACCAGACTTCCCGTTGTCGGATCCCAGACATTGACATTGTTGTCCCACCCGCATGTGGCGACTCGTGCCCCATCAGCCGAGAACCGCACGCTGTGGAGCGGACGTTCATGCCTGAATGAGGCAACATGGGTGTTTGTCGCAACGTTGTGGAGCCCGCCGCACCAGCCACCCTCAGTTGATATACCTAACCAATTTCCGTCGGGACTGATATCAAACCATTGATGTACGGTGCTATCGACGAACTGGCGTGACTTGATTCTATCTTTTGATCGCAAGTCAAAAAAGGATCCGTTAGCACTATCACCGAACGCTAGAAGAAAATTCTTGTTCGCTGTCTGTCGCGGCTGATCGCCTTGCTCATTTGAATTGCTGCATGGGTACTCACCGGTTTTCTCACACTCACCGGTTTGCCAGTTCCAGATTTCAAGTTCACGACGCGTGTTAGTGCGGCGTGTATCGACCGCCAGCAGTTCTGGGGCAGGCAGAAAATAAGGCCGTTGAATCGAGTGAAATCCGGCGCGTGGGGGCGTCTTAAGTTGAGCAACACGTTGAAGCGTTTGCAGGTCGTATAGGTGAGCGTTCTCGATTGTAGAGGTTACCGCCAGAAGTCGAGAATCTGCGCTAAATGCGGCATGATGTACGGTGTTGTCGAGACGCACGGAGAAGTCACGGCCCCTGCGGATGGGCAGCTTCTGAGTATTTGCAGAGGTGGCCGACGGAAGCGCATCCTCTGTGGAAGATGCTGGCATCTCCCAAATCGTGAGGTCACGACCGTAAGTCGATGTTGCGAGCATTCGTCCGTCGCTGGAGAAGGCGCTCGCGAGGCAGCCGTCTAAAGGAGTTATCGAACACGGCAATGGGCGGCAGTCCTCCCGCGACCAGATCTCATTGTCGTGACCAGCGAATCCTAGAAATAATTGATCCGTTCCAAGGTCGTATGCAGCCGTCATGCAATTCGAAGCGGCGGGCTGCAGCACCACCTTTGCACGAATCTGATCTTCAATTCCGGCGGAAATAACCTGCCTGCTGCCTAACCCTCCGACCAGAAATTCATCATTACCAAGTGGTTCGATACAATGAATGTGTGATATATCCGGAACGGCAAATATCTTCTCGGCCTTTCGCGATTCCAGATTCCAGACTTGCATGAGATTACGATCTGGCAAGACGAGAAGTGCTTTCCCCTGCCGGACGAACTGAGGCAACATGTAAGTCCAAGTCGTGCTGAAATAGTGCGCGCCCGAAACACTCGCCGTCGCGGTCGTTATGGGGACGTGCCCCGATTCTCCCAACTCGAAGACTTGAAATTGCTTGTTCCCGAACGTCGCCAAGCGGCGATGGTCGGGGCTGAGTATCAACCCCGCAATATTGTATTTATGCTCCAGAGGGGGGCAGATATAACCCTCGTCTTGCAGATCCCAGACTCGGGCGGTCCATGTTGCCGCGAGTGCCAGAAATCGGCCAGTGGAATCGAATTCCAGCCGCTTGATCTGACCTTTTGGTGTGGGAATTACCCGGAGCGCGGATTTTCCGTCTAACGCTGTCTGCTC
The DNA here is from genome assembly GCA_964386705.1 of uncultured Planctomycetaceae bacterium. Lineage (GTDB taxonomy): Bacteria > Planctomycetota > Planctomycetia > Planctomycetales > Planctomycetaceae > AM-0621. The sequence continues at coordinate 4,973 of CAYLTY010000056.1, forward strand.
CGGAGATGCGTCACTTGGCGACGGACGGTTGAACCGTTCGGGTGACTCGACGCATTCGGGAAACGGCAACACGGAAACACGGTCGTCACCACCGATCGCCAACCACTTCCCGTCCGGCGACCAGGCAAGACCATAGGCGGGCAGAACGGAAGAGGGCAGTTCCACTGCTTGCTCTGTTGTCACGTCCCAGATGGCGCCAGCCTGACTGCGGATTGGTCGCAGCAAGACATAGCGATGGTTGGGATGAATCATGAGGCGTTCGACATCAAATGTGTGTTTCAAGACGGCGACTGGTCGTGCCATCTGGTTGCTGAGCCGTCGATAGCGGACTTGGCTCTTTCGCGTGCGTTCGTGGTCGAGCGTGTCACTCTTGAGGCCCGCATGGGCAAACCACAGCAAGGCTTCGCGGTCGCGGCCCGCCGCTGCTGCTTGCAGCCCCTGCTGTGTGAAAACGTCCGAAACCATCAACGTTGCTCGCTCAAGCTCCTGGCGCGCCTCATTTGCTAGTTGAGCATTGGAACTGGCCAGATCGCTGTTCTTTTCGGCGAGGAGTCCGTTGGATTCTGCCAGGGCGCTCTTTTCGTTGGTGAGCTCACGCTGCTGGGCTTCAAGACCCTGAAAGTGCGCGGCGGCGATGAGCGATGAGATCATGCCGAGAACCAACAACGTCATTGTCGTCATCAATGACCAGGCGAGAACCTTGTTACGACCAGCCCAGCGCCACAAATGCTCCGATGACGAAACGCGTCGTGCGTGGATCGGTTCGTCACGCAGAAAGCGAGTGAGATCGTCCGCGAATTCACCAGCGGTCTGGTAACGCCCAGCGGGCTCGCGATCGATCGCCTTATGGATGATCGTTCGCAAGTCGCGCGGAAGCGGAGGCTTGATCTGTTCCAAGGGAGCGAAGCGGCCATTGACGGCCTGCTCCATAAGGGCTTGGCGGTTGGTCTCGTCGTAGGCCGGACGCAGCGCCAGCAATTCATACAGTGTCAGACCTAGACTGAAGACTTCGCTGCGGGAGTCAAACTGGCCTTTGAAGGTCTCGGGGGCCATGTAGCGCACTGTCCCGAGCACATCTCCGCTTTGAGTGAGGTCGCGTTCGTCCGTCACTTTGGCCAGGCCGAAGTCTGTTACCCACACCGTTCCTTGCTGATCGATCAACAGGTTCGCGGGCTTGATGTCTCGATGGAGGACAGCCTGCTGATGCGCATGGTCTAAGGCCGATGAGACCTGCACGCCGATCTCGGCCACCTTGCGCCAATGAGCTTGTTCTAACGCGGTGATTCGCTGCGGCGTGCGACGGGTCGGGGAAATGAGATCGGTCGCGGGGGATGAACCTACCCCTTCGGGGACAGTTTCTTTCGAAGCAAAAGTGGTTCCGGCGAGAGGCGTCTTAGCCGCAGGTTGTGGCACGAATGACTGTCGCTTCAGCCACTGGTCCAACGGCTGTCCGTCAATGAATTGCATCACGTAGAAGACTTGATCTTCGCATTCACCGACGCCGAAAACCTGCACGATGTTCGTATGATGCAACTTGCCAGCAGCGAGCGCTTCGCGCTCAAACCTGCCGCGGCGCAGAGTATCACCGAACATATGCCGCGGCAGTACCTTTAAGGCCACGCGCCGGTTGAGGGAGATTTGCAGGGCTTCGTAAACAACGCCCATGCCTCCGCGACCGACCTCGCGAATGAGTTGGTAGTCCCCATACTTCGGCAATGGGATGTCATCACGCGATGGTGATTCGGCGAGCGAGTCTTGAACTTCCTGATAGACACTACTCACTAGCACGGTGTCGTTAGGAAAGAGATCCAGATATTCGGACACGGCGACTTCATCAGAGTTGGCCAAGCGCAACTCAAACTCGATGGCGAGCAATTCGCGCAACGTCGCATCGCGATCTTCGATCGAAACGCGACCAAGGAACGACGACAATGCCGGTGGCGGATCCTCGTATCGCGATTCCTCGAACTCGCGGCAGATCGTGTTAATCCGCAGCTTGCGGTCTAAGCTCAAACCATCGAACGCCAAGACTTTGAATCCTCATGCTGGTGTGTTTTGAGTCTCACAGAGAATGAGATTCAGAAATCTGCTTGCGCGGCGCCAAAAGTTACAGGAATTAGCAGGTGCTGCGTGGCAAGTCGCAGTTACGGCAGTGGCGTCTACGAGTCCTCGACCTCCCAGCACGAACGGATGACGGACAACATCCGCTGGACTGTTCGGCGGGCGTAACCCATCTCCGCAGCAATCTCGTCAATGGTGTGCCCCGCGAACTTCAGAATGGCAATCGCCCTCAGGTCAGCGTCATTGAGCTTCGCCAGCAGTTGTTCAACGGCATCGGAGTGCTGCAACTTCACGGCGGGGTCAGTCGAGTTGCTGGCAAGGTGCTGCAGGTTTGAGCCAAATTGATCCTGACGCTCCGCTTGGCCGATGAGTTGACCAGGCCCGCGTTTGGCAGCCCCGACATATTGCCCGCGCTGCCCCGCCTTGCGATTCGTCATCACAATCAACATGGCCCACAACTCATCTCGATCAGCGATGCCGGCCAATTGCCCGTTCTGCGCGGCCAGGCACAGCGCGGCGAAAGCGCTAATAACGATGTCTTCTTCATCCACGATATCGCGACGCTTGAGACGTCTCATGCGGCGGCGCGCGACATCATGCAGTTCGCTGGAGTATCGGTCCCACAAACGATGAGCCGCATCCTCGTCGCCTTGCTCGAGGGCTCGCAGCCAGTTCGTTACCGATCCCGCAGTCTTCAAGATGCCATGCCCCGAACAGATTGTTCAAACGTGTCGGACGGTGGCGATTGTTTGATGAACGCCACCAATTGCAAGCGCCAGTGAAAGACTTGGCACTTGGTTCCCCACATTGAAGATCGTGCTGTTCAAGCGGCTTAACGCGCAAGCGACCTCCGATGAACGAGATGCTTCGAAGTTGAATCACCTCAGCGAAGAGCCGGTCGCAGCAGAACGTCCGAGAGTCCTCAAAACTGCTGACTTTTTCGTGGTGCTCAGAAATTCCGGGAAAGTTTGGCGCGAGACCACGTGCTTTTGGAATTCACTCCTTTGCCCAGATTAGGTGTGCCCCGGCCGATGTTGTTTTGGTCGGAAAGAGTGGGCGAGGAGTTGATTTGATGAGTTTTGATGCGGGCCCAACGCAATCCGTTCTGAGCTACGGTGAGGGTGGAGAGACCCCCGGCAATGATGCAGAAGCAGTGAGTCGTGATCCTCTCGCGGCTTCTGCATCGCCGGTGTCACCTGTGACGCTCGATAGTCAACACACTTCGACGTTTGCAGAACTGCTTGAGCAGTTGGGAATTTCGGTGGCGGTCACCACCTACCAAGCAGGCAAGCTGGTCATGTTGCGGGCCAACAATGGCACGGTGAATACACACTTCCGAAGCTTTCAGAAGCCGATGGGCTTGGCCTTAAGCGACGATCGGCTGGCTATTGGCACTGCCGTGGAGATTTGGGAATTCCACAACGCTCCAGCAGTCGCCAAGAGAATCCGTGGGGTCGGAACTGGCGGTGCGGAAGCGGCATCCAGCCTCGACTCGTGCTTCCTGCCGCGCGGGTCTCACACCACGGGTGACATCCAGATTCACGAGATGACCTGGGTGCCGACTTCGCAAGAGCCTGAGTTGTGGTTCATTAATACGCGGTTCTCGTGCTTGTGTACTCGCGATGTGAATTACAGCTTCGTTCCGCGTTGGCGTCCGCCATTCGTGTCGGCCATGGCGCCGGAAGATCGTTGCCATCTCAATGGCTTTTGCGTGGCAGACGGCCAGGCTTCACATAGGTCCCTTTCGTCCTTTCAGGCTCAAGGGACAGAAGGGACACAAAGGACCAAAGGTTTTAATCAACCATCGTTCTTTGTGACGGCATTGGGTGAAACTGACGATAAGGGCGGCTGGCGGGCCAACAAGCGCAGTGGCGGCATCCTGATGGAAACCGCCACCAACGAAGTCTTGGTGCGCGGACTGTCGATGCCGCATTCGCCGCGCTGCTATGCGGATCAACTGTGGTTGTGTGAATCCGGTACTGGCACGCTAGGACAAGTCGATCTGCGGGCCGGTCGTTACGAGCCCATTGTCTCGCTGCCCGGCTTTACGCGCGGCGTCGACTTCTATGGTCGGTATGCGTTCATCGGATTGTCGCAGGTCCGCGAGTCCGCGGTCTTCAGTGGGATTCCCATTGCCGAGCGGCCGGTCTCGGAGCGCGCTTGCGGAGTGTGGGTTGTCGACATGGTCACCGGACAAACGGTCGCGTGGCTGAAGTTCGACGACGGAGTGCAAGAGATTTTCGCAGTGACCGTACTGCCGAACTCGCGCTGCCCGGACGTCATCAACGACCAACCCAAGCTGATCGCCGACTCGTTCATCCTGCCGGATGAATCACTCTCGTCCGTGCCCGACGCCCTGCGCTTCGTGGAGCCACGCCAATGAGAGTCCTCCCACATTTCGGCATGCCTGCTCTGCGGATCTTGTAGCCGCTGTCTTTCTTTCGACCGAACCCCCAAGAGTCACGAGTAGCGCCGTCGCTGCTGTGTTCAAAAAATATCGATCGTCCGGGCCTAGAAGAGCTTTCTGGAGATACTCGAAATGTTGTTGACCTCATGGTTGCGTGCGTTGCCATTCGTTGTGTCCCGTAACGCTCGACGTCGAGCCGCGTTCAAGAACCGCATTCGTTCTCGCCAGGGAGTCACTGGGACCTTCGCCACAACAGTTCGACCAGCCGAGACACTCGAAGACCGGGCGCTGCTCGCCACCATCACGGTCACCAGCCTGGCCGACAACGCGACCGTGGACGGCCAGGTGACGTTGCGAGAAGCGATTCAGGCGGCCAACACCGACTCGGCGGTAGATGGGTCCACGGCCGGAGCAGGAGGGGACACGATCACCTTTGCTTCCGGACTCTTAACCAGCGGCGATCAGAGCATCACGCTGACGCAGTTTGATACGGGATTGGACCTCGGTGAGTTCGGGCCTTCGGCGTTTACGATTTCCTCGGAGATCACCATTCAGGGACCGACCGGCGGCAACGGACTGACCATCCAGCGCGACATCAACGACCCCGATGAATTCCGGTTGTTCCACACATTGGCGAGCGGAGAACTGACCCTCAATCACCTGACGTTGTCGAATGGCAAGGCGCAGGGAGGGGATGGCGGTAGTTCCTTCCTGGGTGGCGGTGGCGGTGGTGGCGCGGGTCTGGGGGGAGCAATTCTCAACCAGGGGCAACTGACGATTAATGCCAGCACATTGTCCGGTAACACCGCGCGGGGTGGTGCCGGTGGGGCAATCACCGAATACACCGGTGGTAGCTATGGTGGTGGCGGCGGTGGCAGCTCGCAGGGAGCTGGCATCACGCCCCCAATCGGGAACGCTGGCGGAGCAGGAGCGATTGGCGGCGGCGCGGGTGGCAACTACTCCACTCCCGCTGGCATGGTGGGCGGCAACGGAGCCTTCGGCGGCGGTGGTGGTGGCCTGTATGACGGTGGCTCAGGGGGGGCGGGTGGATTTGGTGCGGGCGGTGGTGGTGGTGGCTCATTTTATGATTTCGGCGGGCAGTATTTTGGATCGGGTGGAACCGGTGGGTTCGCAGGCGGTGTCGGGGCAACGGCCGAATACTTCGGTGGAGAAGGTGGCGGCGGAGCGGGGTTAGGGGGTGCCGTCTTCAATCACGGTGGCTCGGTCATCATCACCAACAGCACGTTGGCGAGTAACACGGCGAAGGGTGCGACGGGGAGCTTCGCGGCTCAGGGGCGTGGCTTGGGAGGCGCGGTCTTCACGCGCAACGGCTCCGTCAGAATTCTCAACAGCACGATCGTCGGCAACTTTGCGAGCGACGGGGGTGCCGTCTATGCGGTCGCCGATGGTCCGAATGACATCAACATCAATGGAGTGGGAGACTTCGCGGCCACGGTCTTCGTCGCGAACTCAATTTTGGCCAACTCCCAGATCCCGGGCAATGCGTTCGAGGTGGCTGGGGCACAATTGACGGGCAACTTGGCGGGAACCTTTGCGTCGAACGTGATCGAAAGCCTGAACGGTAGCGGCTTCGGGCAATTCGACAGCAATGGGAACAGCACGGCGGATCCCCAACTGGCGTCATTGGCGGATAACGGCGGCCCCACGTTCACGTTTGCCTTGCAGTCCGGCAGCCCGGCCATTGATAGCGGCAACGATGGCCTGGTGCCCTCGGACCTCTTCGACCTTGATGGCGATAGCGACTTGACCGAGCCCTTGCCGTTCGATCAGCGCGGCAGTGGCTTTGATCGGACCTCAGATCCGACGGTCGACATTGGGGCGTTCGAGTTTCAGTTAGTAACCACGATTGCGGACTTCGAAGTCACCACGCTGGATGACGAGGACGACGGGCAGACGACTCAGGATGCCGACTTGTCGCTGCGCGAAGCCGTTCGGTTGGCCAATGCCAATACCAATGCGTCTCAGATCACCTTTGCAGCGGGACTGTTCTCCAGCGGCGACCAGACCATCACGCTCGCTCAGTTTGATACGGGTCTGGATGCTAATGAGGCTGGGCCATATGCATTGCGCATAAATACCAACGTTTCAATCATTGGTCCCAGTGGCGACAACGGTCTGACCATTCAGCGCAGCACGTCAGACAGCAACAAGTTCCGGTTGTTCTACGTCTACGGCGGGACTGGCAAGGAGAGCCAGGCCGACCTGACACTGGAAAATCTGACTGTCAGCGGCGGTTTGGCGCAGGGTTTTGATAGCGGTCGAGCAGGTGCGTCGGCTGGTATGGGCGGGGCTATCTTTAATCGGGCGGGCACGGTCACTGTCAGCCACAGCACGCTCACCGATAATACGTCTAAGGGAGGCAACGGAGACGTCCTCGGAGTTACGCACTTCGGTGGAGCGGGACTTGGCCAAAGCGGCTCTCAAATGGCAGGCGGTGGTCCTAACGCCAATTCTGGCTTCGGTGGCGGCGGTAATCCCAGCTCTGCGGGTGGATTCGGCGGCGGGGGCGGCAGTAGTGGCAACGGTGGCTTCGGTGGCGGGGGCGGTGGTGTAACTGGCGGGGGCGGATTTGGCGGAGCTGACTCCCTTGGGAGCAGAGGCGGTAGTGGCGCAGGAATGGGTGGCGCCATTTTCAATGAAAGCGGCACGCTGAACCTCATCAACAGCACGCTGGCCGGCAACACTGCGACGCCGGGTAACGGAGCCAAGGGTCTCGGCGGTGCGGTTTTTACTCGCAACGGTCGAGTGGAAATCACCAGCAGTACACTTGCCGCGAATACCGCCAACGATGGTGGTGGCGCAATCTACGTCGTGGCGGACGCTGCCAGCGGCAGCGGGTTCACCGGTGGTACTGCGACTGTGGTCATGGTCAACTCGATCTTCGCGGATACGCCCAATGGCGCGTCCAATTACGAGGAGATCAACCTCGGCGGCGCTGGTATCGACTCGACCGGCACAACGAACAATGTGATCGAAAGCGATCCACCGGTTGGCTCGGCTCCTGAAGTCATCAGCAGTGCGGATCCCCAATTGGGACCACTGGCCGACAACGGTGGCCCAACGAAGACGATGGCCTTGCTGGCTGGCAGCCCGGCCATTGATGCGGGCAGTAATGCCGCCGCCAGTGCACTGACGACGGATCAGCGCGGCACCGACTTTAATCGCATCGAGAACAGCACTGTCGACATCGGCGCGTTCGAGCTCGCTGCTCCCGTTCTCAGTGCGCCAACAATTACCACTCCCACCAGCGCGAACGTCAACTCAACGACGGCGAAGCTCGGCGGCAATGTCACCAGCGATGGCGGCGACACCATCACCGCGCGAGGCATCGTCTATGCCTTAACCTCGGCAAATGCGAGCCCGCAGTTGGGTGGCACTGGCGTCGTCAACGTAACAGGTACAGGGACTACTGGCGTCTTCACAGTGGATGTGACCGGACTCACCGCCGGCAGCGATTATTCGTTTGTGGCCTATGCCACCAACAGCACCGGCACCACCTATACCAGTCCCGTATCTACCTTCACGACGCCAGCCCCCTTCAGTCCGGGTGTCGATTTCAATGGCGGTAGAGGGCTCAACTTTGCGGGTGCTGCATACACTCTGGGGTACTCGTTCACCACGCAAGCCAATCCGGTCACGATCGACGCTTTGGGGTTGCACACCATTTCGACCGCGAACCAGGTGGTGCGGATCTATCAGGACGGAACCAGCACCAACATCGCCTCCGTCACCGTTTCGTCGACAGACCCGGTTTCTGCCGCCACCCCGAATGGGCGGACCTTTAGATATCACGCCATTACCCCGGTGACTTTGCTTCCCAACACGACCTACAGCATCGTCGTCGATTCCACTGCCGGTTTCATTTACTGCCCGGGAACAGCCACAACTGACTCGAACATCGTGTTTGGAACCGGTCGGGCAAGCACACAGTCCTCGACCTTGTTCCCCGGTTCTGATGGATTCGGTGAGGGTCCATACTTCGCTCCGGCATTCCGCATTCAACCGACGTCCCCCTTTGTCACCAGCCCGACCTCCACTTCCGTGACCTCAATGTCGGCGACGCTGGGGGGCGACGTGACCGGTAATGGCAGTTCGACCATTACGGAGCGGGGTGTCGTCTATGCCCTGACATCGGCGAACGCGAATCCGCAGCTCGGCGGCACCGGCGTTACCCACGTGACGAGCGCTGGAACGACGGGAGCGTTCACGGTTGATGTGACTGGCTTGGCGGTAGGTAGTGCCTACTCGTTCGTGGCATACGCCACCAACGGCATCGGCACCGCCTACTCCAGCGTCGCGACCTTCACGACTGCTGCGGGTGACTTTGAAGTCGGCACGCTCGACGATGAGGACGATGGTCAGACCACGCAGGACGCAGACCTCTCGTTGCGCGAGGCGATTCGATTGGCGAACGCCAACGCGGACGTTTCGAAGATCACCTTCGCGTCAGATCTGTTCACATCCGGCGATCAGGCTATCGCGCTGTCGCTGTTTGATACGGGACTGGATAGTGACGAGGCTGGACCCAGTGCTTTCCGTATCAGCACGGACGTGACCATCGTCGGCCCAACGAGCGACAATGGCCTCACGATCCAGCGCAACGCGTCGGCAGGAAACTTCCGACTGTTCTATGTCTACGGCGGCGCCGGCAGTGAGGCGAACGCGAAACTGACCCTGGACTCGCTCACGCTCCGCGATGGGTACGCACTGGGCGGCACCACACCGGGAGGAGGCGCCGGGGCTGGAGCGGGCATGGGCGGAGCGATCTTCAACCGCGTCGGGACGGTAACCGTGGTCAATAGCACCCTCAATGACAACCAGGCCCGGGGCGGCCGCGCGAACTATACAGTCATGAGTGGGGGTGGGGGACTGGGTTCGGATGGCACAGGCGACAGCGGTGGCGGACCGAACGGCGGGGCGAGCGGAGTTGCGGGCGGGTTCGGTGGAGGCGGAGGGCCCGGTGGAGACGGTGGTTTCGGCGGAGGTGGAGGCAGCAGTCGCACCGTCGCGGGCACCGGCGGGTTTGGCGGGGGGGGAGGGAGCCGTGGCGTCGGCGACGACGAATCGTTCCCCGCCTTGAACAATGGCGGCTTCGGCGGGTCTAGCGGTTTCGGCGTCCCCGATCAGTTCATTGATGACTTCGAAAACTCGATCGGCGGGAACGGCGCCGGAATGGGAGGGGCAATCTTCAACGAATCCGGCACTCTCACGGTCATCAACAGTACTTTGACAAAGAACGCGGCATTCGGCGGCCGAGGCGGAATAGCTGCTGCCATCAGCTTCGGTGGAGCGGTGTTCACACGTAATGGGTTGGTAACGATCACACAATCAACCGTAGCGGGGAACAGACTTAGTGACACGGTCGTTAGTCCGGGTGCCGGCGGCGGCTTGTTCGCGGTATCAGACGGTGCCAGCGGCAGTGGCTTCACCGGCGGCACGGCGAGTGTCACACTCAATAACGTGATCTTGGCCGACACCATGCTCGGACCAGCGGGGCAGGGCGCAGATTTCAACATCGCGACGATAAATGGTGCCGCTGCTCCGACCATGTCCGGGACCGGCAATCTCATCAAGGAAAATGGTGGTTTCACGGGTGGGTTTATCACGGGCGTGCCGCTGCTGGGCGCCTTGGCTGATAACGGTGGTCCGACCTTTACGATGGCCTTGCTGGCTGGCAGCCCGGCCATTGATGCTGGCGATAACGCCGCTGCCGCTGGACTGACAACTGACCAGCGCGGTGATGATTTCTTACGAATCGTGACCGGCAAGATTGATATTGGTGCGTTCGAGTACACACCTCCGCGAAACCTGCGAGCAACTCTCGAATCAGGCAACCTGGTTGTGGTGGACATCGCCAGTGGCGGTGTGAGTAACCAGCTCAGCGTCACCACGGACGGCAACAATCTGATCATCAGCGACGCGACTGAGTTCTTTGAAACGACCTCTATTCCCGGTGCGAGTCTGTCCGCCGACACCAGGACATTGACGATTCCGCTGACCTCGATCACAGGTGGCGGCATCTCGATCGACGCACGTGGCGGAACGGACATAATCACGTTCAACGCCACCGATGTCGGAACGAAGGGAATCTCGGTTGCTGCGGAGTCCGTTGTGGTCTCTGGAGCCGTCGCGGCTGGCAGCGTGTCCGTGACGGCTGACGCGGTGGCGATCAACAGCACGATCAACGTTGGCACGGGCACGGTAACGATCGAGCAACAGTTCGATGGCACAAAGATTGACCTCGGTGGTGCAGACACCTCAGGCACGCTCGGACTCACCGACACGGAACTGGATCAGATCACCGCCGGTAAGCTGGTGATCGGACAGGATGAGGGCGCCGCGATCACGGTCAGTCAAGACATCGATCTGACTGATACACCCGCGATTTCCATATTGCATCTGATCACCGAGGGCGGTGTGACGGCCACGGACGGCGCGCTCAAAGTAGCCGGCCTCGCCGTTGCTGCTGAGGACGCCGTGACGCTGAATGACTCGGATACCGCCATCACAACTTTGGCTATCTCCACCTCTGGAGCCATTACGGTCAGCCAGAGCGGCACGATCACCGTGGGTCAGGTAGGCGATCTCCAAGGCGTCAGCAATCAAAGCGGCTCAGGAAACCTCGCCTTGACCAGCACTTCCGGCGGCATCGCGTCGGGATCATTCAGACAGATAAGTTCCACGGGCGACATCACGTTGTCAGCCTCTGGCGACGTCAACCTGCAAGGCTCGGTCGGAACCACGTCAGGTACAGACGGCGCGCTGTCGATCACCAGCACGATGGGCAGCGTCACCACAGGAATGTTCGCATTCTTGACCGCCAATGGGGTCGTCACGGTTTCCGCGTCGGGCGATGTCAACCTGCAAGGTATGGTCGACAACACGACGAGCACTGCGGGGACACTGTCGGTCACCAGTACCAGCGGTGGCATTTCCACGGGAAGCCTCGCTTCCCTCAGCGCTAAGGGAACCGTCACGCTGTCTGCGTCGGGTGATGTCAACTTGCAAGGCCTCGTCGACAACAGGACGAGCACTGCGGGAACGCTGTCGATCACCAGTACAAACGGCGGCTTCACCACTGGGAACACCGCCTCTATCAATGCCAAAGGCGACGTGACTCTGTCCGTCTCAGAGAATGTGAACCTCATCGCTGGAATCACCACAGGCGGCGCGCTGTCGATCACCAGCACGGACGGCGGTATTACGGGAGGAAACGTCGCCAACCTGGCTGCCAAAGGCGACATCACATTGTCCGCCGCGGACGACATCAGCCTGGCTACTCAAGTCAGCAACACCACAGGCACCGGTGGGAAGCTGTCGATCACCAGTACGGGCGGCGGCATTACCACAAGTAGCGTTGGAGTCTTGAACGCTAAAGGTGACATCACGCTGTTGGCTGCGGACAAAATCAATCTGGGCGGGTCGCTCTCCACGACATCGGGAACTGTCGGCACCGTGTCGATTACCAGCCAGAACGGCGGCATCAGCACAGGCGATTTTACAAGTTTGGACGCCCTTGGTGACATCACGCTGTCGGCGTCAGACAAAATTGGTCTGGGTGGCAGTGTCTCCAACACGACGGGACCGGGCGGCACACTTTCAATCACTAGCAAGAATGGTGGCATCACCACGGGAAGCTTCATTGATCTGACGATCAAGGGGGACGTCACGCTCTCGGCGTTCGACAATGTGGAACTGGGTGGTTCAATCATCACCACGGCGGGCACTACAGGCACGCTGTCGATCACGAGCACGGACGGCGGTATTACCACGGGAAGCTTCGCTTCGTTGTCGGCCAAGGGGCAGATCACACTGCTCGCTGCGGAGGCCGTCAGCCTCGCTGGCAATTTGGACAACACGTCGTCCCCCAGCCCGCAGATCACCGTCAGTGCGCAGAATGTCAATCTGCTGGGTTCGATCAATGCCGGGGCAGGAACGGTGAAAATTCAGAATACCGCCGCTGGCACCGAGATCGACTTGGGCTCTGAGACGGTCAATAAACTCAGTATCACTAATACCGAGTTGAACAAGATCACGGCGAAGACCATTGCCATCGGCAGCGAGTCCGCCGGGCCAATCCTGGTCAGCGCAGCGCTCAATCATACGGCGGTTAACACGCTCTCATTGATCGGTAACACCACGTTCGGCCCGAGTTCTAACTACACCTTCCAGATCGGCGGCACGGGTGAAGGGGCGAGCGATCACATCACAGTGACAGGTAAGCTGACGATCGACTCGGCAGCGAAACTCGACCTGACGGCGATCAACAGCTTCGTGTTCTCGGGGAGTGACCAGATTCAGTTGATCGGCAACGACTCCGACGATGCGGTCACCGGACAGTTCGCGGGCTTCCCGGTGGATAACGTGCTGGGCAGCACTCTGCCGGGCTTCCTGAATTACGTCGGTGGCAGCGGCAACGACATTGTGCTGCTGTCCGATGCCACGCCGCCGACGTTGATGATCACTCCAGGTTCGGGAGTGACCAACTCCAGTCCGATCACCTTTACGTTCCAGTTCAGCGAGACGGTGACTGGCTTTGATGCTTCAGACGTCACCGTGACTAACGGCACGAAGGGGACGTTCACCGCCGTCGATGGTGATACCTATGCACTGGAAGTTACCCCCACCGAGGAAGGCACCGTGACCGCCAGTGTCGGAGCCGATGCGGCTCAAGACGTGGGAGCGAATGGCAACGCACTGGCGAGTGCTTCCATCCAGTCTGACCGTAGCGGGCCGGTGTTCTCAACGACGGCAACACCTTCGGTTCCCGAAAATACCACGGCTGTCCTGACGGTCGCGGCGACGGATGCCAACGGCCCGGCGACCTTCACCATCACAGGTGGCGACGACGCCAGCTTGTTCGATCTGACCAGCGCGGGAGTGTTGACCTTCAAGGCCGCTCATGACTTTGAAGCACCGAATGATAGCGGTGTAAATAATGTATATGACCTGATCATCACCGCCACGGACTCGTTGGGGAATACCCGTACGCAGAACGTCGCCGTGAGCGTGACGCCCGTCAATGAGAGTTCGCCGGTGATTACTTCACAGCAGAGCCTCATTGTTGGCGAGAAGATCAGCAGCGTCTTCACCGTTACTGCGACCGATGCGGACCTGGGTGAGAACGTGACGTTCTCGATTCTGGGCACAGACGCGGATCAAGCTCGCTTCACGATCACCAGCGATGGCAAGCTCAGCTTCTCACCAGCTCCGAACTTCAATTCCCCAACGGATATCGGCTCCGACAACGTCTATAACCTGACGATCATGGCCAGCGACGGCGCTGGCGGATCTGTCACTCAGAATGTGGATATTATGGTCGCGGGTATCAGCGTGACACTCGTCGAAGGCAATCTGGTCGTCAGCGATACGACCGATAAGGGGCTGGTCAACACGCTGACCGTGGACGCGGATCTGTCGCGACAAGTGCTGGTGATCACAGAAACCACGCACACCATCGCGATCAATGTGGCGGGTGCGGCTCGTGTGAATAATAAGACCGTGGAAGTTCCCTTCTCCGCCATTGGCGGCTCGAAGATCATCGTTAACGGCGGCTTGGCGAATGACACCGTCACCGTGACGAAGACCGGATCGGGCGCGGCCTTCGCGAAGACCATTGAGGTTCACGGTGACGGTGGTAACGACGTGCTGCTGGGCAGTTCGCTCAACGAATTGTTGAATGGTGGTATTGGCGATGACACGCTTACGGCGGGTCAGGGTAATGACACCATCATTGGTGGCGCGGGCAACGATCGGTTGATCGAATCCGGCGACGTCAACTTCGTGCTGACGAACTCGTCGATGACCGGCCTCGGAACGGACGTCGTAAGCGGCCTCGAATTCGCCGTGCTCACTGGCGGCGCCGGTGCCAACACAATTGATGCGTCGGGTGCCAGCTTCTCCATGGTACTCAACGGTGGCGATGGCAATGACGTGCTGCTTGGTTCGTCGGTCAATGACACCTTGAATGGCGGCTCTGGCAATGACCTGCTCTATGGCTTGGGTGGTCGCGACTCGCTGGATGGCAGCGATGGCAGTGACTCCCTGGACGGTGGTGCGAGCAATGACACGCTCAATGGCGGTGCTGGTGTGGACCGAGCTCGTCGCAAAAACGACTTCAATTTCGAAGTCACCAATACAGAACTGCGGGAGCTTAACGGTTCGACGATGATCGCGTTCGATTCGCTGGTCAGCATGGAAACAGTCACGCTGATCGGTGGTCTCGCGAATAATCGGTTCGATCTCACGGCCTTCAATAATACTGGCTTGGCGGTGGTTGAGGGCGGCGGTGGTAATGATACCGTGCTTGGCTCCGAAGGGTTGGACAGTATTACGACCGGCTCGGGTATCGACGTGATCGAAGGTCGCGGCGGCAATGACTCGATCATTTCCGGTGACGGTGATGACGTCGTGCAAGGCGGCTTGGGTAACGACTACCTCGACGGCCAGGCTGGTAATGATTCTCTGGTCGGCGGGATTGGCAACGACATTCTGCTGGGCAACAGCGGCAAAGACACGCTCACGGGCAACGATGGCAACGACACCATCAACGGCGGTGCGGGCGTGGACCTGCTGATGGAAGTCGCTGACGTCAACTTCGTGTTGACGAACTCGTCCCTCACTGGAGTGGGTAATGACTTCCTGGGTGCTCTGGAGTCCGCGTTACTCACCGGTGGTAACTCGGCCAATAACATCGATGCGTCGGCAGCTACATTCAGTGTCTCCCTGAACGGCGGTCCGGGAGCCGACACGCTAACGGGCTCATCCGCAGCCGACGCCATCAATGGCGGTACAGGGAACGACACTCTCTACGGCCTCGGTGGCCAAGACGTGCTCTTCGGATCCTTCGGCAACGACTTCCTCGATGGTGGTGCCAGCCATGACACGCTCATCGGTGCTGACGGTATTGATACGGCACACCGTAGAAACAATACCAATTTTCGCGTCGACAATGCGGGCATGAATGAACTGGTCGGCGATGTGGTAATTGCCACCGACTTGTTCAGCAGTATTGAGACCATTTCGATCGTCGGTGGCGTGGGCGGCAACCGCATCGACCTGAGTGCCTTTACTAATTCGGGCGTCACGACAATTCAAGGTGGCGGCGGCGATGACACGATCATCGGCTCGAACGGTCAGGATTTGATTACAACCACTTCCGGAGCGGACGTCATCGACGGCCGTGGCGGCTCTGACACCATCGTCTCCGGTGACGGAGCGGATTCCGTTCGGGGCGGTGACGGCAATGACAGCCTGAATGGCCAGAGTGGCGATGATATGGTCCTGGGTGAAGCAGGCGACGATAGCCTGGCCGGCGGTGCTGGTTCCGACCAGATCGATGGCGGACCTGGTGCCAATCGCGTCGTCGAAACTGCTGACGGCAACGTAGTCATCATCGGGACGCAGTTCACATCGGACGTGCTCGGCAACAACGATGTGATTCAAAATGTCTCCGCGATCACACTGCGGGGCGGCGTTGGCAACAACCTCTTCGACGCTCGCCGTTCGAGCGTTTCCGTCCAACTACTCGGAGGTGACGGTAATGATACTCTGCTTGGCTCCAATGGCCGCGACCTGCTGCAAGGCGGCGCCGGCAACGATGTCATTCTGGGCGGAAACAATGTTGATACCATTGATGGTGGCCTCGGCACCGACATCCTCTACGAGACCGGCAACGCGGACTTTATTGTCAATAAACTCCAAGTGACAGTCGGCGGGTCGGCGGTTGTTGATGCCATCACTGCCATTGAAGGGATCGTGTTGGTCGGTGGAGTCGGCAACAACTCGCTCGATGCCCGTCTCTCGTCCGTTCCGGTAACGCTCCTGGGCGGTGGAGGCAACGACGTGCTCAACGGCAGCCGTTTTGCCGATGTGTTGATCGGCGGCAATCGCGCCTCCTCAGCCAGCGGCCGTGACACACTGAATGGCCAAGCCAGTAACGACCTGCTCGACAACGACCCCGCCGACACCCGCACGCCCGACGCCGGAGACCAGCTCATCGCCGACCTGTTCGCACAACTCCCCACTTGGATCGACGCTCTGTAAGCCACGCCCAGACGAATCCCCGCCCTAATATGGAGACTGTGTACGACGCGAAGCCGCACACCTACAGACGCAACAGAATCGGCACACGCTATTCCTTTGATATCTACCTCTGAAGGAATCAAGTGGTGACCGGGCATTTCTTCGCTTTGTACAATGATTTTGTCCGGTGAAGCGGAGTTCGGCTCTGCGGGGACGCAACCGAACGAGGAATAACCGGGCTGGCGGTGCGCCGAGGCGCACGCAGCTCCAGCGCAGGCTTCTTGGCTGGAGCTGCTCTTGTTCTCGTCGGATCCCTGACTCGGACACCGGAGCCATGCCTTGGAAAATCCCGGGGGTCCGGGGGCAGCGCCCCTGGCTGCGGTGGTATCATCGACCTGTCTATTTCATCCGAGTGGGAATAGAAAAAACTCGGTGGGGCTGCCCTGTTCCCGGCTTCTTCACTTCCGCTTACGAGTCCGCGGTGACGCTGCTTTCCCATCAGACGCTGGTTGATGCAGATCATGCACGAACTTGGCGAGCTTGAGTTAACTAAGCATGCATTGTTCACCAGCCGGTAATTCTTCCGGGGATGGCGTCGAGGGAAGTCCGGCCAACTGATAGACGGCCCCGAGCCCTCTTTGGGCGCTGGCTCGCAGTGCCGGCTTCTGAGCACGTTGCTCGACCGGTACATACTTGTCACGGAACTCGGTGAACTTCTCCGCCATTCGTTCCAGGCGAGCATACCGGTAAGGCTCATTGTGCTTGAGCATCAGGTAGGCCACCGTGACCAGCTTGCGGGCCAAGGCCATCAGGGCCACGTGACGTGGCTTTCGCTTGGCCAGGCGGCGAAAGAAGGCGCCCAGTGGCCCGGGATGTCGGGAGACATGCTGGCAAGCCTGCGTCAGCAGCCAACGAGCCTGGGCATTGCCCGCTTTCGCGATTCGTCCGTGATAGCAAGTATTGGCAGACTGATGGGTGCTCGGCACGAGCCCCAGATACGAAGCCAGATGATCGCCGTCTGGAAAACGCGTCACGTCACCGATCGCTGATAAGAGCCCCAATGCCACCACATAGTTGGCACCGGGCAATGTCATCAGCAACTGAGTCCGCGGTTCGCTCCGTTCTCGCTCACGGACCATGCCGAGGTCGCGAAGCACACGAAGATGATTGTTGAGGTCACGCAGCGGCGGATCATGCCGCCTTGGATGCCAGCGGGAAGCAAGTCCGATGTTCCCGACCGTGCTACTGCGGGCGAGCGACATCGTTTCGTCGGCGAACGGTGGCTGAGTCAGCGCGAGTTGGACTTGCTCAAGGTCTGGTCGGAGTCTGGTTGTGCAGAAGGCAATCCGAATGACCGGCCCGCGATGCCCGAATTCGTGGAAGGTTGGAGGCTCGGGGAACCGGATTTGATTGTGAAGATGGCCGAGCCGTTCACCGTGCGGGCCGAAGGCCCCGACTTGCTGCAAAACTTCGTGATCCCGATCGACATTGCCGAAGACAAGCTGGTCTCGGCGATTGAGTTTCATCCGGGCAACAAGCGCGTCGTGCATCATGCGGTGCTATTTCTCGACGACAAGCAGTAAGCGCGGAAGCTCGATCAGGAGACGCCGGAACCCGGCTACTCGCTCTTTGGCGGCGTTGGGTTCCGTAGGGGTCGCTCTACTGCTTGCGATTGGGATGCTATCTGGCCAGAGTTGGGGGATGTTGTCACTCTTAACCGCAGACTTGAATGTCGTTCGCGTGGATGTTTCCGTTGACCTCGACTGAACTCGCTATGATTTCCGTTGCCAATGTCGTTGCTTCGGCCACCGCAGCGCTTGCGGTGCTGGCTGGTCACTCGATCGCATGCGCCGCGCCACCAGCCAAAGAAGCTGCGTTCTTCGAGAGCAAGATCCGACCTGCTCTGGTCAAGTATTGCTTTGAGTGCCATGCGGAGAGGTCGAAGGAAGTTGGCGGGAAGCTGCTGTTGGACACGCGCGAAGGATTGCTCAAGGGCGGTGAGACTGGTCCTGCCGTGATCGCAAGGCAGCCCGACAAGAGTCTGCTCATTCAGGCGATTCGCTATGACGGGCTGGAAATGCCACCTGACAACCGGCTGCCTGAAGCGGTCGTCAATGACTTCGCGACATGGGTGAGAAACGGCGCCTTCGACCCGCGTCGTCCGAAAAAGGATGATGTTGCGAAGAAGACCGAATCAGTTGTGAGTAGCGGAGGCGACGAACAGCTCTGGTCTGTCAAGCCGGTACAGACGCCGCCGATTCCCGAGCTGAAGGACTCACAATGGCCGCGCGATTCGATTGATCACTTCGTGCTGGCGAAGATCGAGGTCGCGGGACTCGAACCACAACCCGATGCTTCGGCCCTAACACTGATCCGACGGCTGTATTACGACTTGACCGGATTGCCGCCGACCCAAGACGACGTCGAGGCGTTCGTGCGAGACTGGGACTCTAATGATGGCCAGGCGAAGCGCAGCGAGTTCGTGACGGCGCTCGTTGATCAGTTGCTGGCCAGCCCGCAGTTCGGCGAGCGCTGGGGACGCATGTGGCTCGATGTCGCTCGTTACGGCGAGTCCAATGGCAACGACGGATTAGGGCGGAATCCCTCTTTCCCGCACGCCTGGCGATATCGCGATTATGTAATAGCTGCGTTCAATGAAGACCTGCCGTTCGATCGTTTTCTGGTCGAGCAGATTGCGGGCGACCTGTTGCCTGCGGAATCAGACACTGAGCGCGATCGGTACTTGATCGCTACTGGATTTCTGGCGCTCGGTTCGAAACCTGCAAAGGCGATGAATACGAACTTCGAAATGGATGTCGTCGCTGACCAGATCGACGTCATCGGAAGCGGAGTGATGGGAATCAGCGTCGCGTGTGCCCGGTGTCACGATCACAAGTTCGATCCGGTTCCGACTCGTGATTACTACGCACTAGCCGGGATCTTCACCAGCACGGAAACACTGTGGGGTACAGCCTCGCATGAAGCCCTGACCGCCCCAGCGACGGACCTCCATGTCTTGAAGTCAGCGACCAACGTACCGCCTCCCAAAGGGTTCGTGGAGACGGTGTTGGTTTTGGACTCGAACACTGGCAAGCCGAAGTCGCCCCCGAAATCAAAATGGTCTGTCGGAACGCCTCTTGCGATGGGCGTTCGTGACGTCAGCAAGCCCGCTGATGCAAAGATCAACGTGAAGGGCGAATCCTCAAAGACCGGAGAGCCGGTGCCGCGGGGCTTCTTGTCCGCCTGCGATTTTACACACGATATCAAGATCGATGCGGCTCAGAGTGGTCGCTTGCAACTGGCTCAGTGGCTGACGCATCCCGAGCATCCGCTGACTTCGCGCGTGATGGTAAATCGTCTGTGGCAGCAGCTCTTCGGTGAGGGCCTCGTGCGGACGCCAGATGACTTCGGCGTCTATGGTGAACGACCGACTCATCCCGAGTTGCTCGATCATCTGGCGCGCCGATTCGTGCAGGGCGGTTGGTCGGTGAAGCAACTGGTGCGTTCCATCGTCCTGAGTCGCACTTATCAGCTCTCCAGTGATATCAACACCAAATTACAGCAGGCGGACGGTGAGAATTTACTCCTCGCGCGGCATCACCGCCGACGGCTCGAAGCAGAAGCACTGCGAGACAGTATGCTGCAAGTCAGCGAGCAGTTGGATGCGACTCCCGGCGATGGCTCGCTGATCCGGCATCGTGACATCCTGGTGAACCTTGCGGGCAACCTGCATCAGCCCAGTCGGCAACGCAGCATTTATCTCTGCTATCTGCGAAGCGCTCCGCCAGTCGAACTGGCGGCGTTTGATCTGCCAGCTTTCACCACGGTGACCGGCAAGCGGGATATCAGCACGATTCCGAGTCAGGCTCTGCATCTTTTCAACAGCCCGTTCGTGATCGAGCAGGCGGAATTGTTCGCTCGGACGGTAATGGACCATACTGCTGATCCACAGGGACGTGTCAGGAGGGCGTGGCAGCGAGCACTCTTGCGCGATCCGAGCGAGAGAGAACTTGAACAAGCTATCGAGCTTGTTCGGACGACCGCCTCTGACTTAGGTTCTGAGCCGAATTCGAACGACCACAAGGAACTGAAAGCCTGGGCCAGCTTGTGCCAGGCATTATTGGTGTCGAATGAATTCCGGTATGTCGATTAAGTGATGGTCGGTGTGTGTGACCGCTTCGAGAACATCCATGAATCTTTCGCGCCGCTCTCTGTTGCAGGCTGCTCCTTGCGGATTCGGCTACCTAGCATTGCAGGCCCTGCTGAGCGACCAGGCTCGCGCGTCATCGCAGAGTTCCGCAGACACGCTCGACTCACTGGCCGCAAGGACGCCGCCTCTGCCTGCAACTGCAAAGCGGGTGGTCTTCCTCTGCATGAGCGGCGGACCTGCTCAATTAGATATGCTGGATTACAAGCCGCAGACGGGTAATAAGAAACACCCCGGCTCGGTCTACCGGTTTCGTCAGCATGGCGACTGCGGAATGTGGATTTCGGAGTTGCTGCCCGAGACTGCCAAGCATGCCGACAAGCTGTGCGTCATCAATGGCATGTATGCCGACACGGGAATTCACGCGCAGTCGTTTTTGCAGCTTCACACGGGCGATCGTTTGCGATCCCGACCGAGCCTCGGTGCCTGGATCTCTTACGGACTGGGAACTGAGAACCAGAACCTGCCAGGATTTATCAGCCTCAACACATCGAAGAGTTCCGTCTATTCGAGCGCATTTCTACCGTCAATTTATACTGGCACTCCGATCGGCGTGAACGGCGAGAATATGTCCACGGCGACGATCAGCAATGTGTCGAGTAATCATTTGCCGCTGGCATCGAAGCGTAAGCAGCTGGATCTGATCCAGTCGCTCAATCGTCAGCATCTGGCCGAGCGACCGCTCGATGACAAACTCGAAAGCGCCATTCAGTCGATGGAATTGGGATTTCAGATGCAAGCCGCGGCACCTGGACTGCTGGATCTCAATCAGGAGACACAAGACACGCTGAGTCGCTATCGCGTCGGCCAACAAGGTGAATCCGTCGGAGTCTGCAAAGAGTCCGATTTCGGGCGGCAGTGCCTATTGGCTCGGCGCTTCCTTGAAGCCGGGGTGCGGTTTGTCGAAGTGAATCATGGCAGTTGGGATCAACACAAGAATCACCGTCGCGACCTTCAGGCCAATTGCGCTGCGACAGATGCTTCCACAGCCGCATTGCTGGAAGACCTCGATCAACGCGGGCTGCTGGACGACACGCTTGTCGTCTGGGGCGGTGAGTTCGGTCGCCCCGGCTTGACTCCAGAAGACGGCAAGGATGACACGGATCACCAATATCGAGGTTTCACATTTTGGGTCGCGGGCGGTGGCATGAAACGCGGCCATGTGCATGGCAAGACCAGTGAGAACGGTGCTCAAGTCGTGGAAGGCAAAGTCCACTTTCGCGACTTGCACGCGACGATCTTGCACGCCCTCGGGCTGCCGGCCAACGATTTGACCTACTGGTACGCTGGCCGCCATCACCGCCTTACCGGCCCAGAGGGTGGCCATGTCGTAAATGACCTGTTCACGCACGCCTGATGTTGGACGCTCTAACTCGGCCCGATGTATTGACGGCGCTCGCAACGAATGCAATGCAGCCAGCGGTGTCCGTTACAAGAGTATTGGCGTCCCTTTGATATCCATGAAAGAGGGTGGTTGCGAAATCGAAACTTTTGCCACGCTTGTAGAGTGAGTTTGCGTCGCAATCTCCTCAGTCCAAAAGGAGCAGCACGATGACGTATCTGGGAATCGACCAATATGCACGCCTGCTGACGATCTCGCTGCGAGACGAGAGCGGCGACGTAATTCAAGTACGGCAGGTGTCGACACACATTGAGAAGGCGTGGCCTACTCGACCGCGTTGATGTGAGATTGTGCCTCACGCTTCACGGCAGTCTTTGATCGTCCACAAGGCCCGCCAATGCTTGCTCCTGCAGATCCTTGCGTGCCAGTCCCGACCGGAGCGATTCGGAAATGCCAGACTCGCCCCAATATGCTCCGGCTAACTGGCCGCAGATGGCTCCGGTGGTATCGGCGTCATCACCCAGATTGACTGCCTTCAAGACGGCAGCTTCGAACGTGTCGGCGTCGTGAAAGGCCCACAACGATGCCTCAAGACTCTTGACCACCGTGCCATCCATTGCACTTGTCCTTGAACATGTGATCGAATCATCCCCCGGCCTAACATTCATCCCTGAAACCACTTAAGGCTTCGTAGCCGAGACTGGGGTCTAGTTGATCGCGCGGTTGCTGCAGGACAGCTTGGTATAGCCGCGATTGCGTGTACGGTGTCTCGACTCCCGGTTAGGTCGCAATTTCATACAACCTGAGTATGACGGCCCAGGTGCCGGTGGGCGCTTCAGATCGGCACCCGTATGGAGCTGGTACGTTGGAATAAGGTCGTTTCGTCTATCGTCCTTGGGCTCATTTTTTGAGGAGACGCAGGCAACTGCGCTTTCTCGAAGCATTGGGCGAATATCGCAGTGTCTGACGTTCGCCGCCTCAGGATAAATTTCAATGCGCCCGTGCGCTCAGTACCTACAAATGAGTTCATACTGTTGTTATATCGCCGCGATGTTGAACGTACCTTCGACTAAACAGCATCGCTTCCATGGTTGGCACGCGACTACGAACGCGCGGTGGAATTGTGGCCACCTGGCTCAGCGGTCTTCGCCGTGTTGCCATCCACAGACTAGTAATTGAGTACTCTCGGAATTCGTGGCACAGGATTGCTGACGCTGCTGCAGAGGCTTGGCGCCCTCTGGACGTTCTCGAATGAATCCGGAAATCGAATTAGGGAGCATCTTTCGGGCGAATATGAACAATCAGCGACACTTAAGCTCCCTGTAGGCCCTGTTGGGTGTGCGTGCAATGGGTCGGCGTGAAATACCGTCTCAAGTGACTCTCTGTAACGGGAAACTTGCGAAATTTGAGGCTGCGTACTCGCGTAATGTAGGCTCGCCGATTACTCATTTGCACCAACTGCGCGTGCTTTCATTGATGAGACCTGACTGCTTGTCAGGTTCGACTTTGTGAATCATCAGCCAGTCGGATGAAAGTCGGGACAACCCTTCGCTTGACGCTCGGGCCAAACATGTCGAAAGCAGCATTCTTGAAGTTCCTGCCAGCCAATTTCGTGCGACAAGATCGCGGCAGTGGTTAGAGAAGTGGCACGAGTAAGGCCCATCAATTGGGCCGAGCGAACCCGATAGCGGCAATTCAGCGGTTGGCCCAGCGTTCGTTGCATTTAGCGCGACTAGATCCATAGTTCGCTCATCGCTGCAAACCATCTGTCGACGACGAATTCGACGCGGCGGTACGACTGGATTCCCCAATCGACGAGATTGCTAGATGGGACGCCAGTTGGGCCTGGTTAGTACGCGCCACCGTTTGTCTCCAATCCGATTGCCCCTCGAATCGGGTGACTCGCAACGAAATTGGTTTTTGCGTCCGCCTGCCAACGCAGACTGCAACTCTGTCTGATGGCTGAGACCCGGACACGTTGAGATCAAACCACGTAAGCTGGAACCATCAGTTGAATCCTCGCCCCGCATCCTTCCTGCTTGGTCGATATACCCCGATACCGAACCGCAAAGCTCGACGGAAGTCTCCCCAGAGGCGTGCTCGCCAGGATTTTTCGCCGCGAGCTGCACTGATTGAGAAGCTCGAAGAGCGTCTGGTACTCTCATCTTACGATCTCTTCAATTTCGCAAAGACTATCTTTCCAGTATCGCCCGTCGCTCGACAAGTTTCGGCAGAAGGCGATCGGCAGCCTTGGGCGCAGAGTAGCGGGGGTGTGGCTCCGAGTCTGACCTACTACGAAACCGAGAATCCAGTAACGCTGACTCAACAAAACCCGAAAGACACTATTTTGGGGGCGAGGGTCTATGCGCCGTCGGGAGCAGCGTTCGATGCACAACGGAATAACTTATATATCGACAGCGGAGCGTTCTATCTGCTGCCCAACTTCGATGATGCCACGGCCGACAAACTCGCTCGCGAGCTGACTGGACTCAATCGCACCGGCACTGGCTTCGCATCTGTGAAAAGCCCCAGCTATTTCGCAGACTACGATCCATACACCGACTTCATTATTAACCAGAGAACAACGTCGTTTACGTTTTCCCAGAGGGATCGTTTCCTGTCCGTGAGGCCAACTGGCGCCAACCGGCAGATTATCGATATCGACAAAATAGCGTCGCCGCAGTTCAGGCTCACATGGAATGGGCAGACGACCGAATCGCTCAAGAAGACATCCAGCGCTCAGGAGATCGAAGAAGCCCTCAATAAACTGCCCAATATCGGCGGTGCTGGCGGGTTTGTCGCAGTATCTGATGTCGACTCGGCGGAAGGGGCGAATGCGGCGGGATATGTTGTAACATTCGGCGGCTCCGTCTGGTTTGATCCGCCCCTTATCAAGGTCGACGGTACCAATGTCGCGATCTCCACTCCGGCTATGTCGCTGCTGCTTTCGACGCAAGACTCCGGACAAGTGACAGTCAATCTCGACTCGACGCGATTTAGTATCCCGAATGGATTCGCTTCGCCGCTATATAACGTCGAATCCTTCGTGCCCACCGACGTTGACTACACTTCCAGTTACTACCCGAATCTCACTGGCAAAACTACTGGCACGCGCGTGATGAAGGGGCTCGTTGAGACTTCTGGCGTTGTCGGGCAGTTTCATACGACGAGTTCCTTTAACACCGTTGAAACTCTGCTCGGATATCGTGTCGTCGATATCGGGAGCGAATATCACCTGCATCCGGTCAGCGATCCATCGGGTAATCCGCGACCCATTTCGGTGTTCTCGCTCAATGGCCTTAATTTCTCGGTGAAGGCCGGAACGCCGTTTATTCTCAAGTCGGCTGATAAGGCTCAGACGCAATTACAATTTAACTCGAAGACTGACAGCGTCGAAGCAACCGCAGAGTTCGAAGGCGGGAGCCTCACGGTTCGCATTGACAAGGGAAGTAATCAACCAGCCTTGCGCGTCGATCTCCGCAGCGGAAAGGTCGAGACTTCTCGGTTCATCAGCTTTGTGTCGGCTGAGATTGGCGGCATCAAATTTACATCCCAGGACAGTGTGTCGTTCGGAGTTGATACGATCAACAGTAAGTTTGTCATCGGCCTCAACAACTTCACAACAACGCCCGACGAACTCACCGGCGCCGCATCCAGTTCGTTCTACGAGAACATTACGCAAGTCTTCACGCCGCAGAGTGAACGTGGGGTCCTGAACGCGTTTATCTACCGCGATCAGGATACGAGTTTTGCTTATAGCCTCGCGGCCAAGAAGACCGTGCAAGTAAGTCCATTTGTGACACGCGCCGTTGATGATCCAGACGGGATCGTCGATCGGGCGAGCTTTGCGGCCGGTCTTCAGGCTGAGCTGCGACGACTGGTATCAAATGGCTCATTCTTCAAGTTGCCGTCGTCGCTTGCTCAACAACAACCCGAAGAGCGGGAAGCAATTGCCAGGAACATCACGGTCCAATACGTGCCGAGCAGTGCCGGACTGCCGTTCGGTCAGTTCCGCGTTCAGGGCTTGCCCGCAAGGCTTAAGCTTCAATTGAGCAGTACGGCGTTGACCGTCGAGAACCTGGGCATTGGATCGAGTCCCGTACGGTTCACGGCGCCGAACATGACTATCACACTTGCTAACGGGGTCTTGCAGCCGATTGAGGATGTGACGGTCAGTTCGGTGCAAATTGGCGAGACGCGAGTCAATAGCAGCGGCCAATACAGCACAACTTTCGAGGCGATCGAACTCGGAACGGGGAGCGATCTTAAGCTGAAGTATTACCCGCGTTATACCAGTATTACCAACTCCGATCGCACAGTGCCGGGTAACTCGTTCGGATTCTATGGCGCTCAGGTGCCGCTGGCTCTGAAAGTGACGGGGCTAATCGTCGGGGGATCGGCGGCGACGGGGTCACTGGGGACGAAAAGCGATCCGGGATTACTCGCGGTCAATGGGCAGTTTTATGAACTCACACTGCCAGTTCCCGAAGTCACGATTGATACGATGAGATTCGTGACGACGACGCTTGATGGCTTCGGCGGGATGAGGCTCAATCGGCGAGCACGCCTCGGTGAGGCGGCGCGGGTTTATACCGTTGAAGGTGCGGCGAAACTACAAGGCGGCGTCGGGCTGATTAAGACGGACCTCAATGTGCTATTTGGACGAAATAGCACCCAGGGCCTGCAGATCTTCCCGGACTCGAATTCGTATCTGACGAGTTTCTCCATTCGCAAAGGATTCCTAATCGGAGCGGGCCTACAGGCGATTGGGGACGGCACCTACGTCGAGCAAGACCCGTTGACTCGCAGGCCCGCAACTGGAAGTGAATGGCGTTGGTCCTGGCCTGAATCGCCTGAACTGCGGACGGCCGAACTCAGCATTCACGCCCATCAGTCATCTCAAACGATCAGCCCGCTAAGAGCCCGTTTTGGCGGCTCAATCGGCGGGATTGGAGCGTGCTTTGGTTGTCTCCGGCTACCGCCGTGACGGCTCCGAAGGCACCCCCATTTTTCCCCCGTTTTTGAGGGGCGTCCAGACGACATAGTGCTGTTCAACGAATGTGCTACAGTCAGTCAAGATAAGGAGTTACGAAAGTAACGCAGAGTTTGATCCTGTCCAGGCTAAACGGCCGATTTCCCTGCGCCGAAAAGCGCCGGTGCGACTCGATTGCTGAATCTTGCGACCCCTGAAAGCATAAGGTAATGTTGCTTTATCTTGTTGTGGTAGGGGGGCGTTATCTCATGAGGCGAGCATGGCTGACTGGAAGTTCTACGGTCGTCGGGAACAACTTGCAGACTTAGAGCGAATGCTCGACCGCAAGCGTTGGTTCTTCGCCAAGGTCACCGGTCGGAGACGGATTGGGAAGACGACACTCATCCAGCAAGCAATGCAAGAGCTTGGCAACAAGCAGCCTGTGTTCTACGTCCAAGTTCCTGACTCGGAGCCAGCAGGGGTTCTGTCAGCGGTTAAGGACGCTTTGGAGACGTTCCAGGTCCCCGCCGACCGACATCCTCGACCCAATGACCTGCTACAGCTGGCGAAGCTCTTGGAAGCAATGGCAGAGGACGGTTACGTCCTGATTCTTGATGAATTTCAATACTTCAATCGCAAGGGCTACGAGGAGTTCTGCTCGTACTTACAAGCCGGAGTGGATCGACTGGCGGCAAAGGCCGATCAGGTGCCGGGCGGATTAGTCGTGCTCGGGTCAATTCATACTGAAATGGTAGCTCTGCTCGAAGACCGCACTGCACCGCTTTACAACCGAGTCACTGACACCATCAATTTGACGCACCTTGATATCGGCTCCGTTGTGTCCCTGATTCGAGATCACGCTGATCCGTCCCCGGAGCGGTTGTTGTTTCTGTGGAATCTCTTCGAAGGCGTTCCCAAGTTCTACCGTGACTGCTTTGAGCAAGGCGTGCTGGCGGCCGAACGGAAGACGCTGCTGCGGCGCATCTTCTTCGAGAGTTCATCGCCGCTGCGTTCCGAAGCTGAGAACTGGTTTCTGCGTGAACTTCGTGGACGGTATGACGTGGTCTTGAAGTTCGTCGCCCGCAACCCCGGCCGAAAGCATAACGAGCTGGTGCAAGCCATCCGAGAAGCCAGCGGCAGTCCTGACACACAAATCGGCGGTTACCTGAAAGTCCTCATTGAGCGATTTGGCTTGATTGAGAGAAAGCTTCCGGTCTTTGCTAAACCTGAAGCCAAGCGAAGCCGTTACTACATCACAGACAACTTCCTTCGTTCATGGCTGGCGGCATTAGCAAACCCCGTCTCTGCCCTGGCGTTTCGGCCGCTCAACGACCTGATTGATGAAGCTGATCAGCGACTTGTTGATGTTGAGGGCGGGGCGTTGGAAAAGCTCGCAGGCCAGCTTTACGAAGAACGCAGTCGGAAGGGAATGGGAGATTTTCCAATCACGCATCGAGTTCAAGGTTACTGGGACAAGGCCAACACTGAGATTGATCTGGTGGCGGTCAATGAATCAACCGAGCGAATTCGTTTTGGGTCGTGCAAACGCTCGCCGAAGAGGTTGTTATCCGACGTGAATAACTTCAAGCAGCACGTGGACCGCTTTCTCCAGGCGATGCCACAGTATCAGGGTTGGGCAAAAGAGTATGTGGGTATTGCTCCAACTCTGGATTCTGAGCAACGAGCCATACTCACTGCTCATGATGTCGTTCCTCAGGATTTGAACGACCTCACACTCGGCCTGAGTTAAGCCCGAGTTCCAACTGATCGATCTGCGGTGAAGGCGATGTGAGTTTCGAGATGGCACAAACACGATCATCTGAATCATTAGAGAAAGGCTGGTTCGTCTACATCCTGCGATGCGCCGATGGCACGCTCTACACCGGCATCAGCAACGACGTGTCCCGTCGTTTGACTCAGCACAACGCAGGGAAGGCGTCACGCTACACTCGCACTCGCCTGCCCGTTGAGTTGGTCTATCAAGAACCTCAAGACAGTCGGAGTTTGGCGCTGAAACGAGAGCTGTCCATCAAAGCTCTGACACGGCGGCAGAAGGAGACGCTCATTCAAGCTGCTTCGTTGTCACATGGATGACTCTTCACTGGATTCCGGTTTAACAACACATCGATTGCATCTACCGTCTTGCTAACCCGTTGAGCGTCGCCAAGAACTTATCCCCTCGGGTGTTGGCTTTGTTGTCCAGTATGGAACTGTGCAATAGTATGGTCCTCCGGTTCCAGTGCCTTGCGACGAAAGCTAAGACTGTGTGCCGAGTGCAGTGGTTGAGTTTTTTCTGTCGCTGTCTTGGCCGCTTCCTTGGGGAACATCCAGAGATAGAAGGAGCAGAGTGCGATGTCCGCTGATTCGTCTCTATTCGATGCTTCAAGACCAGCCCTTGGATACTTGCACCAGTGCCAGTACGCCCTCTTACTGGGATTGCAGCAGGACGAGGAGCCGAATCTCTGTATCAGTATCGAAAAGCTAGATGACATCGCTTTTCATGAGAATCCATCCTCAGCTGACGTTGCCAAGCAACTGCTTCAAGTGAAGCACCACATCAGCCGGGCAGGAGGCTTGGGGGACTCCAGTCCTGATATTTGGAAGACGATTCGGATTTGGTCGGAAGCTGTCGTAAAGAAGCAAATTGATTTAGACAAAGCGACCTTCTGTCTTTTGACAACGACGACTCCCACCAATCGCAATGCGATTCGCTTTCTATCTCCTGACGAACAGGTGCGGAAACCGGAAGAGGCACGCTCAAAGTTGGAAAAAGCCGGCGCAGCATCAACCAACGAACTGATCAAAGAGGCTTTCGCTGTATACACCGGACTGAATAATTCGCAGCGGATCAAGTTGTTCAAGGCAATGATCCTTCTTGATACATCTTTGATGGCCGTTGATCTTCAGAAGGCCATTGGGGAGGCAGTTCGCCATGCCGTCGAGCCACAACATCGCCTAGCGTTCGTGGAACGGTTGCAGGGTTGGTGGTATCAGCGGGTGGTTGTGCATTTATCGGCGAGCACTAACCAACCGATACCCGTACAGGCCATCCAGCGCCAAGTTCACGAGCTTCGAGGTCAGTTTCAACAAGATTGCTTGCCAGACGACCTCATCATGGAGCACTTGCCGCCCGAAGCAACCCCGAGCACAGATGACCGCATGTTTGTTCTCCAATTGCTCCTGATTGGACTATCGAAGCATCGCCTCAGAGTGGCGCAAGAGGATCATTATCGAGCCTTCACCCAGCGTTCCAGATGGGTAAAAGACAATCTGATCGGTATGGCTGATTTATTGAACTTTGAGAGCCGCCTTGTTGATAGTTGGAAACTTAAGTTCCTCATCATGAAGGATGCGGTTGAAGACAGTGATGATGATCATCATTTGGCTCGACAGGGCTTGAGCTTGTATCAGTGGGTCGAAACCGACGCCCCATCCCAAAGTGCTCTTTGGGTCCGTCCGCAGTTTCAGTCGCAGTATATGACTCGGGGGTCGTTCCACATCCTTGCCGAATGCCTCAGAGTTGGTTGGCATCCAGAATATGAAAGCCGACTTCCCTCCACGGCTGGTGGCTCGAATGGAGGTGCATCGTGAGTACAGACTGGGCGCAACGTCCCACCGAAGTCGCCAACTTGCTTAATCCTGCATTCACTGGCGCTGCATTACGCATGGCAGTGTCGGGATACTTGCGGGAAGCTAGCGTCGGAATGCCATTTGAGCTTGCGTTCCTTGTCTTTCCGATTGCATTACACGAGGCCACGAGAAGTCGTTTGCCAAGAGCCGTATCAACCTTGCTGCATACCTGGTTGCAAGAGAATCGAGATATTGTAATCCAATTTCCGGAGCGAACACGATCTCTGGTCCCATTTACCAAAGAGGCGATTTTGTTCGCTTGCCAAAGAGAAGTATTGATGATTGACGATGAAGGCTCACTTCATCCAGGTGGAACACCGTTAAAGAAAGTGGCTAACTACAAGACTGTCAGCAATGAGGTCAAAATGACCTTGAATCGAGCCGAGTTCATAGGAAGGTGGTTCGCTCTTTCTGGTACCCCAGTGACACTTCTTACGCTTCTGGGGGTGCGGCCATGAGCCTCCAACTATTGGCGCTAGCGATCTACAACGTCAGTGGTGAGAGTCGAGTGATTCGCTTTGATCTCGGCAAAGTCAATATCATCACAGGTGCGTCGAAAACCGGAAAAACGGCGCTCATTGACATCGTTGACTATTGTCTTGGGCGAAATGATTTCACGATTCCTTCCGGCGTGATTCGGGACAAAGTGACTTGGTATGTGCTGCATGTGCAGTTGCCGAGCGGCCAAGCTGTAATTGGACGGCCAGCGCCAACCGGAGGGGCGTCTACCACAACCGACGTATTCCTAGAGGTAGGTGGCGATCTCGCACTTCCTGCGTTTGCAGCCCTTCGAAGAACGACGAATTCCGAAGCTCTCGCAGACTTTCTCACAGAAGCGGTTGGCATTAGTGCTAATGAGAATGTTCCAAGTGAGGGACAAAGTAGATCGCCGCTCCAAGCCAACATCAAACATGCTCGCTTTTTGCTTTTTCAGCCGCAGTACAGGATAGCAGACCGGAACATGATGTTCTTCCGGCAGGAGGAGCCGTTTGTTCCACAGGCCATTAAGGACTCTTTACCCTATTTTCTTGGTGCGACCGGTGACGATCAATTTGATCGCTTACAGAAACTGCGGCGAGCGAAGCGAGACCTGAAGCTGCTAGAACGGCGACTTGCTGATGAGGAATCGGTTAGGGGACAAGATAATTCAAGAGCTGCATCAATTCTCACTGAGGCTCGGAATGTCGGATTGGTTGGTCCTGTAGTCGGCGCAGCACAGGGTGCCGAAGCCGTAGAAATCCTTCGTGGATTGCTGTCGTGGACTCCCGCCCAAACTGACTCTCCGCAAGGCACGTCGTTGACAACATTGCAGCAGGCACGTGACGCTCTTCTCACCGAATACCGAACGATTCAGAACGAAATTGAAGCAGCTCGATCGTTCGCAGCTGCTGAGGACGAATTCGGAGTTGAAGCTAGCGACCAAAAACATCGATTGGCTGCTATCAATTTGTTTCCGACAGATCCCGTGGTGAGCAGATGCCCAATCTGCGAGCACGAACTGAATAGCTCAGTTCCAAAGGCCGAAGCAATTCGGAACCATCTCGCCAGTCTTGAAAAACAGATGGCGGCTACAACTCGCCAGCGTCCTCGTTTGGAGGCATACATTGCGGAGAAGGAAAACCGCCAGAGCCAGTTGCGCCAAGAGTTAACCGAGAGCAAGGCATCGATAGAAGCATTGATCGCTCAAGAGGAGGTCTTGCAGCAACAGCGAAATCGAGTGGTTGAGCAAGCTCGTGTTGTAGGGAGACTGAGCTTGTTCTTCGATAGCCTGCTTCAGGTCGATGACGGAAGTGCGCTGCAACTCCAAGTCGGTACGTTGCGAAGTCGAGTCGCCGACTTGGAAGCGGGATTGTCCGAAGACTTGCTTGAAGACCAGCTGAATTCAATGCTCCAAGTAATTGGGAGGACAATGTCGGAATGGGCGAAGCGGTTGGACCTCGAACACAGTGAGTCGCCGATTGGCTTCGACATGAAGAATCTAACGGTCATTGCCTATCGGGAATCCGGGCCAATTCGCATGTCTCAGATGGGCAGTGGTGAGAATTGGATGGGCTACCACGTCATTACCCACCTTGCGTTGCAAAAGTGGTTTGCTGAGAAGAATCGTCCGGTTCCAGGACTGCTGATGTTAGATCAACCAACGCAGGTGTACTTCCCATCGGAACCAAAGGCCGACAGATCTCTGGACGAACTGGCTGATGACGACCGTGCAGCCGTAAAAAGACTGTTCGAGTTCATTTTCGACGTTACTGCTTCTTTGTATCCAAAATTACAGGTCATCATCACAGATCATGCTGACTTGAATGAGGGCTGGTTCCAAGACTCCGTCAAAGAGCGATGGCGATCTGGAGTGAAGCTTGTCCCCGCATCTTGGTACGAGGATGACGCCTCCATGCAATCTGAGACCACGCCAGCCTCTGACGCTGAGCAGCCGCAGAGCATCAATCCGATAAACGGCGGCGCTGATGGCGAAACTATTGGTGATAGCGCAGCCGACCATTGGGTGTCAGGTGGCACTGACGATACCCTGGCAGACGATGGTAGGAACCATATTCAAGTATACGTCAGCGACTCGGGCGATACGGCAGACCATAAGTACGGCCTCGACAGCGATCCACCACCTGACACAAGCATCGAATACAAGGTTGAAGGTGCCATAGAGGATGCTGGTGGTGAAAAGTGCTATGAAATCTAACGACGCCTCGATTTCGAGACCTAGGGCAGGTTCATTAGGCTGGTCCAACAAACTTCGGGCAACTTGAAAACCAGCAGAAGCCGTCTGACCTGCTCCCCATTTCCTGAGCCAGGCGGTATGAGAGTTTCCACAGCCCGT
>CAYLTY010000057.1:0-38317 GCA_964386705.1 uncultured Planctomycetaceae bacterium
TTTGCGGTTCTACAGCCATTATTTCGTGAAGCGGATCAGTGCTGAGCCGTTGCTGGATGCGATTGATCAAGTCACGGATTCGCGAACCAAGCACAACAATCTGCCGCTGGGTACGCGAGCGATCGAACTGCCGGACGCTGAGTATCCCAACTACTTCCTCAACACCTTCGCGAAGCCGCGCCGAGTCAGCGTGTGCGAATGCGAACGCGCTCCCGATGAGAACCTGACTCAAGCGCTGCACACGCTCAACGGCGACACATTGGCATCGAAGCTCTCTGACAAGAAGGGCCGCATCGCGAAGCTCATTGCCGCCAAGACCGGCGGAGACGACATCATCAACGAACTCTATCTGGCAGCCCTGTGCCGCGCTCCTCGACCCGAAGAACTGACCGCCGCTCAAGAGATTGTCTCTCAGGCCGGTTCACCTCAAGAAGGCTACGAAGACGTGCTGTGGGCCTTGATGAACTCGAAGTATTTCCTGTTCGTGCATTAGTAGGTTTGTAGGTCGGACAACCTTGTCCGAAAGCCGGACAGGATTGTCCGGCCTACTTGGCATTCAAGTTGCGAGTTTCTCGACGACGCGGACGTTCGACTGATTTCTTCGATTTAACTCAGCTATTTCAGACACCCATGATTGCCACAGCACCTCCAACCGACGGCCTCTACCTCCACCCGGGGTTGGCAGGCTCGTATCTGACTCCGGACGAATTTGATACGGCTCGCTGTGACGAAACCTATTCCTACGAGTTGATCGAAGGAGTCCTCGTTGTTTCACCACCGGTTGATATTGGTGAGCGCTCTCCGAACGATTTGTTGGGACACTTGCTTTACGCCTATCAACAGACGCATCCCCAGGGAAACTGCCTGGATGCCACTATCTATGAGAACCATGTCCGGGGGACTCATAACCGGCGCAGAGCGGATCGAGTGATCTGGGTTGGCCTGGGACATGCTCCGGATGTGATGCGTGACCTGCCCGCGATTGCCGTGGAGTTCGTCTCTGTCGACAAGCGCGATCGTCATCGAGACTTCGTGGTCAAACGGGCTGAATATCAGGCGGTCGGTATTCGTGAATACTGGATCGTCGATCGTTTCCGTCGGCAGATGACGGTATTCCGCTTTGCCTCACCGAGCTCTGCGGAAGAGATCATCATCAGCGAAGCCGACACTTACACCACTCCGCTGCTGCCTGGGTTTGAACTGCCGCTCGCGAAGTTGCTGCGCGAGGCAGATCGAATGACCCAGAACACACCGACCACCGGTTCCACCGATTTGGATTAGTTTCATGAAACGAATTTGCTGCTGCCTGATGTTGCTGGCGTTGAGCCTCCAGACTGCGAATGCTCAAACCGGATATCCGATGGTGATGAGCCTCAAGCCCGTTGCTGTTCAAGTCGGCCAGGCGGCTGAGGTGGAGTTCAACTCACGCTACAGCATGTTTGGCGCGTACCAGGTGCTTGTCAGCGGGACGGGGGTGACTGGTGAGGTTCTGCATCCCGAGAAGAAAGAAGGCATGAAGCCGGAACTCACCAAGATGAAAGTGAAGTTCAACGTCGATGCCGCCGCGATGCCCGGCGTGCGCGACGTGAAGATTGCGACGCCGCAGGGCGTCAGCACGGTTGGTCAGTTAGTCATCGCGCGAGATCCGGTTATCACCGAAGCGGCCAAGAACGATGAACTGGCTCAGGCCCAGGAGATCGCTCTGCCCGCGACAGTCTGCGGCCTGATCGAGAAAGCCGAAGACGTAGACTTCTACAAGTTCAAGGTCGAGGCTGGGACCGAGCTGCACTTTCACGTGCGTTGCAGTCGTCTGCAGGATCGCATTCACGATCTGCAGAACCACGCTGATCCGCTGATGACGATTCGCAACTCGAACGGTTCGACGATCGCGTCGTCGGACAATTACTTCTTCGGCGACCCATTCCTGTCTCACAAGTTTGTCCAGGCGGGCGACTACTTCCTGGAACTGCGCGACGTCCGCTACGAGGGCAACCAGTATTGGGAATACGCCGTTGAGATCTCACCTCGTCCCTTTATCACCAACGTGTATCCGCTGGGCATTCCGATTGGACAAGACGCTTCGTTGACGTTGATCGGAACTCAACTGCCCGAGCAGAAGACTGTGCCTTTCAAGTTGGGAGCGGATACTCCCGCCGGGCCGACGTGGGCTCGGTTGCCACTGGGTAGTGATCAATCCAATCCCGTGGCGGTATTTGCGACCACGTTACCAGTGAGCCAAGAGGCCGACGGTGACAATGCCACGTTCGATAAAGCTCAGGCGGTGACTTTGCCGGCCGGTATCAATGGCCGCATCAACGCCGAGAACGATGTTGACTGCTTCAAGTTCGAAGCCAAGAAGGGTGACAAGTTCAACTTCGAAGTCCGTGCTCGTCGTTACCAGTCCGCGATGGACCCGTATCTGCGGATTCTGAACGACAAGGGCGTGCAACTGGCGGAGAACGATGACCTGCGCGACGGCAAGCGGGGCTCGCAGGATTCGCGCGTCGACAATTGGGCCGCACCGGCCGACGGAACTTACGTCATCGAGATTCGAGACATGCACCTGCGTGGCGGTGACAGCAGTGTGTACTTCATTGAAGCCACCAAGTCCGAGCCGCATTTCCGACTCTATGCGGATACCGACAAGACCTTGCTCGGTCCCGGCGGTAATAGCGTCTTGTTCGTGAAGATCGAGCGCAAAGCCGGCTTCACGGGCGAGGTACAACTGCATGTGGACGGCTTGCCGCCGACCATTGCCGCGACCTGCGGCCGCATTCTGCCCGACAAAGCCGAAGATGGTTGTATCATCTTCAAGGCTGCTCCAGATGCACCCGTTTCAATTCACAACGTCACCATTCGAGGCACGTCGACTCTTAAGGAAGGCGACAATCCGCCGGTGGAACTTTCAGCAGTGGCGGCGGTTTATCAGGAGACCTACCAGCCGGGTGGTGGCCGAGGTCACTGGCCCGTCGAGATGCACACGCTGTCGATTGGTGCTCCGACCGACATCCGCGTGGTGAAGCTCAGCGAGTACGACATCACGCTGAAGCCCGGCGAAACTAAGAAGATCGAAGTGGAACTTGAGCGTGCTCCCGACTTCAGTGCGAACGTAACGCTCGACGTAATGTTCCAGCACTTGGCCGTGTTCGCGAACACTTTGCCGCCTGGAGTAAAGTTTGATGAAGGGAAATCATCAAAGCTGATTACGGGTAAGAACGTGAAGGGGCACATCATTCTGACGGCAGATGCCAACGCTGCACCGACCGAAAAGCAACTGGTTCCGGTGACCGCGAACGTCTCGCTGAACTTTGTGATGAAGACCAACTTCGCCGCAGATCCGCTATGGATCACAGTCGTTAAGCCGTGAACGAATCGCGGACATGATGCCTCACCTGCCGTGAGGGTTGTCTCGCCGAATGATGCTGGCGAGATTCGAATAGTCGTCCGTCCAGGGTTGCGGTTGGGCTCTTGGTGCTTGAGGTCTCCAACGCGGTTGTTTCTTGAATTCATCCAGGGATGACGCATCCTTCGCCAAGACG
This sequence comes from uncultured Planctomycetaceae bacterium, assembly GCA_964386705.1. Classification (GTDB taxonomy): domain Bacteria; phylum Planctomycetota; class Planctomycetia; order Planctomycetales; family Planctomycetaceae; genus AM-0621. The sequence continues at coordinate 3,540 of CAYLTY010000057.1, forward strand.
ACATAGGTGGAATCGGCCTTACCGATCGCCAGCCAGGCGTCCTGCTCGGCGTCGCTGCGCGGCCAGTCTTTGCAGGCCAGGCACGACCAACCCGTGGCCGATGTTGAATCTGCCAGCACCTCGGTGAGATCCAGAAACCGGTTCGAAACATGGAACACCAGCAGCCCGCCATCCTTCAGTTTGCCGGCATAGATCTCCAGTGCTTCCAGAGTCAGCAGGTGCACGGGGATGGCGTCTGAGCTGAAGGCGTCCAGCACGATCATGTCGAAGCTGCGATCGGGCTCCTTGGCGATCATCAATCGTCCGTCTCCCAGAACAATGTGGTAGCGCTTCTGGCTGCAGTCACTGAGATAAGAGAAGAACTTGGGCGTCTCGGCGATTTGTGCGACGACTGGATCAATTTCAAAGAAGACGAACTCACGTTGCGGCTGCGTGTAACAGGCCATCGCACCAGTCCCCAATCCGATGACGCCAATCCGCTGGGGCTCATCTGACTTTGCAACATGGAAGACGTCACCCAAAGGACCTTGCCGGTGATAATAGGCCAGCGGCTCACAGCTCAGGCCGGCATCGATGCTTTGGAAGCCGTGCTGCGTGGTGCCGTGCTTCAGCCTTCGGAAACGTGGCAGCGTGCGCCCCGTCTGCGGGTCGTTCATCCGCACGTCTTCGTCGATCTCATGAATGCCGAAGAAGCTGCGCGTTCGATGGACAGCCTCCATCGACGGCCAAACGTGAAACTGGCTCCAGACAATCGTCACTCCGGCGATGACGGCTACCCAGCGCGGGCGGGCGAGCATTGTGGATACAAGGCACACCACTACACCCGCGAAGACGACGATCACCAGTTCGGGGTCGAGGAACTTGGGCAGCACCGCGAGTCCAGATGCAATCACCGTCGACGTGATCATCGTCAACATGGCGTCGGTACTGTTGAAGGGTTTGGCCGGTCGGGCAGGGCGGCAGAGGCAGGCCGCCACCACGATGATGGGAAACTCCAGCAGCACCGGGAACGCCAGCGGCGCGATGATGCTGTTGAAGACGCCACCTAAGGCTCCACCGAACGACATCCACAAGAAGTATTCCGTGAGCTGAGCGGGTTCTGGCCGGCGCTTCGCGAGTTCGCCGTGGCAAAGCAGGGTGCCGATGAAGAACACGACGACGTTGATCAACGCGCCAGGCCACCAGCCTTCAACCACAATCATCGTGGCAACCAACGTTACGACGGCATATGGAAACGCGCGGATGATGCCTTCGTGCGAAATCCATTGGCGGCGGCTGAAAACCAGAATGAAGGTCAGTAGATACAACGCCAGCGGCACGATCCAGAGCAACGGAATCGGTGCGAAGTCCGTCGTCAGGCGGGCGGTGGAACTCAGCAGCCAGCTCGATGGTACGAAGGATAGGACGACCCACCAGGCGCGGTCGCGCCAGTTGAGCTTTCGTATGGCTGCAACCTCATTGGGGGTAGCGGTCAGCGCGGCTTTCGTGTCGCGCCACGTCAGGACCGCGCAGCCGGTCATCAAGATCACCAGCAAGCCGTAGATACCTGCCCACACAAGGCGTTGACGAGACAGTCCTAACAACGGTTCGAGCACTGTCGGATACGCAAGCAGCACGGCCATGCTGCCGACGTTGCTGACGGCGTAGAGGAAGTAAGGTTCTTTGGCGGATGGATGGCGGGAGTGACCGAACCACGATTGCAGCAGCGGCGCGTTCGTCGATACCGCGAAGAAGGGCAATCCGGCAACCAGCACCAGCAGCGAAATCAACGAGGCGATCGGATGAGCTGATGAGGCAGTGAAAGAATCTGCGCTGACATGGAACGGCAGAACGACTCCCGCAGTGGCGAGCATCGCCACATGGATAATCTTCTGCTTCTGCAGGGGAACGTAGCTCGTCAGCAGGTGCGAGTAGCCGTATCCCAACAGCAGTGCCGTTTGAAAGAACAGCATGCACGTGTTCCACACGGCCGGTGAACCACCAAACAACGGCAACAGCATCCGTGCCAGCATGGGTTGAGCCGAGAAGACGAGCGTGGCACTCACAAAAGCAGCAGCGGCATACAGGACCGCCAGCGTGCGCTGCGATCGCAAGTCGGCGTCTGAGGTTGTCATGTCTCGGGAGCTCTGCGAGGCATTGTATGGGCGACCGACTCCTTACTCGATCGCTTTTCAGGCGGCAGAATCGTCCCTTGGACGAGACGCTGCAAACCAGCGCGAGCAAGAAAACCGCGGATGCCTTCGAGATCAGGTGGAGCTGGAAGAACGAACCGACACTGGTCACCGTTCGGATCACGGAGTGATCAGCGACATTGGTCAGACCAGTTCGGGGATCGGCTTGCCGCCTTCGACGACGATCGGGACGGGGCGACCTTGAGGGTTCACCCAATGAGCGTCCAAGTCGATGCCCATGTAGCGATAAATCGTGGCTGCGAGGTCTTGCGGTGTGATGACGCGATCCACGATTCCGTATCCGCGCGCGTCTGTGGACCCAATGATTTGGCCGTGCTTCAGGCCGCCGCCGGCGACCAGCATCGACATGCAGTTGGTCCAGTGATCTCGACCGGCGGTCTTGGTCATCACCGGGCCGCGACCGAATTCGCCGAGCATCAGCACCAGCGTGGAATCCAGCAGCCCGCGCGACTCGAGGTCGTTGATCAGCGTGAAGATGACCTGATCGATGCGCGGCAGCAGCGGCTTCAGCCCCTTCTCAATGCCGCCCCAGCGAACTTCGTCGCCGTGATGATCGAAGTAGCCCCACGCGCCACTCACCAGCACGTAACTGACGCCGGACTCAACCAGTCGCCGCGCGAGCAAGGCCTTCTCACCGATGGAGTCGCGGCCGTACGCGTCGCGAAGTTGTTGAGATTCCTGATCGACCGCGAACGCTCGTTGCGCCTTGCCTGACAAGACAAGGTCATAAGCCTGTTGTGTGTAACGATCGCTGCGCGACATCGACTCTGCGCGATCAATATCCGCTCGCAGGAAGTCGAGTTGCTGTCGCAGCGTCTGACGGTCTTGGAGTCGGTTGAGCTGAACGCCTTCGGGCAAGGCAAAGCGTCCGGCCAATTCGCTGCCCTTCACGGGAGCGTATTCAGAACCCATCTGCCCGGACTCCCAGACATCAGCCTTCCAGCTTTCAGCGAGGCCAACGAAGGCGGGCATGTTGGGATCATTCGAGCCACGCAGCTTGGCGACGACAGAGCCCATCGACGGATAGCCTTGCCCGTCGTTGCCGTCGTCACTTCTGCGGGCCAACGGATTGCCAGCCTGCATCGTGATGGGCGTGTGGTTACTGGATCGGCAGTCGATCGATCGGATGATCGACAACTTGTGCATGATCGAAGCCTGCAGCGGCAGGTGTTCGGTAAATCGCACGCCAGGGATACTCGTTGCGATGGACTCGAATGGACCGCGAATCTCGCGCGGAGCGTCAGGTTTCACGTCCCAGGAATCGATGTGGCTCAAGCCGCCACTCAACCAGAACATGACGACGGATTTGGGAGCCTTCCCGGCTCGGCTGGCAGCATCGTTGGCGGCGAGCATCTGCGGCAGAGACAGCCCGGCGACTCCCGCCAAGCCGGTCTGCAGGAACCAGCGTCGCGAGCCAACTCGCAATAAATCCCGGCCCGCAGGCTGAAAATGAGCGGCGACGGAGCTTCCAACATGCGATCGATCAGAGGCGGAGTGCGACATCATTCAGCCCTCGAAGACTAACCGAGTGAACTGCCACAACTTGTATATCGAACTCTGCTGATGTGTGTCTGCGAGGCTCTGCCGAGTTTTTCAAAACCTGTGGAAATCACCGCTCGGGCTGCTGCGGGACGGAGGAGCTCATTGAGATCGCTCAGGCCGCGTCGCTGAGGACCTGGACCAGTCCGTTGCAGAGACGCACGGTGCGGTGAGCCTGCTGTGCGATGGACTCATCATGAGTCACCATCACGATGGTCAGGCCCTGTTCCTGGTTGAGCGTGCGCAACAGGTCGATGATGTCGCGGCCGGTCTGTCCGTCGAGATTGCCGGTCGGTTCATCGGCCAGCAGGACCGACGGGCGGGCAATGAGGGCTCGAGCGATCGCCGCACGCTGCATCTCGCCACCCGAAAGTTCGGACGGCTTGTGCTTGAGTCGATGTGACAGACCGACTTGCTCAATGATCTGGTGCGCGCGATCTTGATACTCGCTCTTCCGTCGCCAATAAGTCAGGGCGGAATCGCGAATCATCAGCGGCGACAGCACGTTCTCCAGCACGCTGAGTTCGGGCAGCAGGTGATAGAACTGGAAGATGAAACCAAAGACTCGGTTCCGCAGTTCATCGCGCGTCGCGGCTGGCAGGTCATCGACGCGCTGGCCTTCGAGACGGATCTCGCCGACGTTGGGCTTATCCAGCAGACCCATCAGGTGCAGCAGCGTGCTTTTGCCGGACCCGGATTGACCGATGATGGACACAAACTCGCCGCGTTGCACCGACATGTGCACGCCGCGCAACACGGGCACCTTATGATTGCCTTTCAAGTACACCTTTTCCACGGCAACTGAGGCGATGTGTTCGTTCGCTGAGGCGGGTTGCTGAGTCATGAATCGTTCCGAACGAAAGATGGATGCCGGTGGATCGTCAGTACGGCAGATGCTGATTTCAACACTGTTCGTTACTCGTATCGCAACGCTTCGACAGGGTGTAGACGAGCGGCTCGGCGAGCGGGCAGAATGCTGGCCGCGACGGCAATCAGCATGGCACCCATCGCCACCCAGAACACCGTGAAGGAGTTGACGTCAGTGGGAATCGACGGGAAGTAGTAGATCCGCTCATCAAAGACTTTGCGGCCGGTGACCAGCGACAATCCGCGTTCGATCTCATTGATGTACCGCACGAAGACCAGACCCAACGCCACTCCGATTCCGCTGCCCACGCAACCCAGAGCCAGGCCGTACAGCAGGAAGATGGACATCACGCCGCGTGAGCTGGCTCCGAGTGCCTTCAGGATGCCGATGTCACGAGTCTTCTCAACGACGATCATGAAGAAGATCGCCAGGATGCCGAAGCCAGCGACGGCGATGATCAGGAACAGCAGCACGTTCAGGATCGCGGCTTCGATGTCCACCGCAGCCAGCAACGGGCCTTGCTTCTGTTCCCAGGTCTTCACGGAATAGAGATGCGGCGGGAAGACGTTCTCCAGCTTCTGCAGCACGAGCTTGGCGTCGTTGTAGTTCTTCAACTTGATCTGGACGGTCGTGATGGCTCGCTCTTGAGTCTGCGGGTCCATCATGCCGCGAATCTCCTGCAGATACTCCAGATTGCAGAAGACCAGATTCGAGTCGTACTCACTCATGCCGCTCTTGTAGATGTCCGTCACGGTGGCCGTGAAACTCACCGGGCGAGGCGGGCGTCCCGCGCTGACGGTGGTGATCTTCACGTCGTCGCCGGGGTGGACCATGCGTTCGATGCGGATCTTGTTTGGAGCGATTTCGCGGATGAACTCGACGAGCCCCGCACCCAACGCCACGCGAGCCCGGTAAGGGCCATCGGGATCACTGGGTTCGACGGCATCCGGATTGAACTGCTGTTGCACAAACGGCTGCATCCTGAAGGGTTCATCCTTCGGGCGGTTCGGAGCCTCTTCTTCCGCTGGCTGAACGGCACCGACCTGCTGAATCGTCGGCTGGGAGTCTTCGGCAACCGTTGCGTTGGCAGTCTCTACTGTAGCCGCTTGCGACTCTTTTGGTTCCGGAACTTCATTCTCGAATGCGGGTGCGCCTTCTTCGAACTTGGGAGCATCGCCTTCCAGCTTCGGCTTGCGCTCCATCAGCGGTTCCTGCTCCGTCTGCTGGTCGAGGTAGTGCTTCAGGAAGAGGCGCTCGCGTTCCTTCTCCTTCTTGCGATAAGCCGTCGCTTCAGCAGTGAGATCCCAGCCCGGCTTCTCGTTCATGGAACGCAACGGCTGACGCACCACCACGCCGTCTTCGCGGATGGTCTTGTAGCTGTCGAGGTGCTCGGTGTACGGACCGACTTTGGTCTTGCTCTCCGGCTCGATGCCCACCAGTTGCACGGGCCGTGGAATCCACTGACCGCCGCGTCGAAAGTGCATGAGTCCAAAGACTTCAACCGACACTGTCATCGATTCGACGTATTGCCCCGCGACTTCGCGGATCAGCGCCATGTGCTGCTGAGCGCTGGGTTCACCGTCCAGACTGCCTGTTTCGAGGCTGATGTCCGCGTGGATGGCATGAATACGGGTCCGCATCTCGGTGGCGAACCCGGACATGACGCTGTTGACCACAATCATGGTGGCCACGCCGAGCATCACGCTGATGATGCTGGCGAGCGCAATATAGCGCGTCCGCAAATAACGCAGACACAACAACAACTTGTACATGTGCCACTCCCTTGGCGCAGACAGATCCCACTCCCAACACGGAGCGTCGCGGAGCCCCCGCGAGGCGTCAATGCCAGAGTTGCCGGACCGTGCTGTGAGTTGTCCGTAGATCGCTCCGGGGTCATCCGAAAAGTGATCACTCCGAGCGAACAAGTTCGGTTAGGCATCTATTCCGAGCTTACGGAAGAATACATCGTTTCGCTTCTTGGCATCGGAGATGAGCTTTTCGAACGAGATGAACTGAATTAACGCATTCTGGATGCCAAGGTGAAAAATGAAGCCTTCGCCGTTCGGAGCCTCGATGGGATTGTGCTGCTCGACGTAAGGGCGAAGCTCCTCAACCATATGGCAGATCACATAGACATGGATTGGTGACTCACGCGATACACGAAACGTGTGGCCCTCATTGGTGATGGCGTTACTGTTCCGAATCTCGCGAATGTACTTCAGGACTTGGAAAACGGGATTCTCTGTATCTGTGTAACGAGTTCGCTCTGGCCTCTTGAATTCAATCAGAGTCACTGAGGTGAAGGGTCTTTCTCCCCCAGCGAAGGCAAACGTGGCGTCGAAGAACCTGTCGTAGTAGATCGCAATATCGGCACGATCTTTTGATTCTGAGTTGCTCATGCCGTGTCGGGACCAGCTGAGGTCCGATGCCACAAACTGCTGGTATGCCAAACGCTCATCAATGAGCCACAGGTTGCTTTCATCCCAGCCAATGTCGTCTGACGTCTGTTTTCGAGGGAAGAAAATATCATGAATAGCGTCCTCATCTTGAAACTTGCCCGTTGAACTTTGCTTTAATCGATCGTCGAGAAAATCGATGACGGCACGGCGATCGGTCACATATCCGGCAAGTTCGTGAAACGCCATTTCGCTCAGCTCGCGAAGTATGTCCCCATACAGTGCTCGATAGTCGCGGAGCGCCTCTGCATTCTGTCTAACACTGTCAGCCATCTTCTTAAAGCGACTCCGAATATCCGACTTCCATTCGTGGTAGACGCTCCAGACGGCGCGTTCGAACTCATCATCCGGTAAGCCAACGGGAATCAACATCAGCTTCTCGCGCCGATGCTTAAGGACGGGCCTGAATAGGACGTTCTTGGTGCAAAACTCTTCGATTCGTTGTCGGTGAGCGTCGAGGAGCGGATCAAGATCAGATTTCAGAAACCGTTGTGCACTCTTTGCCACCTTATTCACGATGGTGGAAAGAAGCGGAAGCTGACCTTCTGTGGAGAACGGGAGTGTTTGCTGTTGTGGGTCTTGGTCCTCGTTTATTGGAAGTGAAAAGCTCAAACGATCGTCCGTGACTTTCTGATTGAGAATTTCGCCCGAGACAAAAGCGACGTAGAAGAACGGAATGCCGTTCGTTTTAAGTGATTCTTTGGTTGTTGTGCATGAGGTGGGTAGATCAAATGGACAGACGACCCGACCGTTAGCGCAAAGCAGGACTTCGTGTCGCCGGGCGACTCGAGCGCGGCAGCGAGTGTGGACGATGGAGAAACTGTGACCGTCAATCTCCAGGGGCTCCGACTCGGTGGCGATGACAAAGCGTTCACGGCAGAAGTTCCGAAGGTCGATGGTCTGCTTGTCCCATTCATCCTCGATCAGGCATGCAGCCCCTCCTGGCATTGATAGACGTTTGAAGAAATGCCGGACGAATTCTGCCGCGATGGCATCTAGCCTTTTGGGCGCTTTGTCTTGCAGCCTTGGTTCGAAGTTAAGCAGCCGAACGAGCGTTCCGCTCTTCGATGAAGATTCTTTCTCGGCCGTGAGTACTTCGTTTGTTATACCGGTTTCTGAACGTTCAATATCGAACCGTCTAACCTTTGTAGTATCGTCGCTGAAGTAACTTTCGACCTCCGCTCGCTCGAATGCTTGGAGATAGCTAAGCCGACCGATGCCTTTGCCTCCAACAGTGGCCTTGTGCTTGGTGTAGACAGTTTCAAACGCATCCCAGTGCTTCGCTGTAATCCCAATTCCATTGTCGAGAACTTCAAAGCTTGAAATCGGAGAGGGGGTCGCCAATGCTCGTTCCTCGTCGGACATCTCAAGAACCTTCTGGTCATGAGTGCGTCTCACGAGGATTCGGACAACACCCCCATCAGTAGGCTTAAGCTCATCGATCGCGTTGAAACCGTTCTCGACAGCTTCAAACACAGGTTGGAATCGGTGAGCCCCCGAGAGCTGGTGTTGTCGCAAGTAGTTCAGGTAGTCGAATCTTCCGAAACTCACAGCGTGTGTCCTGTTGCAGGCATATTGCTCATCTTGGCGTATGTGCAATTATGTTCAAAAACTCTCAATTTGAAAGCTTCTTCAGGTTCGGAAAGTCCTTCAGCGGGCGGGACGATGTGAAGATGATCTGCTTGTGGTCGGGGGTGGGAACTCCGCAGGCGTCGGTGGGCAGGATCGGGGGACCGAAGCTGAAGGGTTGATCCTGCTTGTCGAGCAGGATGCGGTGGATGCCTGCCTTTTCGGTGCGGCCGGTGAAGATCAGTTCTTTGCCGTCCGGCGACCATTGCGGGCGCGAGCTGTCTGTGAATGTCGAGAGCGTGTCCGTGATCGGGCCGAGCTTGAATAGCTCGGCGGGCTGCTGGCTTTGGTTGGTCAGGTCGATGAGGCACATCTTGCGCTGCTTGTCTTCTAAAACCGTGACTGCGATCCTCGCGCCGCTCGGGTCAAATTCTGGCACCCCCAGGATGGTGTGTCCTGCCAGCACCTGCATGACATCTTTGGTCTGCACGTCGTAGAGGAAGAGCTGCTTCGCTCCGCGAAAGCGGTCGGCACACAGGATGAGTTTGTCATCGGGTGAGAACTTCGGGTTCCACATATTTGACGCGATGAGTCGCCGCTCGGTGCCGTCTGCGTTGGAGACCCAGGCACCGTGTTGATCTTTGGCGGGATTCCCCGAGTTGACGAAGAAGGCCAGTTGCTTGCCATCGTGCGACCAGTCGGGGCAGTTGCCGAAGCCGAGGTCTTTCATCTTGCCTTTGTCGGGACCTTCCAGCGGCATAGTCACGATGTGCGATAGACTAAAAACGTTATCCACTCCGACAGCAGGTGTGGCGTCGAACGCCAGCATCTTTCCATCGGGAGACAGGTCCGGCGAACCCATGCTGTTCGCGCCGACGAACCCGATGTCGGCCAGCAGTTCGAGTTCCGAGCCGTCGATATTCATGCGGTAGATGCGTGACTTCGGTGCCTCGGGAGTGGTGAATTCGAACTCATCATGATCCAACGCACCGTCTTTGTTGGTGTCGTATCGCCGAAAGTATTCCGCCAGCAGTCCGCCCATGAGCGGGTGCCGCTCCTGTGATTCAAAGACGAATTCCGCAGGGGACAGCTTGCCGTTGCCATCCGTTTCTTTAATGGCCGTGTGCCACTGATAGACCTGATTGACCAGCGGAGTGGCCGCGAATTCCTGCCACGACAGGCTGCCATCCTGATCGAGATCAAAGCCGGGGAAGATGTGTGCCCCGACGGGTGCCTGCCACGCGGGCGTGGTCTTAGCGAGTTCTTCCTTGTCGATGCGGCCATCGAGGTTCGTGTCCCGGTCGCGGAAGTAACGCAGCGGATCGACCAGCTTGAACTCGGAAGAAGTCCATTCTTCAAACGAAAGTTCACCGTCCTTGTCGGCGTCGATCTGTTTGAAACGCGTTTCGGTGAGGTCTCCATCATAGCCGCGCAGCTTGTGCTCTTCGGGAGAGACCCGGCCATCGCGGTTGGTGTCCATCCAGCGGAAGCTTGCGGACTGAGAGATCAATCCGGTCTCGCGGTGAATCAGGATGCCGTCCCAACTGCGGATGCCGAACGAGACCTCCAACGCGAAACGCACTTCGTCTTTACTCAGTCCCGCGTCACCGTCGCGGTCGATCCAGTGAGCCTGGGTCGGACGTGTCAGAAACAACTGCGGTCCGCGTGAGACCAGCAACTGATCGTCAAACGTCTCGAAGAACTCCGACTGCGCGAGTTCGTTCGCTTCCAGCTTGCCGCTCTTATCCGTGTCCCAGTCTTTGATGCTCGCTTCGAACTTTTGCATCTGCTCGTCGACCAGTTTGACGATCGGATCCGGCATGCGTCCGCGTTCGGCAAACGGAACAGTGCCGGGCAGGTTGCGGAACTCAGTGAAGCTCAGTTGCTTATCTTCGTTGAGGTCGAGCAGCTTGAAGTCGCGGCGAAAGAGGGGCTGCTTGTCCGCTGGTTGCGTCGTGACAAATTCATCCTCGCCGAGTTGACCGTCCTTGTTCTTGTCGCGGGCTTCAAAAGTCTTCCACGAGACCGGGTAGAGTTCCTTGTCAGGCTTGGCGTTCGGGGCCTGAGCCAACACGAACGACGGTGACGGTCCCAGCGACCAGAGCAGCCCGAAAATCAGCAATGTGATCCGCGTCATGTGATCGCTCCCACGAAACCGGCGACTTAATCGTCTCTACAGACGTTCGCCGGTGGTGGCCGCCCGCACAAGTCCGTAGCGGTCGGGCAAAGTTTGCCGCTGACTGTGGTCAGTGCGAAAGTGTGGGAAGCAACGGCTTGTTCCTCGATTTTCGTGGGCCTTACGATGACACTTCGGAGGCAGATCGCTTCGTCGGCTTCATGTGAGGATATCGTCATGTTTGCGAGAGGTGCCGGATCACTTCGACTCCTGGTTGTATTGCTAGCGGCCACGCTGACGGTTGCCGCGGACGTTGCCGTTCGAGCCGACGAACCAACCGACGACTACAACTTCGCGGTGGGCCTCTTCAAGAAGGAGAAGTGGCTGCTGGCCGAAGAGGCTTTTGAGAAGTTTGTCGGGAAGTATCCCAAGCACCAGCGCGTGCCGCTGGCCCGGTACTACCTCGGTCTGTCGCAGTTTGAGAGTGAAAAGTACGCACCCGCCCGAAAGACACTCCGCACTTTTATTACCGACTTTCCTCAAAGCCCGGACATCTCGCACGCTCGGTTTCGCGCGGCGGAGTGCAGCTACTTTTTGGACGAGTTCGAAGCTGCGGTGACCGAGTTTGCCGAGTTCGACAAGTCGATTCAGAGCAATGCTCAGGACCCTGACTACGAAGAAGCTCTGGCGTTTCAGGGAGATGCTCAGCGACGTTTGAAGCGCTACCCGGATGCGATCGCGTCCTTTGAGAAGCAACTGAAGCTGTATGCCAATGGTCGCCTGGCCGATGAGGCTCGCTTCGGGCTCGCTCACTCGCTGGATGCGTCGGGCCAAACCGACAAGGCGATTGAGTTGTTTCGGCAACTGGCCGCAACGCCGACAGCGACACGTGCCGATGCCGCCCAGATCGGGCTCGCCAATCTGCTGTTCGCCAAAGAAAAGTACGACGAGGCTGCTGAGGCCTATTTGAAGCTGGAGAAAGATTTCTCCAAGAGCCGTTACGTGCCGACCGCTCAACTGAATGCTGGATATGCACTCTATCGACGCGGTCAGTTTGCGAACGCTCAAGCGGCGTTTGATCGTGCTGAGGATACGCCGGCTCAAGCGGTGACGGCCGGCTATTGGAAAGGTCTGAGTGCGAAGGCGCTGGGCGACTTCAGCGGCGCTTCCACGATTCTGGAAGGTGTCCTGAAGCTGGCGGGTAAAGACCCGATCGCGGAGCAGATCACGTTTCAGCTTGCCGATTCCGAATTGCGGGCAGGTCGTTTTGCTGAGGCTGAAAAGTGGTTCTCGGAAGTTGCCTCGCACTGGCCGCAGGGGCAGAACGCCGCGCAGAGCCTGTACTTCGCGACCGAGTGCGTGCTGGAACAGATTGTCAAACTGCAGGGCGAAGAACGTGTCACCAAGCTGAAGCAGGTCGAGTTGCTGCTCGACAAGTTTGCTCGCGAGCATGGTCAGTCAGCGTTTGCGATGTCGCACAAGCTGCAGCGTGGTCAGTTCCTGATTCTGCGTGGCAGCGATGCTGACCTGCAGGCCGCTGAGGATGTCTTCAAGGCGGTGGCGGCGGAGAGTCAGAAGCCGCAGACGCAACGCGATGCCCGGCTGCGTCTGTCTCGATTGCGCCAAAGCCGGGGCAACCGCACGGGTGCGATTGAAGCTCTTCGTCCATTGGTGGATGAGATCCTGAAGTCTCCGGACATTGGTTACGCGGATACGCTGGTGGCCTATGCCGGACTGTCGTTGGAGGTCGGGCAGTTCGATGAAGCGATTCGCGTTGCGGATGCGTATCTCAAGCAGAACGCCAAGGGCGGATTGAGCGATCAGGCTCTGAGCACCACTTCGCTGGCATACGCTCAAAGCAAGAACTGGGACAAGACTTCCGAAGCATTTGATCGACTCACCAAAGAACACACGGCGAGTCCCTCGATCACGAAGACGACTCAGGCGTTGGCTGAGGTCGCGTACGGCCAGCAGAACTGGGATCGCGCGATTCACTACTTCGGGTTGCTGAGCCGTGTTGACGCGGCGTCTCCGCTGCATGCGACCGCGTTGTCTGGGCTTGGATGGAGTCACTTTCAGAAGATGGACTACGCCGGCGCAGAGACTCAGTTTCGCCAGTTCGTGAAGGATCATCCGAAGCATGAACTGACCGCCGAATCAGCCTTCATGATTGGTGATTCGCTCCAGAAGGCGAACAAGCTGCCGGATGCTCAGAAGGCATTCGCAGAGGCACTGCGCGGGTATCAGCCGAGTCGGCATGCGTTCTTGTCTGGCCTGCAGGCGGCTCGGATTGCGGTGAAGCTGGCGGATACGACTGCGGCGGATAAAGCCTATGCCGAAGTCGATGCCGCTTTCCCGATGGCCAAGGAGCGGGATCAACTACTCAACGAATGGGCTCTGGTCTTGTACGACGCCGAAAAGTTCGAGCGGTCAGATGAGATGTTCCGGGAACTCATCAAGGCATTTCCGGAAAGTCCGCTGGCTGACAACGCTCAATTCAGTCTGGCGGAGAGCGAACTCGTAACGGGCAAGCTGGAGAACGCCGCCAAGAACTTCCGGGCACTGGCGTCGAACGCGAAGGCGGATGCCGTCGTGCAGGAAGACTCGCTGTATCGGCTGATCGCGATTTACTCCGATCAGAAAAAATGGAAGGACGTCGTCGCCACTCAGAAGGAGTTGCGGGGCAAGTTCGCCGAGTCCCGCTACGGGGGCGAAACATTGCTGCAGGCCAGCAACGCGCAGCTCAATCTGGAAGACTTCGCTGGTGCCGAGCAGTCGTTGTTGGAAGTGACCAAGCAGGCCAGCAATCCGCTGGTTGTGAAGTCGGAGTGGTTCCCACATGTGTGGGTGCTGCTGGCGGAATCACAACTGCGTCAGACGAAGTATGCGGAAGTCATCAAGACGGCTGAGCGAGCCCGGCAAGTGCAGGGTGATTTCGAGATTCAGTACCGGCTCGATGAGATCGTCGGACGCGCGTACAAGCAGCAGCCGCTGCCGAAGTTTGACGAAGCTCGTCAGGCGTTTCAGCGCGTGCTGGCGTCACCGAAGGGAGCGCGCACCGAAACGGCGTGCAAGGCTCAACTGATGATCGCTGAGACCTACTTCATTCAGAAGAATTACAAAGACGCGGCGGATGCGTACCGCCGGGTTGACATCCTGTATGAGACGTTCCCTGAATGGCGGGCTGCGGCGTTGTTCCAGGTTGCCATTTGCGAAGAGGAACTGCGAATGATCCCGCAGGCGATCGATACCCTGAAGGCGTTTATCAAAGAGTTTCCACAAAGTGGGTTCATCCCTGACGCCAAGAAACGACTGGAACGATTAATGAAGTCTTAAACTCCGACGGGCTACTCAGTGACAGGCGGCGCTCAACCCGCTTCGCAGTCGTTCCCGGTTCTTGTGATGAGATCAACCATGCCATTACTGAGTCGCGCGGGTTCGTGGTTCTGCCTGATCGTGGGCGTGGTTGGGGCGGCACCTGCTTCAGCAGCGGAATTGGTGGAATGCCAGCGCTGGTTGATCGTCGGCGAATATCAGAAGTGCATAGAAGGCACGACCGAAGCGATCATGCAGAACCGTTTCGGAGAGGCATGGCCGGTCACGAAGGCGCAAGCCGAGGTTGCCACGGGACAATCGGCAGCGGCGCTGCAGACCGTGAAGACGGCTCTGGAACGCTACAACTGGAGCGTGCGGCTGCGCTGGATCGGCATTGATGCGGCCCGTCTTTCGGGCGATGGAGAGACCGCGAAGAAACTGTTCGACGAACTCGTGGATCATGCGACGCGGTTTGCCTGGCGCTACACGGACTCCGAAGAGATTGTCGTTCTCGGCAAGATGGATCTGTTGAACGGAGTCGATCCGAAGACGGTGCTGAGCCAGCGGTATGAGAAGGCGAAGCAACGCAACTCGCGCAGTCGCGATGCGTGGCTGGCGATCGGTGAACTGGCTCTGGACAAGCACGACAGCGCGCTGGCGGCCGAGGCGCTGCAGGAAGCGTTGAAGCTCTTTCCGGAAGATCCTGATGTGCATTTCGGTCTGGTGCTGGCGACTTCGGACTCACAACGCGATGCATCCGCGAAGCATCTGGAAGCAGCCCTGAAAGCCAATGAGCGGCATGTGCCGAGCTTGCTCTATCAAGTCGAATTGATGATCGATTCAGAAGCGTACGATGCGGCGAACGAGATGCTCGCAGCCATTGAGAAGATTAATCCGCAGCAGCCCGAGCAGTGGGCCTATCGTGCTGTGATCGCTCATCTGAAGAGCGATGCAAAAGGGGAAACGGCGTTTCGTGAAAAAGCTCTTTCACAGTGGAAGAACAATCCGCGCGTCGATCACCTCATCGGGCGAAAGCTGTCTCAGCACTATCGGTTTACGGAAGGTGCGGTGTATCAGGAACGCTGTATCAAACTGATTGCTGACGAAAAACTGCTCGAACCCTCGACGCTGGCTGCGGCCAAACGGCAACTCGCTGAAGACTATCTGCGGCTGGGGCGCGAAGAGGTGGCCTGGAACACGGCCGAAGAAGCTCGCAAGGTCGATGAATACGACGTGGCGACGTTCAACCTGCTTGAACTGCGGGATTCGTTGAGTAAGTTCACGACGCTCGAAGACGATGAGTTCATCCTGCGGATGGAGACTAAGGAAGCTCGGCTCTACGGAGCGGAAGCACTGGCCCTGTTGAAGCGAGCCCGGAGGACACTGGGCGACAAGTACGGCTTGAAGCTGGATCACAAGATCACGGTAGAGATCTTCGCCGACCCGGATGACTTCGCCGTGCGCACGTTTGGCATGCCGGCAGTTTCGGGGTATCTCGGAGTTTGCTTTGGGCGTGTGATCACGGCCAACAGCCCGGCCTCGCGACGCGAGAATCCGTCGAACTGGCAGGCTGTGTTGTGGCATGAGTTCTGTCACGTGGTGACGCTGCAGATGACTCATAACCGCATCCCGCGCTGGCTCAGCGAGGGCATTTCGGTCTACGAGGAGCTGCAGGCGAACTCAGCGTGGGGACAGCGAATGGACCCGCGATCGAGGCAACACATTCTCGATGGTGGACTGACTCCGCTGAGCCAACTCAGTGGTGCCTTCATGCGTCCGGCGAGTGGCTGGCATCTCAATTTTGCTTACTTTGAATCCGCTCTGGCGGTGGAGTTCATCGTCAAGACGCATGGCATGCCCGCCTTGCGGAATGTGCTGACGGATCTCGCGGCGGGCCTGCCGATCAATACGGCGCTGGATCGCCGCTGCGAACCGCTCGCCAACATGGAGCCGGCCTTCGAGGCATATTGTCGTCAGCGAGCTGAGGCTTTGGCTCCGGGAACCGACTTCTCGAAGCCAGACCTTGCGGGCTTGCTGAACGCTGACAATGACGAGTTCGAAGTCTGGGTGCGCGAGCATCCCAAGAGCTTCATCGGAGCGATGGCGAATGCCGAGAAGCAGCTTGCTGAGCGTGACTGGGCCGAGGCCGAGACGGCATTGAAGAAGCTGATCCAGCTCTATCCGAATTATATCGGAGGCGACAACGCCTACGAGAAGCTCGCCCGTGTCTACCGCGAACTCAAGCGACCGACTGATGAAACCGCGACGTTGATGCAGTTCACGAAGCTCGACGGCAGCGCGGTTGCTGCGCGGCTACGACTCATCGAACTGCAGAAGTCCGCTGCGGATTGGACCGGGCTGTCACAAACCGCAACGGGCCTGCTGGCTGTCGATCCCTTGTTGAAGGCTGGCTATGAAGCAACAGCTCAATCAGCGGAGCAGCTTAAGCAGCCAGAACAAGCAGTGGCGGCCTTAGAACGCATCCTGCTCCTCGAACCAGACGATCTGGCCGACACGCACTATCGTTTAGCGAAAGCGCTGCAGTCCGTTGGCCGCGCCAAAGATGCCAGACGCCAAGTTCTGATGGCCCTCGAAGAGGCTCCTCGTTTCCGTGCCGCTCAAGAATTGTTGTTGCAACTCGCGCGCGAGAAACCCGCAGCGACGAACTGACTCCGAGTTCGTCGCCAACGCATCAGTCCTATCTCGTACGCGGAGCATCAAGGCCCGGAACTGCCGGAGCAGGTGTTGTCGGCACTGGTGTCATGGGATCCGAAACCGGTGGCACCCCTACTGTCGGCGCTGGTGCGGGCACCGCAACGGGGTTCGACACCGTGATAGAGATCGTGTTCAGCTCGAATTGCTTGCATGAGTCCAGAACATCCTCAACCTGCTTGAAGGGGACGTCGGGTGAAGCTGAGATAACCACTGTCACACGGTCATGGCGCTGAGCGAACGAGTTGAGGATCGCGTTCAGCATTTCCCGATTTTGGACCGGTTGTCCGAACACCGCGTACTGATTATTCGGCAACAGTTCGACGAGGATGACTGCATCGTTCGGCTTTTCCGTCAGAACCTTTCTCCACGTTGCTATCGTTCCGGTGTTGGCTTGCTTGCCTGCTTTGGTAAGACGCTGAGCAATGGTGCCCCGATAGTCAGACCCAACTTTGCTCACATCAGGCGAATGCTTCAGCGCCAGCACGTCTTGATGCAGAATCACCCAACCGAATTCCGTGAGCCGCGCGTCGATGGGAGCGTCAACATTCAGACGATCGCCAGCAAGCCGGTATCGCCCTGATAGCGATCGCATGTCTCTGAACTGCCAACTGCCATCGGGTTGCTTTTCAATCTGGCTGCGAAATTCAAAGCCCGCTGGCAGCGTAATATGCCACTCGCCCGTGAAATCAATGGCCGCATAATTGCGGTCCGGATGAATGGGCGATGGTCGCTTGGCTTGAGCGAACAGTTCCAGAATCGGACCAAGTCCGATGATGGCTTGGGGGGCACGAACTGTGCTGGGGCAGGGCACGACTCCAATCAAGTCCCCGTTAATCGCGAAGACACCGCTGCCCGGTGTGAGACCAATCGAACTGGCGTTGACCTGCGTGAGATCAGGACTGCCCGCGGAAGCGACGAGCAAAGGCATCAAGCCCTTCCAGCCGGGTGCCGCGGCTAACGCACGCTGGCCCGGGAGTATCGTTCCCGGCGATGCAACGTACGCGGGGAATGGACGCACCGACTGACCTTCGACTCGCAGCAGCGCCAAGTCAGATTTCTCGTCGCGAGCAATCACTTGAGCAGGCAGCCTGGTTGGAGCCTTGCCTGAGTTCGCGAATGCTATGGGCGACAGGTCAACTTCAACGATGCCTGCTTTGGGCGGCGAGACGCTGGAAGCACAGGTCAACACAAGAACCTCGTCGTTCGATCCAGGAACAACGGTGCCAAGGACGATTGTCGTGGCTGGTTGTCGTTCGGCTTGAGGAGGCTCAACTACTTGAATTCTTACGGTGGCCGACGCTGTTGGCAGGTTGCCGAGTGCATTCATGATCTCGACCGCCGAAGTGATCTCAAGCAGTCGGTCTCGAGCCTGTGTCACCGTAGACTTCAGCTCTACCGTGAGAGTGGACGGCGGAGCCGGAGTTCCATTCGTGATCGCCGCCAGTTCGGCTTCCAAGGCGGTTTTCAGTTCGGGCTCGGCGCGCTTCAGCCGGTCGTGCGCTTCAACCTGCAACTTGGGCAGTTGAGCTGCGTAATCGGTGAGCTGCTTCAGTTCCTGCAGCGACTGACTGATTGACTGGTCAAGCTTGGCATGAGCCGCCGCCTTCTCCTTTTCGGCACCGGCGCGATGCTTGATCTGGTCGTACTCATCCCGCGCTTCGCAGGTGAGATTCTCTGCCTTTCGGAATGCTCGCCAGAGTTCGATGACCCGTACCGGCGGACTGCTCGAAATCACAAGGTCAGATTCGCGCGTCAGACGCAGCACCCGCACAACTCCATTGACTGGTTGTCCGCTTAACGACGTGGGATAAGCCTGCGGAGTGCCGACCGCGATGACCAGCTGGTTATTCTTAATCTCGTAGATGCAACGCACCGTTGTTCCATCATTCAGATCCATCCGCGGCGGCTGTCCGGGATGTAACACGACGGTGCAGCGACCATAGGTTTCGCGTGACTGATTCGTGTCATTGGTGACCTCAAACCAGGCCTGGTTCCCCTGGAAAATCCAGCGGAGAGTTCTGCCTCGCTTCGCCAGTATGTCCGTGCTGGCGTCTTCGACGACACGCCAGGTACCTTTGAGTTCCTGCCGGTAATTGGGTAGGGAGTTGGCAGCCTGCGGCGTCCCTTTTGGTCCCACGTCGCGAGGCAGTGCGTAGGGCGAAGTATTCGGCGCAACAGTGGGAAGACCGTAGCCAGGAACTCCGGACGGAGGTCCTGCGGTTGGTGCCGTTGGAGGCGTCACGCGAGGACTCGTGGGAGCCGTCGGAGATAATCCGGCTTCATCCCACTTCAGGTCCTTGTCTTCATCCAGCAGATCGGACAGACGTCGACCGACGATCTCGGCCTTGGAGTCCTGGCGTTTCTGGAACGCTGTTTTCAGATTCACAACTCGCTCGGCCAGTGCGTCGATCTCCTGCTTACGACCGTTCTGACGGATCTCGAAGTGCTTATCGATCAAGGTCCGCAGCTCTGCTTTGAGCTTCTCTTTCTCTCCGGCTGGCGCTGACCGCAATCGTTCAGCGAGCTGCAGAGTTTCTCGGTTGAGCTGCTGCTCCTCGGTCAATGGCAGCGGAAGTCTGCGGTCAGGCGCGGGAGCTTGAGCGAAGCTGGTCTCAGCCAGCAGCCACATGATGGACCACAGGACAATCGCGAAAGGCTTGAGCATGGTGCCTCCGATTCGGCGTTCAAGGCAGCGACAGTTCGCGTGACGCAAACCATCAACTGAGGATTTGAGAGGACGAGCTAACAAGTGACGCTTCGAGCAACGGGCGATATTTCGCCAGAGGTTCAGAAGTCGGGTTCGGCTTCCAGTTGGATGAGCCGTTGATGGATGTGATCAGTTTCAGGCTGCAGTGGATCGTCCCAACCCTGGTCCACGCCATGTGGCGCCGTTGGTGACTGGGACACGGGCTCAGTCTGAGGTGCCACAACAGTGGATGGTTCGCCGATCGTTGAGTCGGTTTTCGGGACGCTTGCCAGGACACCCAGCACCAAAGCGATCGAGAGCACTACCGTGGCCGCAATCCACTTCCCATAAGCCGGTCGCTGTGGAGCGACCAAATCAAAAACGTCGTCCGGGATTTCGAACAACCTCGGCTGTTGCACATGGGCGAGGCAGCCTTTCAGCAACGCTGCGACCTCGCTGGCCGTTTCGACCCGATCGTCCGGCGCTTTGGCATGCAGCTTCGCAATGAAGGCTTCCAGCCAATCGGGCACTGCCTCATTGACTTCCCGCAATGATCGCGGCGTGTCGTCGGCGACTCGACGCAGGACACCGAGTGCGGACTCCGCGCGGAAAGGCGAATGGCCGGCCAGCAGAGTGTAGAGCACGGTGCCGAGGCTGAAGATGTCTGAACGATGATCGATCGATGTGCTGTGAGTCTGCTCGGGCGACATGAACTGCGGCGTGCCTGCCACAATGCCACTCTGAGTCATGCTGGCATCATCAACGGCTCGCGCGAGGCCGAAGTCAGAGATCAGCACGCGCTCGACGTTGCGTTCCAGCAGGATGTTTGCCGGCTTGATGTCACGGTGAACCAGTCCCTGCGCATGAGCGGCGGCCAGTCCATCCGCAATCTGCTGCCCGATGCGCAACGTCTCTTCGACAGTCAACTGGCCGACTCGATCGAGTCGCTGCTGCAGCGATTCGCCGGGTACATACGACATCACGAAGAATGGCGGTTGATGAGTCGCGTTGACGGCATGAATCGCGACGACATGCGGGTGCACGACTGCGGCCGCAGCCTGTGCTTCGCGAGCGAACCTCTTGCGTGCGGCGGCGTTTCCGGCGTACTGAGGTCCCAGAGCTTTGATCGCCACCCAGCGATTCAGTTCATGGTCATAGCCTTTGAAGACGACTCCCATGCCGCCTCGACCGATGACTTCGAGCACATCAAACTCGCCGAGCCGCCCGAGCATCGCTGGGTTATCGGACGGGCTCAGAATTGCGAGGTCCGCTCGCTGAGGATGTTCGTCGGCATCGACGTGCGCCGCGTCGCCGCGTGCACCGGCCCCATCTTCTGCTCGGTGTGGATCCAGTTGAGTCTCAACTAGAAACTCACGTGTTTCAGCCCACCAGTCTGGCCCGGCGGCAAACTGCTCCAGTTGCTGCTGGCAGTGCTCACAAGACTCCACATGCGAGGTCACATCGAGCTGCTCGGCGGAACTCAACTCATCGTTGAGCAACCGCCGCAACCGGCCTGCATCGCATTGTGAATTGAGAGTCTGCATCACAAATCCGTCGCGACAAGCTGTCGCGTTCAAATACCAACAAAAGGAGAATCTTGCTCCCCTCGCCCCGGTAACGGGGAGAGGGGCAGGGGGAGAGGGGCAGGGGGTGAGGGGCTATGTTTGTTTCCGCTCCGAAATCATTCTTACTCGCACTTCAACAGTCCTCCCGCTGCAGTTGCTCGATGCATTCGCGCAGCCGCTTCATGACTCGGCTGCGGGCGACATAAATTGCCCCGGCCGTCGTTCCCAAGTCACGAGCGACTTCCGCGATATCTCTGCGATCGATGCTCGTCCGCTGAAATGCCTGCCAGGTGTTATCGCTGACCTCGCTGCGCACCCGCGCCGCTGCCCATTGAAAGAACTGTCGTCGCTGCTCGATGTCGAAGAACTTCGACTCGTTGCAATCGGCGGCTGGTACTTCGCTGAGCCATCTGGCGAAATCGCTGTCACCCGACCCGCGCGGATGGCGCGATTGCCGGACCAGAAAGTTCACGACAAGGTTTCGCGTAATGGTTGAAAGCCAGCCTCGGAACGACCCCTTCGCTGGATCAGCGTCCCAGTTCGGGATCGCTGCCACAACGGCGAGGAGTACGTCCTGTGTGACCTCGCGAGCATCCGCATCCTGCAGACCCCGGCAACGCACCAGACGCAGGATGAGCGGCTGATAGATCTCCAGAAATTCGGCCCAAGCCTGCTGGTTACGCCCGTCGCGTAAACGCAGGATCAAGCTATGCCGAGTTTCAGGAGCCGTCATCATCCGCATGTCCTCGGTGAGTAACACAACGCCGCGTTGAGAATCTTACAGAGATTTTCACGTGGCTGCGGATCTTCTCCTCTATCAGGCGGAATCGCCGTGCGATTGCCGCACAGAGCGGAGTTGGCATAGGGCTGGCGACCAGCCAGCGACTGGCTCGCGCGCTGGGCGGAGAAATCCTGGTGACCAGCAAGCTGGGCTGTGGCTCGCTGGCTACTTACTTGCCGCCAGCCTTCTGGACTGCAATCTGCCAGCCGCCGAATTGCTCGACCGTCGCGGGCAGAGCCAGTTGCGCTCCCAGCTTCTCGAACGTCTGGCGAGTGGTCTGACTCTTGCCCCACTCTTCCTGCGACAGAGAACCGTTCTTGTCGAGATCCAGTCGGCCAAACATGTACTTCGCCATACGGCCTTCCTGGCTGTCGGCGTCGAACTTGGCCGGGGTCAAAGGTGCCCTCGGGCCACCGCTGGAAGACGATGAGGAAGAGGTCGTCGAAGAACTTGTTGACGGCTTGGCTGCAATCGTCGAACTACCCGGAGTTGTGGGCGCGGCTGCGACAGCGGATGCTGAGGCCGACGGCGCCTTCACCGGGGCGAGATTCTTAGCGGCGAGCAGTTCCGACGGGGTCAGGATGCCATCGAAGTTGCGATCGAGCTGCATGAAGTCGTTCAGGCGGGCGCGATCCCACTCGTACAGACCGACCTGACCGTCGTGATCGACGTCCAGAGCCTTGAAGTTGTCCGGTAGACTTGTCGTGACTTTGGGCTTGGGTGGCGGCGGAGTTCGTTTGCTCGACGACTTGCTTCGATCGTCTGAACTTGAACCACTAGAGGATCGCCCTGAGTCGCCCGACGAGCGGTTATCTGATCCGCGCCAGTCGCCTCGGCTCTCGCCACCGCCCCCGCGAAAATCGCCGCCGCCGCGACTTTCACCACCGCCGTCTCGACTGAAGCCGCCGAAGCCACCACCGCCAAATCCGCCGCCTCCGAAGCTACCGCCGCCAGGAGGACCGTAATACCGACCGCTGCCACCGCCGTCGGAGCGGCTGCTTTCCTCGCGTCGTCGTCGGAACTCTTCAGTGATACGTGGCATGACTTGCTCGAAATCTCGCAGCGAGATTCCGCGATCGGTGCGCATGCCTGACAAGGCGTCGCGAACGTTCGGGGGAGCGTTTTCGATTTCCTGACGGTCGAGCACCCCGTCGCGGTTGCGGTCGATGAAGCTGAAGAAACGCTCGGCAGAGGGACCTTCAGATTGAGCGGACGCGACCGTGCTGGTGCCCCATACGGAGCAGCCGACGACGAGGCCCAGTCCTACCGAAAACCAGGAATGAGGAATCCGAACTTTCATGACGCTGCCCACAGTGCTCAATGCGTATCTCTGAATCTGCAAACTGAATCGGCTCGGATGAACACCTCTGCCGACGTGATTCTCATACCACATGGCACCTTAACGCCACATGAGCTTCACGAGATCCAGATACCCTTCATCGCGAGCTTTTGTTTTGGTGGCCAGCGTTTCTGGATTGTCTACAAAAATGCCCTGACCGCTTTTCGCTCCTAAATGCCCTGTGGCAACGAGTTTCCGAATTCTGTCGGGTAGCTCGCTGTCGGCTCGCAGGTCGGGTGCGAGGTTGCCGTAAACCTTGCTCCAGATGTCGAGGCCGGCGAAATCGCAGACCTGCATCGGACCGATGACCGCAAGCCGTAGCCCGATTGAGCTGCGAACAGCGAGGTCGATGTCCTCGGCGGATGCCACGCCGCGCTGCCACAGGTCCCAGACCTCGCGCATCATGGCTGTTTGAATGCGATTGACGAGAAATCCGGGCAGTTCCTGATTGAGCCGAATGGGCAGCTTTCCGATGCGGCGCAGCAGATCGATTGCCGCTTGAGTTGTTGCTTCGGAGGTCTTCGCTCCCGCGACAACTTCAACCAGGGGAACGATATGCGGCGGATTGAACCAATGTGTGTTCAGCGCCCGTTCTGGGCGTTGCATCCGCTCGCCGATTTGAGTCATCGGATACGACGAGGTGTTGCTGGCGAGGATGGCATCGGGGGCGACGTACTCTTCCAATCGCGCGAACAATGCCTGTTTTACCCCGAGGTCTTCTTTGACGGCTTCCGTCACAAACTGAGATTCCGCAACGGCAGACTGCTCGCTGTCGTGAACGTGCAAACGACTCAGGATCGACGGAATCTCGGCGGCCGCGACGAGTCCAGCCGCTGCGAACTCCGTCAGATTCGATTGAATCCGTTCACAGAGCGTTTCTCGCGCCGCAGGTACATCGTCAAAGCAATGGACTTGCAGGCCAGCGATCGCGAAAGTCTGAGCAATCCCGTGCCCCATCGTTCCGAGCCCCAACACTGCCACTTGCTCGATCGCCATGCTGCCCTCATGCTGTGGGTGAAACTGGATGTTCCGCAGAGCCGCGAGCCTACGACATCGCGACTTGTGTCAACAACTTACGCGAACGTCATTTCGCGGTGTTATGGATGCCGGGCCGCTGATGCAACCGGGTGGGGAACACCCGAAAAACAGGCGTGTTGACCCTCATTCGGGCACCCAATAAAACCCCGCCGGCTAAAGAACGAACCGCACTTGGCGAGGTTGCCGCGTGCATTTTTGATACGACTTTTTGAGGACCGGGCACGCATGGCTCGACTGACTCAGGCTGATCTGGCCAGCGTGAACGAAAAGCTGGAGCATCGCACACCGCAGGAACTGCTGTTGTGGGCGAAAGAAGTGTTTGGCGACCGTGTGGCCGCGATCTCCGCGATGCAGGAAGCGGGCTGCGTCATCAGTCACATGCTGCACTCGACCGGTGTGAAAATCCCGGTGCTGTTCGTCGATACCGGCGTGAACTTTCAGGAGACGCTCGATACCCGCGATCGACTGGCCAGCGAATACGGGCTGGAGATCATCACCTTCCATCCGGAGCTGTCGATGGAAGAACAGACCGCGAAGTACGGCATCCTGTACCTCACTCCGGAAGGCCAGAAGCAGTGCTGCCATATGCGCAAGGTCGATCCGTTGCTGAAGATCATCGGCACTTACGACGCGATGATCGGTAGCCTGCGTCGTGCCGAAGGCGGCAAACGCTCCATGGCGCCCGTTCTGCAGATCGATGATGAGATGAAGGCGGTGCGTATCAACCCGCTGGCTCTGGTAACTGATGAGCAGCTTCACGCCTACATCGCCGACCACAACGTCATTGTGAACCCGCTGCATCATCAGGGGTTCTCCACGATCGGCTGCAACCGCTGCACGACGCCGGTCATGCCGGGCGAACCGAAGCGCGCCGGCCGCTGGCGCCATCTGGGGCCGTGGTCGGTCTACTGCGGCATCAATCCCTCCGATCGCGACCCGTCGAAAGCGCCGTACCTGGAGTTTCCTGACGAGCTGGTGGATCGCATCCTGGGCCGCAAGTCCGACTTCATGATCTAACCGAGGCATCCGCCGTGACGACTCCCGCTTCTGAAACATCCACGTTGACTCTCACTGAGGTGCAACGTCTCATCGACCAGATGTACGGCTCCAAAGACGCCGCTCGCGGCATTCCCGGCACGTTCATGTGGTTGATGGAAGAGGTTGGAGAACTCGCCACCGCCCTGCGCGAAGAACCGCCCGGACAAGCCAAAGCTTCAGAAGCCCTCGCCAGTGAATTCGCCGACGTCCTGGCCTGGCTGGCGACGATTGCGAACGTGGCCAATGTCGATCTCGCCCAGGCCTTCTGCGAAAAATACGCCAAAGGCTGCCCCGGCTGCGGCCAGCGCATCTGCACCTGCGCGTTGTCCGACAAGCCGTGATACAGTCGTTCAAACTGAATTGATACCAGCTTGCGTCTGCCTCACCCGTGTCACAGTGGCACCAACCCATTCGCCTGTAGCTAGCCTTCGTCTACTCGCTGCAAATTGCATGCTGCGATTCCCAGGAATCGCCGTGTGAGGAGATCCACCTCCTCTCGGCAATGACCTATCTCTCGTGATAACGCCGATGGAAAACATATCTCCTGAGAAACTGCTTCCTCGCGTCGTTCATCGAGATTATTTCGCTGCCGCCCGTGTTGCGGATATCGATCGAGAGTCTCATCGTTTTGGCATCGTGCGCCCGCTGGGAAATGATGTGTATGCATTTCTGGCTCACTGCGATGAGAACGAGATTCGCAACGTCCACGTCGAGCATTTGTCAGCAGCAGGTCTCACCGTCGGAACTGCTTGGGAAACTGCGTTGAGAAACCTGCGTGGGATTGCATCTGACGGTAAGGCGGTCAGTCGGGGAGTCATCAAGGCAAAGGATGGGCGAGATTGGTCTGTCTGGCACGGAAGCAACTTCACCTCGTCAATTGTTCTGCTGCCCGACCTATTTTCGTGGGCAAAACAACATCTCAAGGCTGAGTCATTTCTGGTTCGCGTTGCGGCGACGCAAATGATTGTCATTTTGCATCACAGCCATTTGGACGATATTCCGCATTTCGACAAGTACGTCTCTAAAGTCCTCGACGGGAACACAAATCTCGTCTCAGAAAAGTGGTTTAGACTGTCAGAGTCGGGCATAGAGCCATTGTCTCCATAGGCGGACTCTCCGACCACAGGTCCGATGAAGCGGAGTTAATCGTCGGAGTCTTCCCATTCGAGGTCTGACATGGGCTCGGTGATCTTCCACACTCGCTGCAGGTAGGTGATGGCGAACTGCACCAGGTCGTCGATGGGGTAGCCTTCGGCGGGGAAGTTGAGCGTCACGCTCTTGTTGGCGGCGAAGTTCTCAATGCGAGTGCTCGGTGCAATGAATACCTTCAGTTGTTGCAGCTTCTGTTGGGGAGCATCGGCGAAGGGATAAGCGGCCTCGATGGACTTGGCGCTGATGCGAATCCAACCCTCGGGTTTTTGCGGGTGAGTGAACTCAACCCAGTAGTCGTGGTCCTGATTGTCGCGCTGACCGGTGATGTAGGTGATCTGCTGGTGCAGGCGACTACGCCCCCACAGGGCTGAAGGACGCTGCCACTTGAACGCTGGCAGCAGGATTGTGCCCGGTTGCTGCTCGTCCCACTGGACCTCGAAGCCTGCCTGCTTCGCGGCGTCGCAGACCTTTCGCGCGGCGGCGAGAGCCTTGCTGGTGTTGCGCTCCAGGTCTCCGCAGTTCAAGGTGAGTCCGCGACCGGCGAGGGCGTTGCGAAGACTCTCCAGCGTGAAGAAGCAATACCCCGCGACGTCGCGGCGATCTTCCGGGGAGAAGTCTTGAAAGCCCTCAGTCATGTCCTGCAGAGCTTCGTCGGTGGATTCACCAATGCACTCCACGGCCAACAGGTCGGCGTTTGCCAGTTCTTCGAACAGGTCACCGAGGCGTTCGCCATCAGTGGGTTCCTGCCAGCTCTTTTCATCGGCGCACTTGCGGTCGAACTCGGCAAACACTTCCGCGACGACCGCCTCTTCGTCGAGGTCTTCGTCGTCTTCGTACATCTCGAGCAGTTCGTCGATGATGTCTTCGCAGTTCTTGTAACCGGACCACACGAGCAGATGGATCTCGTCACGAACGTCTTCAGGCAGGCGAGCTTGGGGCATGTTAGATGTCTGGCAGAATGAACTCACGGGGGACCTTGCAGCCAAAGCTGCAAACGTCCGCAGTGTAGCGGTCAGCACCCGGCCCGACCCGTGTGATCTGCCTACTTGCCTGAGCCCAATCGCTCGTAGTACTTCCGCACCAATTCGGAATAGCGATCCGGCACGGGATCACGGTCGATGGGCACCAGCGAATCTGGCGATTGCTGCCGGGAGATTTCCTCGGCGATGCGTTTTTCGACTTCGGTGAGTGGTTCCAGAATCTTGGTGCGCACCAGATCCCATTCCGGGTCCTTCGAGTGCCGTTTGAACTCGGCACGCATGCTGCGCGCGGCTTCGCGGATGCGGGCCACGTCGCCCCGCAATTTTGGGTCGCTGACGGTTTCTTCGACTTCGCGTAAACGATCCGTCCATTCGTTGAAGCCGCGACCCGTCACCGGGTTTTCGATGGCGCCCGGGCCGTTGCCCATACCGCCACTTTGTTGGCCCGGTTGTTCATTCGGTCGAGCCTGATTCCCTGAGTCACGCAGACCAGGACGACGACCGCCACCAGCCTGCTGTCCTTGCTGGCCGGGCTGCTGACCTTGTTGTCCGGCTTGACCAGCTTGTTGCCCCTGCTGATTCTGTTGTCCGGGCTGTTGTCCTTGCTGCCCCGCTTGTTGTCCTTGCTGCCCCGCTTGTTGGCCTGACTGTTGCCCCTGTTGGCCAGAGGGCTGTCCTTGCTGACCGGGCTGCTGTCCCTGTTGTTGTCCGGGTTGCTGGCCCGCCTGCTGTCCCTGTTGACCGGGCTGCTGACCTTGCTGGCCGCGTTGTCCAGACTGCTGTTGACCGCCTTGTTGTCCTTGTTGACCGGCTTGTTGCCCCGGTTCACGGCCTTGCTGACCAGCCTGCTGTCCGGGTTGCTGACCTTGTTGGCCACGCTGTCCAGGCTGCTGTCCAGCCTGATTCGGTTGCTGGCCTTGCCCCTGCTGATTCTGTTGGCCGGGCTGTTGGCCTTGTTGTCCCGCTTGCTGGCCCTGCTGGTCACGCTGACCGGGTTGCTGTCCCTGCTGACCTCGTTGTCCGGGCTGCTGTTGATTGCCCTGTTGACCTTGCTGGCCAGCCTGACCTTCCTGCCCCGGACGGCGCTGCTGGCCGGGTTGATTCTCTGAGGACTGATTTTCTGACGGGTCTGTTCCATCAGGGTTCTGTCTGGCACGCGCGGCATTCGGATCGTTCTGAGCGACCTCATTCGACACGGCGCGGTTGAGTTGCCGCACCTGCTCGCGAGCCTGCTTCAAGGCTTCCAACTCATCGCCCAGCACCAGTTGGCTGGCGCGATCGATGCCTTGCTGCAGCTTGTCGAGACCATCGTTCGCAATCTTTTCCGCCTGCTGAGCCTGCTCGGGCATACCGCGACGCAGCAGCTCGCGAGTCACATCCAGTGCTTCCGCGGGCTTGTCCGACCAGGTCTTACGAACTGTCTCATAGAGTTCCTTCGAGAGCGTCGGCTCAGTGGCTTCGGCCTGTTCGATGACCTTCTTGGCATCATCAAGGACTCGATCGAGCTTCTCGCGCTGCTGACGGAATTCATCAGCCAACTGCTGTCGGTTATCGGTGCTCTTCAGCGAACGATTCGGCTGCGGCGGCGGGTCTTTGATCGCCTTCGCCAGTTCATCCTGCTTCTGATTCAACTCGCGTGTTTCGTTGCGCAACTGACGCATCGATTCGCCGAACTGACCGGCCGCCTGCTTTCGTAAATCATCGCGCAGGTCTTCCAGTTCCCGTTCAGCGCGCGTGCCCGTACTGAGTGCTTGCGACAGCCGACCTTCTTCCAGAGCGTCGGATGTTTGACGAACTTTGGAGCGCGTGTCTTCCAACTGCTGACGCTGCTCGGCCATCTTCTGCTGATTCTCAGGCCGCTCCATGCGGTTCTTCAATTCATCGACGTCCTTCAGCAGATCACGTTGCTCGTCGCGTAATCGCTTGAGCTGCCGCTTCAGTTCTTCCTGTTCCTTTTCGGCTTGAGCCGCCTTCAGTTCGCGTTCGAGGTCCTTGAGTTTCTCATTCACGTCGCCCTGACGTTGAGCCAGTTCGCGCAAGCGGTTCAGAACCTGCAGTTGTTCACGCTGCTCCGTCGCTCGCTGAGACTGCTCACCAGCTTTGCGTTCGGCTTCGTAGCGGTTCTCTTTCTGATTGAGTTCCAGCTGCGAAAGTTGTTGCTGAGATGGACTGGCCGCTCCACCGCCTTGACCACCGCCGCTGCGGCTTTGCACGACCTGATGCTCGCGCGCTCGCAATTTCAACAACGCTTCATAGGCACCGCGTTCAGCGACCAGTGCCGGATCCAGCGGTTCGCGTTTCGGACCATCAACGGCTTCATGCAGTGCATCCGAGGCGGACTGCATCGCCTTCTTCACGGCTTCGCCGAAACGCTTCGATTGGCCGTCTTCCAGATTCTCGGCGAGCTTGTCGAACTGCGTTATCAGCTTGTCTTGAGCATTCGCCAACTCCACCACGTCTTCCTTGAAGGTGGTGCTGAGGTTGGTCTGCGGACGCTCTTTGGTCACCGCGTTGTCGCTGTACTGAGCCGGCGCGAGTGTCGTCTTGGACGGCTCGCGGCGAATGATCTTCCACGTTGCGTTGATGATCTGCTTTTGCTGATCGGCAAGCTGACCAATCTGCTGAGTCTGTTGATTGCCTTGCTGTTGTTGTTGCTGCTGTTGTTGAGCACCTCCTGGCGGCTGCTGGCCTTGCCGGAAGATTTCTTCAAAGTGCCGGACTTCGGCGAAGAACATGTCCGACATTGTGCGGCGCACCGAACCGTCAGCGGCGATGTCATCGGCGAAGAAGTAGTACGAGACCAGTTGATCCGGCTGGGCCTCCAGCAGTTCCAGCGAGAGCACGTGATCGAGCGCATGCTTCGTCTTGGCAACTCCCTCTTGCCCCAGCGTGACGGTCTTCGGGTCGCGGTCGCCGAGCGAGAAGATCAGCCCGTGCTCCTTCAAACCGAAGTCGTCGTAGGCAGTCGCCTGCAGTTGCAGTTCTTCGATCGGCGAAACCTTCTGGTCCTTCGCCGGGAACTTGATCGCAATTTCGGCGGGTCGATTGGGCAGCGCGATGATGCGGAACTCACCCGGTTCGCGATTGCTGCGTCCCTTTTCATCTTCCAGAACGAACTTCAGCCGCATCGATTTCGAGACGGGCACGTTCACGAGGTAGGTGAATTTTTCCGCTTCTTCCGATGCATCGCCGGACTGCGCGGCATCAGCGGGTTGCTCAGGCTTTGTCTCAGGAGTCTTACGGAGCGACCGTGTTTTGGATGACGACATCGGGAACGCAGTCCCGTCTGAAGCGACGAGTCTTGCGGACTTCAGCGGCTTGTTGAGCGTGCAGCTCAAGCGTACCTGCGAGCCTTCGACGGCCGAGACCTGCCAGGTGTCCTCGATGGTTTCATCTTTGAGACCTGCATACTTCGGATAGCTGATGGTCGCGTCGATGCGTTCGACTCGTGGCAGCTCAAAGACGGTGACGTCGTAGGTCGGCGACGTCTGACCATCGTATGTCACGGAGTAACGAAATGACTTTTCGACATTCCCCAGGCGTGCGCCGAAGATCGGATCGTCCAGACTTTTGCTCATCGCGACTTGAGCAGCCGCGCCTTCCGGGGTCTTGGCTTTGGCGAACTGCTGGTCGAGAGTAACCGCTGCGGGCAGCGGTCCCGCGAAACGTGCGAGGATCAATAAATTGCTGCCGCGTTCGACTTCTGCGTTACCCGGTTCAATCTCGACCGTTGTTTTGACGGACGTGTCAACGGCCGGCTTGTCTTTTGACGACGAGCTGATGGAGTTCGCTCCCACCGGCTTGATCGCCCACAGTTCGGCACTGGTCAACGCGACGACGATCAGTGCTATCCACGATGCCAGCTTCACCAGGCGCAGACGCCGTTGAGGCACGCAACGGCGCCAGTCATGAATGTCGGCGTGCGAATGAACTTCATGGGCTAACTGCTTCTGCAGAGCCGTAAAGCGGCCAGTGTCGCGATCGGGTGACTGTTCCAGCAGGGTGACCAGACGCTGGCTGAGGTCCGGGAAGGTTTCCTCGACATGTCTGGCTGAGTTCTGGAGTTCTGTCTGAGAAACTCGGCGCGGAAGAAACAACAACATCGTAGCGGCGGCGGCGGTGCAGATGGCGACGGCGGACAGGTTCGCCCATGCCTGCACGGAACCCGGGTTGGCTGATAGCAGGCAGATCCCTGCAGCGATTGCTGCCAGCCCCCACACGATGCTGACTCGCTGCCAGCGGACAACGCGTCTCCAAAGTCGAACGACTTCTTCCAATCGCAGTCTGACACGATCGTGCATGCCGCACCTCGGGCAGTTGGGGTTCCGTCTTTGCGAGCGCCAGCTCGGGAAAAAGACTACTGCGCCGGTGACTCCTGCGACAGCTGAACTTCAATTTTCAGAGTTTCACCCGGTTTAACATCGATCCGCTGCGACACCTTCATCTGTCCGGCGGGATGCACGACATCCAGCCGAAAGTTTCCAGCCGGGACGTTTTCGAACCGGAATTTTCCGGCATTCTCTGTGACGGAGAAGAAGGGATTCTCAAAGACGTACACGAACGCCCGCATGTTGCCGTGATAGACGCAGCCCAGCGTGATCGGATCAATGACGCCGGTTGGTTTCTTGAACTGGTGCGAGTACTCGCCACCCGAGGGCATGTTCTCGTTGAAGTTGGCGGTGGCATGGCTGCTCCGCACGTTGTGGGTCGGGCCATCGTTGTTGAGGAACTTGACGGTATCCCCGGCGTGAATCGCCGTCGTCTCCGGGATGAACATGAAGTCCTTCTGATCGACCTCAACCATTTTAGATTCGCGATTCGCGCTGGCCGCTCTCAGCTCCCGTCCCTGCAAGGCGACAACCGCTTCCGACAGCGCGTTGCTGCCGCGAGTCTTCAAATAGAAGCGTGAATAGCGCCAAGGCTTCTTCGCATCTGCCTTGAACGTGACGACGCCTTCAACAGTCCCGGTCGTTTGTGGCTTGGGCTCGGCAGCAGTGGCCCACCAGGTCATCACGGCGCCAGCGATGATCAGCGGCGTAACAATCTTCAACAGTCGCATGAACAAACCTCAGGCACGCACTGGGAGACGAATCGATACGATTCGCAGTCGCGAGCGACTCTAACGGCGCCGCTGGCATTCTGATATGAGCCCGCGACGGGTGCCTTCAATTCATTTCGTCTGGCCGAATTCACCTATGACCTTACTCCCGCAAGTTCATCCGCAGTCGGTGACTGAGATCACGCATGAGATCAAGGAACTCATCGAAGCGAACCTCGATTCGGTCTGCGTGTGCGGTGAGGTTTCGAACTGCAAGGCCGCGAGTTCCGGACATGTTTACCTGACGCTCAAAGATGAGACTGCCCAACTGTCAGCCGTCATGTGGCGCACCGCGGCTGGCAAGCTGCCATTCCGGCTGCAGGACGGCATGCAGGTCATCGCGATGGGTGCGATCGAGGTCTATCCGGCGCGCGGGTCTTATCAGCTCATCATCAGCCGCTTGTTCCCGCAGGGTGTCGGTGCGCTGGAACTCGCTTTGCGGCAACTGAAAGAGAAGCTGGCCGCCGAGGGGCTGTTCGCGCTTGAACGCAAACGCCCGATTCCTCGATTGCCCCGGCGCATTGCTCTCGTCACCAGCCCGCAGGGAGCGGCCGTGCGGGACATGTTGCAGATCATCACGCGCCGTTGGCCGAGCGCAAACATCGTGATTGTTCCGGTGGCAGTGCAGGGGCCGAACGCAGCTCCAGAGATCGCTGCTGCGCTGGGCTACGTGCACCTGATTCCGGACGTAGACGTTGTTATCTGCGGCCGCGGCGGTGGCAGTCTGGAGGACCTGTGGGCCTTCAACGAAGAGCTTGTTGCTCGTGCGATCGTCGCGTGTCGAATCCCGGTCATAAGTGCCGTCGGTCACGAAATTGACGTAACGATTGCCGACCTTGTGGCGGACGTGCGGGCTCTGACACCGAGCGAGGCAGCAGAACTCGTTGTTCCGAATCACGCTGATGTGCTGGCGGCTTTGGACGGCGCGCGAGGTCGGCTGGCTGAAGCCTTGAAGCAGCGGGCCATCAGAGCACGTTTGCGGTTGGATGCGCTGGCTTCGCGACCAGTTCTAAAAAATCCCGGCCAGCGCATTCGCCAGTTGATGGAGTCTGTCGATGATCTCGACGACCGCATGCAGCGAGCGATCCGTCAGCGGGTTGAACACGCGAAGCAGAACGTCACGGGAATCGCACAAGCGCTGGATGCCTTGAGCCCACTCGGCGTGCTCGCTCGCGGTTACTCATTGACGTTCCAGACGCCGGCAGTGGAGTTCTCCGCATCAACGCCGCAGGAGGGTCGCAAGCTGGTACGTCGCGCTGTCGATCTGCAGCCCGGAGATCGACTCCTCACCTATCTGCAGGAAGGTCGCGTGATCAGCCGCGTTGAGCAGATCCAGGAATCGGATCCGCTCATGTCCGCGAAGAGTCATGACCACGAAGTGGCCCGCGGTTAGCGGAATCCGCCACCGCCACCACCCCCGCCGAATCCAGCGCCACCAAATCCGCCGCCTCGACCACCACCACCACCGCCTCGGCCGCCGCGGCCATCGTCGTCGTCCAGTTCGATGAACTGCCGGTAATTGCTGGCCGCAGTCTGACCGGCAATACCGGGGTCGTAGTCCTGAGAGACAACCACTCGCGAATTGGCGGCAGGGTTGCCCAGAGCAGTCAGCAGGTCCGCGACTTGTCGGCGTCGGAACTGATCCAGTTCCGGATCGGAGTTGTTTTCTGATCGTTCGATGAGCACCGGGTACGGAGCGGTCCGCATTCGCGCCGCGATTTCCAGCAGGTGGTCCAGGCCAAACGAATTCAGCTCTCCGGACGCGCCGATGAATTCGTGACGGTGCATGACGAAGTCTTCAGCTTCACCGTTCGTCTCCATCTGGTGATAGTGGTTCCGGACCGTGCTACCCAACGGATAGGTATCCGGAATCGCCATCGAACGCTTCATGGAGTGAGTCTTACCTGGCAGCCATGACGTACCGCAGCAGCAGCCGGTCAGCTGGCAAGCGGCCACCATGCCCATCAGCAGTGCGAATCGTTTCGTGTTGAAGCCAAACATGTCTTCCCTCTCTTGCGTCCGTGCTGAGTCGAAGCCTCGAACAAACCAGTCAATCGCGGTGAGCTTCTCCCGGTGATGTCGGCGACATCGGCTGACCAGACTGATCTCTTCGCTGGGGCACGCTCTAGTATCGACCACGCATCTGCTGCGGGGGTTGTGTCATCTGTTGCTGAGGATACTGAGCGGGCTGACGCCCGTTCGGACCCTGAGGAGTACTGGTGGCCGCTGGAGTCTGCTGGCCGCGAGGCCACGAGATCCATGACCGTTTTGGAGGCGCTTCGTAACCAACCTGCTGCACTCCGCCGTTCCGCAACTGCATTCCCATCTTCG
>CAYLTY010000058.1:0-37708 GCA_964386705.1 uncultured Planctomycetaceae bacterium
AGCCGCAGAGTTCCAGAGCTTCCTCAGCTTCGTTACGGACACCACGATCGCAATCGCCGAGAGCAACCGTCAGAGCCTGGACAACCCGGTCGTTCATGCAGCAGCAGCCGTACTTACGAACCTGGTCACCAATCTCGTCAGCAGCTTCGTGACGAACGCGTTCGTCGCAGTCGTTCAGAGCATACGTGAACGCACACATAATCTCGGGGCTGCAAACACAGCTGTATTTGTCACCGAGCTTATCAATCGCACGAGCACGATCCTTAGCGTAGCAAGCCGTCTGAGAAGTGTAGATCAACTCAGCAACCTTGCAGGGATCGTCGCAGCACACTGGCTTCGAGCAGCAGGTTGTCGTCTTGGGAGCACAGGTGTTGCAGGGAGCTGCACACGAAGAGCTCTTCGGACCACAAGCCGGACCGCACGCTGGTGCACAGGGAGCTGCACAGGTCGAACCCTTAGGACCGCAAGCTGGACCGCACGGAGCGGCACAGGTCGAAGCCTTAGGACCGCAAGCTGGGCCGCAAGCAGCCGGAGCTGCACAAGCCGCAGCCTGAGGACCGCAAGCTGGACCACAAGCAGCGGGAGCCGCACAGGCAGCCGCTTGAGGACCGCAAGCTGGGCCACAAGCCGCTGGAGCTGCACAAGCCGCAGCCTGAGGACCGCACGCAGCCGGAGCTGCACAAGCAGCCGCTTGAGGGCCGCAAGCCGGAGCACAGGTTGACGGGCAAGCACAGGTCGCAGCCTTAGGACCGCAAGCTGGGCCACAAGCAGCCGGAGCTGCACAAGCCGCAGCCTGAGGACCGCAAGCTGGACCACAAGCAGCGGGAGCCGCACAGGCAGCCGCTTGAGGACCGCAAGCTGGGCCGCAAGCCGCTGGAGCTGCACAAGCCGCCGCTTGAGGACCACAAGCTGGACCACAAGCAGCCGGAGCTGCACAAGCCGCAGCCTGAGGACCGCAAGCTGGGCCACAAGCCTTAGCCGCTGGTGCACAGCAGCTCACGCCAGCTGACGAGCAGCAGGCTGGTTTGCAGCAGGTGGAGAGCTGACGCTGATAGTTATAGCAGGTCGGCTCACACGGACGTTGAATGGTGGGTTTGCAGCAGCGAGGCTGACAGGTTGATGCACAACCACAGCTCTTCGCCGCACCGCAGTTACCCGCTCCGTCGAACAGGCCAGCTTGAGCGCTGACACCCATTCCCAACGTTGCGACAACTGCACTGAGAGTACGGATCCATTTCATTAGCAGCGTCTCCTTGCCTCTTGGACATGGTCGCTTTTGCCAAGCATCCCGGGTCTGGGATACAGTTCGTAGCGGCTCGTTCTGGGACAACCAGGTGCGAGCGCCACACGTGACGCGCGTCACTTTTTCCCGGCTGACCAAAATGCTTGGCATCAGCAGCAGAACGTTCTTTCCTTCATCCCTCCGAGTTGGTCCTATCGAGCCGCGATCAACCAACTCAGAACACTTTGAGAGGGACAGCTTTCCGAGCCTTCAAACCGTCCGCGGCTGAAAACTCGCAAAGCCATCCCAATCAAGCCGACTCACTGATCTGAGAAGTGCAACTCCGAAGTTCACACTTTGCAGGGGCGAGTCTGGTGAAGGTATCGGCGGGTCCGTTTGGAAGCCTTGATCTCTTAAGTCCTTATTTCGCATGGAAGTTACGGCGATTTAACTGCCGCTTATGACGATCATTCGGCCTGCGGAAGACGCGGTGGACTTTGCGGGCTGAAATCGCCGTCCAGAAGGCTTTGAAGTAATACAATGGATAAGCTGCGCAAGGCACCAAAGACTCCGGCCTTCATTCCGGGCTGTATCAATCGCTCCGCTGACGACCATGCGGAACGGCCACTTGTGGCGCGATTTCGCCGATCGCGAAGACCGGGTAATGAGCAACTTTGCGGGTCGTATTGGCTGGCGCGAGGGCCCCGGCCAACACTCATCCCTCAGCCTGGTTCATCCTCAGCTTTTGCAGCCGTGCAACTCCGCTTAAGTCGCGTAAGTGTTGCGAACTGAACCTTCCGAGCAGGTGCTACCGCCCTTATACTCTTCGCCGTCGGGCAGGTCGGTCGTGAGAGATGGCAATCACAACTGACGACCGCCCCGTTAAGGCTGAGGATTGAACCATGCAACGTCATCGCTTCTGGCTGGGTGTGCTCGCATTGTGTGGAACAGGCTGGCTCGCAGCTTCAGTCTGGGCCGCGCCCACCGCAGATCAGCGCAAGGAACTGGCGAACATCCAGAAGGAAGTCACCAAGGCTGGCTCGCTCGTCACCAAGAAGCAGTACGAGGAAGCCGAGAAGGAACTCGAAACCCTGCAGAAGCAGCTCGACAAGCTCGTCGAGGAAGCCGAGTTCCCGGCATCGGACAAGACGCTCGTGCTTGTTCGTCAGGCTCTAGATAAACAACGTCAGGCAGCAGCCAAGGGCCTCAACAAGCCGGACCCGACGTTAATCAACTTCGCGAAGGACATTGCTCCGGTGCTCTCATCGAAGTGTGTGTCCTGCCACAACACCGACGATCCCAAGGGCAATTTGGATCTCAGTTCCTACGCCGCCATGGGTAAGGGTGGGAAAAGTGGCCCGCTGGTCGCAGGGAAGAATCCCAACGCCAGTTTGATGCTGATCCGCATGGCGACACCCATCGCAGCTCAGCGCATGCCCCGGGGTGGCGACCCTATCGCTCCGGAAGTACTCGGCAAGATCGCCAAGTGGATTCAGCAAGGCGCTGGCAACGATGGCGGAGACCCGAACACACCGCTCGCGGATCTTGGAACTGCCAGGGCAGGGGGCAACGCGCCTCGCAAGCCTGACAATACTCCTGTCTCAATCACGAAGGCGACCGGAAACGAAAAGGTCTCCTTTGTAAAGGACATTGCCCCGACCATCGTGAATCTGTGCACCGGCTGTCACGGCGGGAACAATCCGCGAGCCGGCCTGTCAGTCGTCAACTTCGAAGGCCTGATGCGCGGCAGCGAGAACGGTCGCGTGCTGGTCCCTGGCAATCTGGACGGCAGCCGCTTGTGGCAGTTGGTCGGGGCAGGGGAGCAACCACGTATGCCTCAAGGCCAGGCCCGCATCACACGGACCTTCCACGCGAATCTGCGAACGTGGATCGAGGAAGGCTGCAAGTACGACGGTGACAACGCCAAGACTCCGTTGCGATCGCTCGTTCCCACGGAGGAAGAGTTGATGGCGGAGAAGTTCGCCAAGATGACTCCTGAAGAGTTCGCCAAGATGCGCGTCGAGCGTGATGCGGACGCGTGGAAGAAGACAACTCGAGACTCCGCCGCGACGCTCACGACTGAAGACTTCCATCTGATGGGCAACGTGTCCGAAGAGCGGCTCAAGCAAGTCAGCACGTGGGCCGCCGAGCACGCCAGCACCCTGCGCAGCATGTTTGGCACCAAGGACAAACCACTGTTCAAGGGCAAGCTCGGAATCTTCGTCGCGAAGGACCGCTACACCTACACCGAGTTCAATCAATCAGTCCACGGCCGTGACACAGCCACGGAAGTGAGTGGGCACGCTCACGTAACGGCAGCCTACGAAGACGCCTTCATCTGCCTGCAGGACGTCGGCGACGAACCCGCCGTCTTCCATCCGGGTTTGAAGGCTAATGTGATCGCCAATCTGACCGCCGCTCACCTGCAACGGCCTAACAGCAAATTGCCCACGTGGGTGGTGCGAGGCGCTGGCTTAGCCTTAGCTCGATCCTCCGGACCAAACTCCTACATCGACAGCCTGCCCAAGGCCGCTGCGTCAGCTCTGGATAGCATCGAATCGCCCGAGGCCATTTTTGAAGATGGCAAGTTCGGACCGGCTGATATCGGCCCGGTGGGTTACACGCTGGTAGACTTCCTGCTGAAGAACGGCGGACCGGGCAAGTTCGGTGCATTCATTACGCGCCTGCAGGCTGGTGACCGCATCAATGAAGCAGTGCAAACTGCTTACGGCGCGAACGTCAGAACGCTGGGTACGGCTTACGCGACTTCGGTCCTGTCCAAAGGTGGCGCCAAGAAGCCCAAGAAATAGCAGCCACTCTTCAGTTCGGTGTCCTCTTTCTGCCTGGCGTTGTGTCACATGTCTGACGTTGTTGTGGTTGGCGGTGGCGTCATCGGTTTATCCGTGGCGTATGAACTCGCAGGGCAGGGCGTTTCGGTCACCGTTCTGGAGCAGGGGCAATTCGGCCAGGAAGCGTCATGGGCCGGAGCGGGCATGTTGCCGCCCGGCAATTTTTCAGCAGCTCCACAAGGCGAGCCCAAGCTGCGCGGTCTGAGCTACTCATTATGGAACGGCCTGTCGGCTCAGCTTCAGGAGCAAACCGGTGTTGATAACGGCTTCCGGCGATGCGGGGGCCTGCATGTCTCGTTTGATGCGAATCCTGAGGAACTGCATCAACTACTCGCTGCCTGGCATCAAGAAGGCGTGGCCGCCGAAGCTCTCGATCCCGGTGAGTTGCAGCGCTACGAACCCGCAGTGAGCCAGCAGGTGACGGCCGCATTTCGCCTGCCGGATCTGTGCCAGGTGCGCAACCCGCGTCACCTAAAAGCACTGCAGCGTGGCTGCGAACTGCGCGGGGTGAAGCTCATTTGTGGAACTCAGGTCGTGGATTGGCACACACAAGGTGAGCAAGTCCTCGCGGCCCAAACCGCAGATCAGCATTACTCGGCCAGCAAGTTCGTCATCACCGCCGGTGCATGGACGCGGCACTTGCTGCAACGAGCGGGTATCGCCGCCCCCATCGGACCAGTTCGAGGACAGATTGCGCTGCTGAATGCCACGCCACTTCCATTCCGTCATGTAATAGAAGTCGGTCATCGTTATCTGGTGCCGCGCGCGGATGGTCGAATTCTGATCGGCTCGACAATGGAATCTGTCGGCTTCGATAAACGCACAACGACTGCCGGCATCAACGGACTGCTGGAGTTCGCGCAACAAGTAGTGCCGTCGCTCGCCAATGCGACAGTCGAACGCTGTTGGGCAGGCCTGCGTCCTGGCTCGTCGGATGGATTGCCCATCATCGACCGCGTGCCGGAGCACTCCAACCTGTTTGTCGCGGCCGGGCATTTTCGAGCTGGTCTGCAGCTCTCACCGGCCACTGCCGTGATCGTCCGCCAGTTGCTGCTCGGACAACCTGTGGATCTGGAGCTCGACCGATTTTCGTTCGCCGCGAAGGTCGGACAGACCATGCCGCGTCATTGGTAACCCGCAACATCCTCACGAAAGCCAGTTCATGAGAGCCGTCGTGCAGCGCGTGTCTCAAGCCAAAGTCACCGTCGCGGGCGAAGTCGCAGGGCAGATCGGCAAGGGCTTCTTGATTCTGCTGGGTGTTGGCACCAATGACCGTCAGGACGATGCTGTCTATCTGGCTCAGAAAGTCGTCGGCCTGCGAGTCTTCGAAGACTCCGAAGAGAAGATGAATCTCTGCCTGGCCGATGTCGGTGGCGCGGCTCTCGTCGTCAGCCAGTTCACCCTCTACGGTGACTGCCGCAAGGGGCGGCGACCGAGTTTCATTGAAGCCGCCCGCCCGGAAATGGCGAATTCGCTGTATGAAGTCTTCGTCGCCGAACTGCGAGGGCAGGGGCTTCACGTAGAAACAGGCCGCTTCCAGCAACATATGGACGTCGAACTCACGAACGACGGCCCGGTTACTCTGCTGCTGGACAGCACCAAACTGTTTTAGAACCTGTTCTGGACCGGTAGTTGCCGAACCAACTACCCTCCTGCGGAAATCCCTGCATTCAGCGGCTGGAAGACGGAGCTTACGAACTCGGAGTTGTTCGCCTTCAAAGGAATTGTTCGGCTCATGTGGTACGACATTGGAGCACTCGTCGTCGTGCTGGTTTTCGCCTGGAAAGGGGCGAACCGGGGAGCGATCTGGCAGCTCGCCACGATTGCATCGATCGGCTTGTGCATCTTCTTCGCCGCCCAATTGAGCCCTCGAGTCGAGGAACACCTCCCGCAAAACATCGATCCGGCGATTCGTCATTGGGCCGCGATCGGAGTCGTCTATCTGGGACTCTCCTTCGTCACATTTCTGATCGCCCGCAAGCTGCGGCTGTGGTTTGAGAAGATCCGTTTCGTCGAATTCGACCGCCATTGGGGAGCGATCCTGGGAGCGGCCAAGGGCGCACTGGTCGTTCTGGCCGCGACGATCATCGCCATCATCGCGCAGCCCGCATTCCAGCCCGCAATCCTGGAATCCACCACGGGCAAGGTCTCGCTGTACGCCGCCAATCAGGCTCCGCTGGTTCTACCGCCCGACTTGGCCGAGCCTATCCTGCGAGCCCTCCCCGACGGGCCGCAGCCACACGATCATTCTGAAATGCCTTAAGAGAGGCTTCAGGATCGTCGTGTAATCTTTCGCTATCGCTGCCAAATGTTCGCCGGCGCCTAGCGTGATGCCCGGCTTGAGCCGACTCTCGACGAGTTGAATGATCGGACGATCGGCCG
This sequence comes from uncultured Planctomycetaceae bacterium, assembly GCA_964386705.1. Lineage (GTDB taxonomy): Bacteria > Planctomycetota > Planctomycetia > Planctomycetales > Planctomycetaceae > AM-0621. The sequence goes on from CAYLTY010000058.1 coordinate 6,454, forward strand.
CGCAATAATGTTCATTAACTCCAAATAGCGTTCTGGCGAGTTTACGCCCGTTTCTTTGGAATTCGCCAGCCCACATTGGCGGCCGTGCGCCATCAACTAAGGTGATCCTGACACAAAATTACCTTTTCGTAATTTATCTGTCGCAATGTGACAGAGCAGTGCAGGATTGAACCATGCGTCGAGTCTTCGCCCAATCTTGGCGAATCTTCGGATTCGGATTTGTATTGGCGGGTGGTCTGGCAGTGGCCGGCATGACCGCAGCGATCTACGGGATTGGCCCATTGGCGGAACCCGTCGAACGAATCAACTACGTGCCCCGAGAAGACTTTGATACGAGCGGCTTTCAGTCGCTCATCAGCCACGTGAAACCTTGGCGTCCGGACGCCTCGTTTGAAGAATACGCGGATGCCTACCGAGATGCCGTTCCGAACGGACTGGCGATCCTGAACGGCAACCTGAAGCGCGGCTTTCATCCGGTGCTGGCCATGCAAAAGGCCACGCTCTTTCACGCGGTGGGCGACACCAAGTCCGCGTACGAAACGCTCGATGAAGTGGAGTCCAAGATCCAGGGAACATCCCTGGAAGGGCAGTGGCGTTACCCGACGATCTTCTACAAGGGGGTGACCGCGCTGCGGTCGGGAGAGAATGACAACTGCGTGATGTGCCGCGGAGAGAGCGCCTGCATCTTTCCCATTTCCCCGGCCGCCGTGCATACCAACCCCGCCGGGTCCCGCTTGGCGATTCAGCACTTCACGGAATACCTGCAGCATTTCCCGGACGACCTGGAAGTGAAGTGGCTGCTCAACATCGCGCACATGACCTTGGGCGAATACCCCGCGAAAGTTGATCCGCGATACCTGCTGAAAATCGAGCCGTTCTGCAACTCCGAATTCGACATCGGCAAGTTCCGCGATGTCAGCCACCTCGTCGGCATGGACCGCTTGAACGAGGCAGGCGGAGCCGTAATGGACGACTTCGACAACGACGGCCTGTTCGACTTCGCCTTCACTGGCTGGACGCCAGCGGAGCCCATGCTGTTCTACCGCAACAAGGGCGACGGTACGCTTGAGAACCACACTCAGGCGGGTGGGTTGGCGGCTCAAGCGGGCGGCCTGACCGCCATGCAGACTGACTACAACAACGACGGCTACCTCGACATCTTCCTTCCGCGCGGTGCGTGGTTGCCTCCGCCACTCGCACAACGGCCGAGCCTCCTACTCAACAACCGCGACGGCACCTTCACTGACGTTGCTGCAGAAGCGGGCTTGGACACGCCCACCAACTCGCACAGCGCGACATGGGCCGACTACGACAACGACGGCCATCTGGATGTGTTCGTCTGCAGTCAGGTACAGTCCTGCCTGCTCTATCGCAACAAGGGCGATGGAACGTTCGAGGAAGTGTCGGTTCGTGCCGGGCTGCCAGCAGGATTCTCCGACTGCCTGGGTGCCGCGTGGCTGGACGTCGATAACGACGGATATCCCGAACTCTATACCAATCTCTGGGGCCTGACCGGGCGGCTTGTTCAAGAACAATCGCGATGGCACCTTCACGGACGCGACCTTGAAGATGGGGATCGATGGCCCGACGAGAGGCTTCTCATGCTGGGCCTTTGACTTCGACAACGACGGCTGGCTGGACATCTTTGCGACCTCCTTCAGCCGCAATCTGGCAGGAGTCGTGAATGGGATTCTGAATGAGCCCCATCAGCGTCAACACGCGCGGCTGTATCACAATCTGCAGGGCAGGGGGTTTCAGGATCTCAGCCAGGAAGCCGGAGTCGACAAAGTCTACTCTGCGATGGGCAGCAATTTTGGAGACCTCGACAACGACGGTTATCTGGATTTCTACCTTGGCACCGGCGACCCCAGTTTGAGCACCCTGATTCCCAATCGTCTGTTCAAGAACGTAGCAGGCAGCCGCTTCGCTGAAATCACGGCTTCATCGCGCACCGGGCATCTGCAGAAGGGACATGGAGTCGCGATTGGCGACTGGGACCGCAACGGCTCAGAGGACATCCTCATCGAACTTGGCGGCGCGGTTCGTGGCGACCGTTATCACAATGTGCTGTTCCAGAATCCCGGCCAAAGCAACAACTGGCTGTCGGTCAAACTGGTCGGCGTGCAGACCAACAAGGCCGCGATCGGCGCGCGAATCAAAGTCGTAACGGAAGGCGAGCAGTCCCTCACGGTCCATCGCCATGTGTCTTCAGGCAGCAGCTTTGGAGCCAACCCGCTCGAGCAGCACATCGGACTCGGTAAAGCCGACCGCGTCGCACGACTTGAGATCTATTGGCCCACCAGCGGCACGACACAAGTCTTCGAAAATATTCCCGCCAATCGAGGTGTCGTCGTCACCGAGTTCGCGAGTTCACCGGAATACCGTTCGTGGCAGCCGCTCAAATTGCCAGGCGAGAGCACTGCGATGAAGTAGGAACGCCACCTACCCGCCGGACACCAACGCCGCCATTTCGCGTGAAATCCACTCTTCGCGAGAAGTTGCAGGCGGAGCACCGCGACAACCGCTGAGGTTCGGCGTACTCTAACCGCAGATGATCCAATTAACGCCCCCGCAAGGAGTAACTCACATGGCCAGCTACGGACACAAGGGCGGCTATCCCGCGAAGAACACCGACACGACGCGGAAGGGCCAGTATCTCGAAAACACGCCCGTCGCTGACACGGTCAAAAAGAAGACCATCAACGTCTTCGCCCCTCGCCGAGCACCTCAAACTGAGCAGCCAGAGAAGAAGGCCAAATAGGGACCAAGCGCCTTCTTCACTAGCGGCGACTCACGCTAAAACGATCTTCAGATCGTGCAATCAACGCCTCAAACGGGCTGCCACGAGCACACCTGAAACATTCTCGAACACTTTGAAGCACAATGCCTTCTGGCGAGCGGCATCAGACCTAAACTGGCATTTGTGCTATTGCGGAGAAGCACCTCCTGATTGGCGGCAAAAACTGCGACAAATCCCGGCGCGGCGAATGTTCGAGACCTAACTTGAATTGCCATGACCGGCGCAGAACACGTTTGAAATGGGCCCGTTTCAGCGAGCAGCCACTCGCTCCACTTCTTCCATAACGGGGGCCGCCATGCCGTTGATGATGCACATCGCTTCTCCACCATGACCAGGCGAAGTCGAAGCATTTCCTAAAGCAGAAATGCGCAGTTCGACACTCTCAACGCACGACCGATGCGCGACGCATCGCACTCGGCAACTGCCGCTGGCAACAGACACCAAGCCGTGTCGCCTGGCGAGTCTTTGTCATCAGCTCTGACTGACAGCCAAGCACCCGCTGCGCGCCGATGCAAGAGCGGGGCGGCACAGCAATATCGCAACCCAACTCAGATCCACACGCACGAGCAATAATACAAATGCACGATGATGGAGAATTCCATGCCCTTCAATCGCCGCCAGTTCCTGCGCCGCAGCTCAGCAATCGCAGCCGGCTGTCTAATCGGTAGCCGCCTTGGCATCAGTCACGCCGCACCTGACCCAACAATTATACAAGTTGAAGAGGACTGGGAGATCAAAGTTGCCAATCCCGATCCGGACTTTAATACGCCTGAGATTGTTACCAGCATCGGGCCGCTGGCAGACGACTCTGAACCTGCGGCGTATCTGCTGATTAACCACGAAACTCAGCCGTCCTACACAGCGGGCGGCATTCAATTTCAGGTGTGGCAGAACCGGCAGCTCCTCGGCTACCAGAATCGAGCCCCCTTCAGGTGCCTGAATACCACTCAAGAGAAGATTCAGTTCACCCTCGTCATGACACTTGAGAATGGAAGACTGAATTATCAAGTCACAAGTGGCACATCAACCACATTCGGGTCGTTCAATGATCTGTCAATTTCCGTCGCGACCCAACTCACATCCTTGTCGGCCTACGATCCTGCCGAGTCGATTCGTCGCTCCGAAGTCACCGTCGGAGTAAATCGACTCTCTAAATATCAACTGAATGAAGTGCGATACCTGCTCTCGAACGACGAAGAGCAAGTCGACGACACCGTGCGCAGCATCCTTTAGCAAAGTCATATTCAGTATTCAATTACATAAATTCATTCGGGCTCATCAATGGAATACCGCCATGTTGTCGATTGGAAAGTCCAGCATCCTGCAGAGCAGGTCGAGCCAGCGCCGAGGGGCGATCCTGGTGCTGACCGCCATCATGTTGATCGCGGTCCTCGCATTCGCCGCGTTCTCCGTTGACGTTGGCTTCATCCTGCTCACTAAGTCGCAACTTCAGAATGCCTGCGACTCAGCAGCCTTGGGATCAGCTCAGGATCTGAAGCAGGGCCTGACCGCCGGTGTCAGCAGCAGCGCCGCCGAATCGTCAGCGCGTCAGTCGGGAGTGTCCCTGGCTGGGCTCCATAGCACGGGAGATCGTTCTAGTGTATATGTGAATTCCAGTCGCGATATCCGCTTCGGGCAGGCTCAATGGGACTCCACCACGCAGGCGTGGCGAAAGGCTTGGGGTGCGACTCCTTACAACCTGGTGGAAGTAACGGCCCATCGCGACAGCAGTGGGGTGGGAGGCGCCGCCGATGGGCCGTTGAGCCTGTTCTTCGGCCCAGCCATCGGCCACACGCAAGCCAGCCTGTCCGTCAAATCGACGGCAATGATTTCCGTGGGAGTGGGTGTGCGAAAGCCGGCGCAGATCCAGGCCGCGAGCGGCTCATCCAATTATCGTGTGGATGTACTGCCCATTGCCGTGGACGAGGATAGCTGGAACAACCTGCTCACCACCATGACTCCGGACGTGTGGAAGTATGATGAAGCCACCGGTACTCGCACGGCAGGGTCCGACGGCGTCCCGGAAATTAACATCTATCCCACAGCGACTTCGCAACTGCCGAGCGGCAATCGCGGGACGGTGGATCTAGGCAGCCCCAACAACAGCACCAACGACCTGAAACGACAGATTCTCAATGGCCTGAACGATTACGATTTATCGTTCTTCCCAGGCAGCGAGCTGAGCTTTGCGAACGGCCCGCTCATGCTGAATGGAGACACGGGACTCAGTGCGGGTATTGAATCCACCTTGCAGGCCATCCTCGGCCAGCCGCGACTCATTCCGATCTTCCGCAGCGTCTCGGGCAACGGCAACAACGCGCGCTACGAGATCATCAAGTTCGTCGGCGTGCGATTGATGTATGCCGAGTTATCGGGCTCACCTTCGAACAAGAAAGTCATCGCCCAGCCGTGCGCATTTTCTTCGGCGGCCGTGATTCGCGGCATCGGCCCGATCACTCGTGATAGCTACTTCGCCTTGCCATCGCTGATGAACTGAGAGGCTGGCAATCAACTGCAAGAACTGCGTGCGAGCACGGGAGGGCGAGGCCCCTGCCGAGCCGTCGCAAGTGGCTGGTGCGGCTCGACAGGAGCCTCGCCCCACTGCTGTGAACACGATTGATTCATTCGTTGCGTTTCTGTTTGGCTTTGGCTTGGAGTCGGGCGATGGAGGTGTGGGCGCCGGATTGCTTCTTTCGGGGCGTGGCCTTGCGGGGGTTCTTGTTGATGGATTTCCACCACAGCTTCGGGATCGGAAGGGTCAGTCGGCGACGCAGGTGGTCGAGCAGTTCTGCCGCGTTGCGGTGGGCCGGAATCTGGCAGGACAGGTCGGCGGGTGTCACGAGTTCCGTGGCTGCCGCCAACTGCCGGCGCACGTCGTAGAAGATACCTTCGATTGACAACTTCTGAACCTCCGGCGGTTCCGGTTGAGCCTCGGCCAGGCACCGTCGCACGGTCTGCAGCAGGTTGTACAACTGCAGGCAGAAGGCTCCCGGGAAGATGGTCGCCTCGGGGCTGGAACCGATCAGTTGTTGCAGGTGGAACACTTCAGTCACCTGCTAAAACACCCGCTCAATTCCCCACCGCTCCCGGTATGCTTCCAACACATCTGCCGCTGGATAGGCCGTCTCATCCAGCAAACTCGTGACCACGATGAGGGCTTCTTCGCCAGCACGTTCCAGCGTCAGGCGACGAACGTAGAGACGCTCTTTCTTCTGCGTCCCTAACCAGCCCCACTCATCCACCACCGCCCGACCCTGACTGTCGTAGCTCGACAATGAGGAACGTGACGCATCGCACTCGAAGCGAACCTTGGGGTGGTAGCGAATCAGGAATTGATCGCCGTCTTCAACCAGCAGCTGCGGCTGAGTCAGATCGCAGAACTGCCGGTCCAGAATCCACAGCTTCGGCCCCGAGATCGCTTGCCGAGTCTTGGGGATCAGCGCCGGCATCAGCCGACAGTCGTTGGCTTCGCCGTCGATGTCGGAAGAGAACGCCCGGACCAGACCTTCCGTGGGAACGTAGGCGACCAGCAGCTTGCCGCCGTAGAGCTTGCCTGCCTGTCCGCGAGTGGGCAGCAGCCGCTTGGCGGCGTTCTTGAGCTTCTTGCCATCGACGATCACCGGCGTGAAGCCCGCCAATGACGTTGGCCAAGGCTGGCAATGAGATGCTCCCGGTTGCAGTTCCCTGAGCCGCGCCGCACCCTCTGCCAACAGCCCTTCGCTCAAGCCGACGGGTACGCGCCGCAGCTTGCCGTAGACAGCCTCAACGCTGGTGGGCAACCGGTCTTCCCGCAAGGCCCGCTCGAACGCTTGCCGCCCGCTCCCCTGATGTTGCAGCAGGGCGTCGGCAATGAGCTGCACGAAGGCCGGAAAGGTCAGCACCTCTTCGAAGCTGCGTCCTCGATGCCGCTGGAACACATCGTCGAGAAACCGGGGCTGCATGACATACGCCCACAATGAGAGCACCGCGTCCGCCAGCGGTAACCGCGCCAGCACTTCCCTCGCCAATGGATCCCCGCCGCCCGCCGACAATCCCTTCCCTGGCTTCCAGCCATTATTCATCCCTGAGCTCTCCTAACTGATGAAGACCTCAGAAGATAAACGAAGCAGCCTCCTCGCAACACAGTCCTACAATCGTGTTCACAGCAGTGGCCTCGCCCTCCCTAAGAAAAGTGCACCTCCGTCAAGCCGCACTACTCTCCGCGATTGCACTCAAACGCGCAAATGATCTCTGCAAGCCGGGCAAGGGAGAGCAACAGCTTAAACCATCAAGGCGATGTGAGCTTCAACCCCACGATGCCGCTGACAATGAGTAGCAGGCAGAGCACTCTCCAGGCGGTAACAGGTTCGGCAAACAGAACCATTCCCAGCACCGCTGTGCCAATCACGCCGATGCCCGTCCAGATGGCGTAGCCGGTGCCAATGGGGATGGTCCGCACGGCCAGAGCCAGCAGCGTCATACTCGCCGCGATCGCCAGCAGGGTAAGCACACTCGGCCAGAACCTGGTGAAGCCTTGAGTGTACTTCAAACCCACCGCCCACCCGATTTCAAACACGCCCGCCAATACAAGCCAGACCCATTCCATGATACGCTCTTAGCGTCTGAGGAAGGGTCGTCCCTGCCAATCATCAAGAAATCTCAAGCGCCCGGGTCGTCCCGCACGCCATACGAGGCCACATTTTAGATACGATGAGCACTCAGATCTGCTCTAAACGATTTCGTGATAGCACGGATCACTAAAATCAACTGCCTGCGCCGGCGGTGATCAACAATTGACCGGACGAGCCAGCACGCAACCATCGAATGCTGCCCACGCATGCTCAATCACTGACGCGATGACGAATCCAGCGCCGCCAGCCATCGGCACAGTGCTTGCTATCACATCCACAGCAACAAGAGTGACCCACGTCACAAAGCACGACTCACGAGAAAGCTGCGTGTCGGCCTTATCTAACGACCGAGGCGGCCAGCTTCTCAACGAGAGGAGATCGCAACATGGCCGACCACATGATCGCCCGCTTGGAAGAACTCGCCCGGCAGTTCGATGCTGTGAATGGGACCATTCAAGTCAACATCGACAAGCACTGCGAAGCGGCCCGGCAGAGGATCGATGAAGTCCAGGCCGAATGGCGGCAGATCCACTTTGAGGGCCTCAAGGCGCCACCGCGTCCTCAGAAGCAGAAGACGCAGAACGACCTGATCATCGACCTGCTACCCATCGCCCACGAGCAGGCCGAGTGGCTCAAGACCGCCGACGAAGTCGCTCGCCTCTTTCATGACATGAACGCCACCGAGCAATCCTTCGCCAAAACCCACTATCCGGCTCTCCCGTGGCCGGGTTGAGTGTCTCTGGCGCCGTAGGCATCTCAAAACGCGCACTCATTTCGCGGCGTCTTCACGAAGTTGATCGTCGTTGGCGAGGAGTTTTCGCAGGGCCCAATCGAGACCCGTGAGTTGTTGGTCGGTGCCGTCGGGCAGAGTCTCGACAGAGATCGCACGGAGTTCGGACGACGTCATCACAACTCGCCCCTGTGAATCTAACAGCAACAGCTCCGGCCATTTTTTGATGTCCAGCTTCTTCGAGATTTCTTGACCAGAGCCTTCGAAGATCGTGAGCCACGGGACTTGGTGTTTGTAGACAGCCTGCCTGGCGATCTCGGGTGAATCGTCGGCGTTCACTCCGATCACGCGCAGGCCCTGTGCCTCGTATTGGCGTGAGAGTTCCACTTCGTGAGGCAGTTCCAGCATGCAGAATCCGCACCAGGTGGACCAGAAGACGAGCAGGGTATATCGCTCGCCCCAAAGCTGTTCATCGAGTGTGACCGCGTTGCCATCAATGTCAGTCGCGGCCAACTTCGGAAACGTGTCGCCGATACGCAGCACCGTCTCTGTGGTCTCGCCGACGGCCGGCATCACGAATCCCGGTCTCGCCGCGAGTGAACCGGAAGAACTCATCGAACAGCCGCTGCTCACGACGCTCATCATGAGCAGCATCGACACTCCACATCGTCGCGCTGAGGCAAACATCCTTGTTGCTCCTGATGAGTGGCACGTTGCTGATTCAATCCGCCGAAGAGAGTCCGACTCGCGTATATACCATCACCACCGCCAGGAACTCTACATCCCTTCCGACGACAGTCTTTCCATGAGCGGCCTGCCGACGATGTGAGGCAGTACGCGACTTCCCGCGGCCGCCACAACGGCACTCCGAGTACAGGCAACATGGGCCACTCTTCGCCATGACAACAGAGCGAGCTCCGCGTTGTGTAACGCTGGAGTAGGACCACCAAGCTGCAGATCGAACAAGGAGCAACTCTGATGACCAGCTACGGCCACAAAGGCGGCTATCCTCCCAAAGCCAACGACAACACACCCCAGAAGGGCGAATTGTCCAAGTCCGATTCGCCCCTCGGCAGTGACACCAAGAAGCCCATCAACGTCTTCGCCCCCCGCCGACCCGCAGCCCCTAAAGACTCCGAAAAGAAAGCCTGATTGCTGATTCAGGTTTGAGTCCACGATCCACATTGATAGAGCAGTGCAGTACGTGACCCGTTCAGCGCTCGCCATCAATAGCTCGCTTCGACCGGCGCAGGCGGTCGGCGATGATGTTGCCACCCAACCCGGCATCGCAAGCTACAGCGTCTATCGCGAGTGGCCCCGGTGGCCATCCTGATGGCTACCAGGGCGGCAAAGCCGCAAGAGGCCTCAGCATCACGTCGCGGCGATTGCTTCTTGTCGCTGCGCGATCCCGGTAGATCACAAGCGGTCAACCGGGGCGCCCTGCGCACTGCCGCGTCGGCATACCACATGATCGAGAAACACCCATCCTCGGCTTTTGACCTATCAGTGATCGATCCTCGATGATCCGCTAGCCGCTCGATTCGTTGACGTAACGTCTGTACAAAGAGCACAGGATCTGAATGGAGAGCTGAAGGGAAAAAGGTCACAATGACAGATCACAACGCGAACGAATCTGTGCCCGAAGACGGTTTTGCGACCAAAATCGATTTAGAGGCCGCTCTAATCGGCCAAGAGCACAGACTCGTCTACATCATCCGCAACATCGTGAAATACTGGAAACGCAAGAACGATCGTAGGCGTTCAGCCTCTTTCGAAGCGGTGATTTCTCGAATATTCGCCCCAAGCACCGGCGCGGCGGCAGGGGTCACATTCACAGCCGGATTGGGTCTTTACTTCGCGTACCAAGCAAATCAGTTATTGAGCACCCAGAACGAACTAATTCTTAAGCAGACAGAACACATCAGCATTCAAACAGAATTAGCGGAAGCAACCCGCCGAGCGGGCTCCTCATCCGACCTAGGAAATGTGTTGAACGCAATAGCGGCTGAGATAGAAAAAGCGAGCGACGACCAGAAGAAGAAACTATCTCCGGGCCTCTACGGTCGAGTCATCGCATTGTCCCGCGCACTTCGGCCTTATAAGTTCTTAGACAATTCCGGTAACTTAATTACAAAACCACTTAGTCCGGAGCGAGGCCAATTGCTTATTTCTTTATTAGCTGCGGAAGTGGATTTAACTCCGCTGGTACGCAAAGCAGATTTTTCGTATTCATTCCTTGATTCTGCTAATCTTAGAGGCGCGACCCTAAAGCAATTAAACTTCAGCTCCAGCAGTTTTAAAAATGCAGACCTCACGCACGCAGATATGCGATCCACAGAAATCAACTATTGCGATTTTAGCCACGCAACGCTAGTAGGAACAGACTTTTCGTACTACTCGTCTCCGCGAGTCTCCGATGAAAACGGGAAGACAATTAATCATGGAGCCACTTGGGTCACCATGTCAGAAGGGGCCACATTTGACGCTGCCAATCTCTCGCACGCTATTATGCCACCGCTATTTTATCAGCGAGATTGGGAAAAGATCACTCTCGATGATGCCATAGTGGTAGCCGACAGCGAGACTGGCAGCCGCCTACTGCCGGACACGTGGGAACTTCGACACTTGAGCGACAATCACATTCCACCACAGTTTGTTCGAACCGAGATTGAATACAGGAACTGGGCTTCGCGAGAGCTGTCATCAACGGAGATGAATGAGGTTCTGGCAGCAACTACTGAAAAAATGAAGTATTTTCGGCGAATCGCGCCATCATCCAAAATGCCTACGCGAACGCCGGTTGCAATGAACGCGTCAGGCGGGATAGCAAGCACCGAGTACCCGTATCAGATGATTCCGCGCGAGATGTGGTCCAAATTGAATTTTGTCTATGAAGCTAGGGGAGGGAAAGTTCCACCGGCTCCCTATACCGAAAACGACCCGCCGTACAAACCTTAGCCGCTGGAAAAGTGAATTTCATGCGCGAGTTCTGGCAACAGATAATCCGAGACTTTCACGACGACACAGGAAACCTGCCTGCGCGCTGACCTTCAGTTGACTATGCCATCGGCTCCGCCTTGACGCCGCTTCTTTTGCTCCCAAGCACGCTTGGCAGCGTCATGCTCTGCACGCGGACTAATCTCTGCAGCCTTTGAGGTCGGCTTTTCCAATCGCGAGTGGCCCCGGTTGCCCGTTCTCGGACTACCGGGTTGGCAAAGCCATAAGAAGTTGCCGTATCAGTTGCTGTTGATCAAGATTCTGTTGATTGCATTGCGACGGGATGGTGCGTCGCAGCGCGCGGCAACGACCATTTGTCGAAGGTCACATTTCTGAGCATCAAGAAGGACGCGGGGCACAATCAGTCATGTCTTTGGGGCCGCCGGTTTGCTTCTCTGCGAGAATCTCGCGCTTTCCCCAAGAACTCGGCGGGCCTAGTTGGCCGCTGGATTCAGGATTCTCTTTCAACTTTGGCTATGCAGGCTTCCTCACAGCCACACAAGCTTGGACATTGGACAATCAGCCGTTCATGCCCGGAGCCACCTATGAAGATTGCCTCGTAGAAGTCGGCTATACGACGCCTGTACTGCCGGACGAACGGTTTGTGGAAGGCGAGCGATTCAAGATACGAGCCGGAGCCCGTGTCTTCGGCGAAGGCTGAATTAAGGCGAGAGTTTGATTTGCTCCTGGCAGGGCGGCACAACCAACGTGATTGAAGGCAGCGGGAGCGTGCCACCCGTAATCATTTACTGCACGCCCTCAGCATCGCTTCAAGGCGTCTGCTTCTCGCGCAGTTCAGCGACATGTTTCGCGCCGTGTTGACGGAGAAGGGCGGTCATTTCAGTGTCGCTGGGTGGCACCGGATGCCCGTTTTCGGGCTACCGGGGTGGCGCAGCCATAGGAAACGGATTCATTCAACAGGGACGCGGGCTGAGTGGTAGTTCGGACCACGCCAGGTCTGAATGTACGCAAGGCTAACTACTCTGACGCAGCATCTCCTCAGCGGCTGTAAACCAACCGGAAGTAACATCGGCTTAGGGTGCGGGACTCGCTTGCTTATTGGCTGAAAAGCCTTATTCGATTCAGGGAATGCATGAACTCTCCGCACGACCAGGAGCGAGTTCTTAGCAACGCACTTTCTCAACCACTACCCTACACCCAGTTGCCAGATAGGCCGGACGATCTTGTCCGAGCCGAAGGCGGAGTTTGCGGGACGAGTGAGATCTCTGCGATGTCGGAAACTTCCAATGAGCTGTCGTCGGCCGAGCGTCCGATTTCCAACGCCGTCGGCACGCGGTTGTTGTTTGAGAACGATCGTGTGCGCGTGTGGGACCTGGCATTGCCGCCGGGCGAATCGACGGGACTGCATCGGCACACGAAAGACTTTTTGTATGTCGTGATTGGCGATGGCCAACTGCAAACCGGTTTCGCGGATGGTTCGCGAGACCCGGCTCGAGCCATGTCCGATGGCGACGTGCGTTTCCGCGAAGTCACGAGCGAGTCAGTGCACGAGGGTATCAACGTGGGCTCGACGCCGTGGCGCAACATCGTGGTTGAGTTGCTTAAATAGGACGGTCACGATTCGTGTGAGCAAGACGTAAGTTGTGGCTCGGTCGGAGACCCGCCGCAACAGTATAGGTTCCAGAGGATTCTTTAATGACTGTCATGAACCGCCGTGATTTCGTGCTTGCTGGTGCCTCAGGTTTGCTGGCCGCCACTGCCGGAAGCGCTTTGACCGCGCGTGCTGCGGAGTCCTCTGATCACGCGGCCTTCTTTCTGGTGGGTGACACGCACTACTTCGCGAATGAGAAGAGCACCGGTGAACTTACGGAGAAGTCGCGAGCGGCAACGACTCGACTGGTTGACACCTTGAACCGTCTACCGGGAACCAAGCTGGACGCGAGCCTGGGCGGCGGCGAGGTCGCTCCGCGCGGCGTGATTCACTGCGGTGACATCATTGATTCCGGCGACAAGAACGGTTCGACGCCTGCTGCCATGCAGAAGACCGAGTGGGCTGCATTCGAGGTCGACTTCGGACTGAACGGTCGCGATGGCAAGCTCAAACTGCCGGTCTATGAACTGCACGGCAACCACGACAGTCCGGGCGGTACCGGATTAGTGGTCGATGAGATCAAGCGTCGAAATCGCCAGCGCCCGGGATTGGCGGGCGTCTCGCGAAATGGCCTGCACTACTCTTGGAATTGGGGGCCGGTGCATTTTGTCAATCTGGGGATCGTGGTGGGTGGGCTGAAAGATGTGTCGCGCGCCCGACGGTTTGCTCCGCTCGAAAGTCTGGAGTTTCTGACGGACGATCTGGCGACACATGCCAAGGATGGGCGGCCGGTCGTGGTGACTCATCACATTGATGTACCACGCTATTGTGTTGACTGCGATCCGGCTGGACCTGCTACGGCGGCGGCCTGGGATCCTTGCGATATGCGGGCGTATTACGACGTGCTCAAGCAGTACAACATTGCAGCGGTGCTCTACGGGCACACTCATGCCCGCGCTGTCTTTCGCTGGGATGGCACGACTTCGACCAAGGCGACGTCCGGCATCTCCGTGTTCAACAACGACAACTCAGCCCACTTCAACAGCGAGACTCAGGCATTCCTTTACTTTGAAGTTGGCAAGGATGAGTTGGTCGGTCGCGAATACCAGACATCGGACGCCTGGCAGACCGGGGCATGGAATCCGATGTCATGGCGCATGCCGTTCAGAGCTGTCTGATGATCGTGGCAGACGCGTCCGCCACGATCATCGTCAGATCTCATTTGCGCTTTCACGAAACTACTTGACGGGCAGCCATTGGATTCCATCAATGATCACATGCCCGTTGGTGTCGCGATTGGTGATCGAGACGACAGCGGCAGGGCCGAAGTCGAACTCGCCTAATGAAACGAAGAGACCGTCAATCTTCGGGGCGAGCTGTTGATTCACGGTGACCGTCTTGGCTCCGCCAGCCGTATGAATTTCGACGGGGACATTGCTGGCTCGGTTGGTGTTGGATGAGTACGCCAAGCGAACTTCATAACGGCCAGCCTGCGGCAGTTTGGCTTCAAAACGGGCAGCGGACTTGCCGTCCTTGGTGGCTCCGTCGTGAATGTAGGAGCGACCGATCCAGCGACCGTTGGCGGATGATTCATGCCAATCGCCGGTCAGTTTGGCATCGGAATCGTCGATGACGACACCCGGCAGAGTCTTGGCGTCGATTCCGGCCTTGCCGACGTCAGCAGTTTCGCGGGTGCGGCTGCCTTCGTATTCCAGGATCTGGCCGTCTTTGAGGAGTTGCTCACGCAGCTTGGCATACGGCACATCCTGCACGGGCTGCTTAGCGTCGATGGCCATGACGGCAGCCGTGGCGGCAGACTGGCCCAGGATCATGAAGACCGGTTCCATGCGGATGGAACCGAAGGCGATGTGGGTGCTCGACACGCAGATTGGCACCGTCAGGTTCTGACATTGCTCCTTCTTGGGCATCAGCGAACCGAATGCAATTTCGTACGGTCCCTTCAGGCCGACTCCGATATCGCCTTCGTTCTGCACGTAGCCTTCCGGAGTGATGTAGCGCTGCACGTTGTGTGAATCGATGGTGTAGGAACCCATGCCGACGGACTCTGGCGTGGGCTTTTTCTTCAGCAGTTCGTTCTCGGTCATCACATAGGCGCCGATCATGCGGCGGGTCTCACGCACGTAAATCTGGTGCGACCAGTTGCCGTTGTCGGTGAACTCGTCCTTGGGCAGGCCCCACTTCTGCATCGCCTCGCGCACGTCGGCGGGCACTCGCGGGTCGTTGGCGATGAAGTACAGCCAGCCCTGCTGATAGGTGCGGTGCTCGTCCAGAATCTCTTTGCGACGTTCGTAGCTGGCGTCGGGATAGTCGTAGTTCATGCCGATGTTGTCGGTGCTGAACGGGCCGTGGTTGTTGGTATCCGTCTTGTGATTCGGGATGGGATCGAACTTATGAAAAGTCTCACGCCAGCCAGCGTCGAAGATGCGCACCAGCAGTTCGTATTGCTTCGGGTCGTAGCCCGCTGGCTTTGGGAAGGGGATGCGGTTCGGTTCGTGATTGGTCAGGCACATGCGGTAGCAGTAGGCCTGCACGCGAGCATCGCCTGCTCCGTACTCGCCCGGTGACTTCGTGCTGACGCGCGGCAGCACGCCGCTCTTCGGGTCGTCCGGGATGATGTACGGGCTGATCCGCTTCTTGCCTTTGATGGCGTCGAAGTGATGTCCATGATGTAGGACGCCCGTTTGAATGCCGTTCCATTTCTCGTCGTATGCGGACAGAGGTTCGCGACCGACGTGATAGGCGACGCCAGCCGCAGCCATCAGGTCACCCTCGTAGGTGGCGTCGATGAACATCTTCCCGGCGTAGGTTTTGCCGCTCAGCGTGGTGATCGACGTGATGCGACCATCCTGCATGGCGACACCTTGAGTGCGCGGCGAGTCCTTCGCGACCGGTCGGCGATCCAGCCATTCGTCGCGCTGCACCTCGATCTTGTGTTCCTTAATGAAGTCTTCGAAGACCAGCTCAGCGACGTGCGGTTCGAAGATCCACATCGTGCGTTGAGTTCCATCAATCGCCGGGGTGCCCTGACCCTTGCCGCCGTACTCGGATTTCTTCATCCACTTCCAGGCGCCGTCCGAGTCGTAGTGTTGCCAGACGCGGTGATAGAACTCCCGTGAGAGCCCACCAATCACGGCCTTATTGCCCGTGTCGGTGAACCCCAAGCCTCCGCTGCTGAGACCTCCCAGATGCTTGTCCGGGCTGACGATAACCACTGACTTGCCCATCTTCTTGGCTTGAACGGCGGCAGTGACGCCCGCGGATGTGCCGCCATAGACGACGACGTCGTAGTCAGCGGCGGCGACGATCGTTTGAAAAGTCGCGAACAGGAAGCAGCTGAATGCGTGGACGAGTCTTTTCATATGTGCCCTTTGCTTGAAGCGCAAGCGATGGGAGCCAATGGATTGATGAGGGTCAGACAGCAGGCGAAAACTAGCTTGACGACTGAATGGCGATGTGTCGGGCTTGAGCTGGATCCGGCTTCGGGAAGTCGACGCGCAGATGGACGCCGCGGCTTTCGCGGCGTTCAATGGCGGCGACGACCATCAAGCGTGCGACGAGTAGTTGATTCTGCAACTCCCAGCCTTTGAGCTGGTTGAACTCGCGACGTGACACGTAGCGATCCCAGAACTCCAACTGGTTTGCCGCCTGCAACAATCCCTCGGAATGCCGGCGAATGCCGACGTTGCGCCACATGAGACTGTTCAGCGAGTTCTCGATGTCCATCAGGTTGAGTTCGCCATCTTCAGCGGCCGGAGTCCAGTCGTATTGAATCGGCAATGCCTGAAAGGAATCCGGGATCGCCTGGGCTTGCTCGGAGGCCAACTTGCCAGCTCGCAGTCCAAAGACGAGACCTTCGAGCAGGCTGTTTGACCCCAGCCGGTTAGCTCCATGCAGGCCGGACGCTGTGACCTCGCCCGCGCCCAGCAGGCCGGGCAGCGTGGATTCACCGTTCAGGTTCACCGTAATGCCGCCAATCATGTAGTGGGCACCGGGACGAACGGGGATGTGATCACTCGCGAGATCGAGCCCGAACTTGGCACACACCTGCGTGATATGCGGAAAGCGGTCGGCGATGAGTTTGGGATCCAGATGCGACAGATCGAGATACACGCAGGGGTGCTGGGTTCTCGACATCTGCTCGTTGATGGCCTGGCTCACGACGTCGCGCGGTGCCAGCTCGCCCGCCGGATCGTAGTCCTGCATGAAGCGATGACCGTTGCAGTCAATGAGATAGGCGCCTTCGCCGCGCACGGCTTCTGAAATCAGGTGCCGCGAGCTACCAGCGATGTACAGCACCGTCGGGTGAAACTGCATGAACTCCATGTCGCGTAGCTCGGCGCCCGCACGAAACGCGATGGCGTGACCGTCAGCGGTGGCAATATCGGGGTTGGTTGTCTCACGATAGAGCCGCCCGGCGCCGCCGGTGGCCAGGATGACTCGCTTGGCCCAGACGATGGTCTTGCCGTGCTGCTGGTTCCACAGGATCGCTCCGACGCAGGCGCCTTCATGCGTGAGCAGATCGATCGTGAATGTCTTCTCCCACGCATCGCAGTTGGGGGCGCTTTTCACGCGGGCAATCAACGCTCGCATGATTTCCTTGCCGGTGGCGTCACCTAGCGCGTGCACAACTCGACGATGGCTATGGCCACCTTCCTGAGTCAGCGCGATCTCGCCGTTTTCTTTGTCGAATTGGGCTCCCAGTTCGATCAGTTCATGAATGCGTTCCGGAGCTTCGTTAACGACTACGTCCACGACCTCTTTGTCGCACAGACCTTTACCGGCGGCGATGGTGTCGTTGATGTGATTGGAAATGTCATCCAGCGGGTCCAGCACGCCAGCGATGCCACCTTGCGCCCACGAACTGTTAGACAGCGTGAGGACGTCCTTCGTAACCAGGATGACTCGCTGCGAAGGATCGATCGCCAATGCGGCTCGAGCTCCAGCGACACCGCCACCGACGATGAGCACATCGGCAAACATGTGCTGCACGCGTTTCGGCGAGAACCGCACGAGGTAGCGGCGACGCAACGGAAGAGTGACTCTCACGGTGGACCTTCATCGCAGGGGAACATCAACAGGGCAGTGTGAAGTATTGCCGCTGGAGGCTCGTTCGTCATTCGCTGCGGGAGGCGGACGCGGATCACCGTGCCGGATGGCCTTGATGCTTCGCGTTGCTAAATCATGTCGAGCTTGCGATGGCGCCGCTCTTTGGGCCGACGGCAGGTTTCGCACGTGCCATAGACTTCCAACCGGTGAGCGGTCTTGAGGAACCCGTGCTGGCTGGCGATCTGCTCGATCAGTTCTGCGATTGCGTCGTTATGAAACTCGATCAAGTTACCACACTGATCGCAGATCAAGTGATCGTGTTGAGGATAACCATAGTCGTGTTCGTAGACTTCACTGCCGTTTGGGCGGGCCACTTTCCGCAGCAGGCCGGCCTCTTCCATTGAGGACAGGGTGCGATACACCGTCGAACGGCTGACTCGACGGCCGTCCTTACTATGGCTAACACGCTCGACTAGTTGGTCGGCGTCGAAATGCTCATGCGTCGCAAAGACTTCTTCGACGATGATCTCACGTTCGCGAGTGAGTCGCTGACCTTTGGTGACCAGAAACTCGCGAAACTTTTCGATCGGGGAAACAACTGGCTCATCGGATGACAGGACGCTCACTCAAACCTCCACTGACCAGCAGACACTGCGGTCAGACTTGCTCAGAACGAGCAATGAACGGCAATTGACGGGTTGTGACCGAACCGTTCCGACTGGAACCCGGTGCAGGCCGGACTATTCCGATCGCATTCGCTCGAGCATGCGATCGACAGCCGCGTCCAGCTTCTCCGCGGTTTCGTACGTGCCATCCTCGATCTGCTGCCGAATCTGAGCCAAACGTTGGGCTCGAAAATCAGCTTCGATCTCCAGCTTTCCCGACACGGACGAAGTCGAACTAATTTCGACGACATCCTTCGGGACGACAGGGCGAGCTTCCATGGGCTGTTGAGCCTGCATGGGTTGCGACACCTTGCGAATCGGCATGCCTCCGCCGACGGAACCAATACTGTTGACGTCCATGTCTGCCCTCCCAGCTAGACGATGACAAGAACTCGGTCGGCCTGACCAAGCTCCCGGAACGCGGTCAATCTTAGGCAAAAAGCCGAAAACGCTTCAACTACGGTCTGCAGTTCGCGCGCCGCTAGACTATTTGCCTGGCTAAATACTAATCAGCGCAACCATTTGGCGGACAGGTGAGTCTGCGCAATCTTCAGCAAAAATACATTTGCGAACGCTGATGGCAGACGAGAGCAGTCTGACGCGTCTCTACGCGACGGCTTCTTCGACGTCCTGGGATTCGCGCAACGCTTCCCATTGCTCGACAGTGTAGAGCACCTCGCGGGCCTGTGAGCCGTTGTAATCGCCAACAATCCCGTCTTCAGCCATGAAGTCGACGAGGCGGGCGGCGCGGCCGTAGCCGATGCCGAGAGCTCGCTGCAGCAGCGAAACGCTGCCTCGGCCTTCACGCACGACGACGTCGATGGCCTGCTCGTACAACTCGTCACGGTCAGACAGTTTGCCGGTGCCTTTCGCTCCAGCCGTGCTGATCTGAGCCAGCTCAGCGCTGTACTCGGGCTCAAAGTCGCCAAAGAAGTCGATGACGCTGTTCACTTCGTCGTCACTGACATAGGTGCCTTGCGAGCGAATCAGGTTGCTGGTGCCGGGAGCCAGGAACAGCATGTCGCCGTTGCCCAGCAGTTTGTCTGCACCGTTCTCATCCAGCACGACGCGGCTGTCCGTGCGGCTGGCGACTTGGAACGAGATTCGCGCCGGCAGGTTCGACTTGATGAGACCAGTGATGACGTCCACCGTCGGCTTCTGAGTGGCCAGAACCAGATGGATGCCAACGGCACGCGACTTCTGAGCTAGTCGAATGATGTGATTCTCGACTTCTTTGCCGGAGGTCATCATCAGGTCGGCCATTTCGTCAGCGACGATGACGATGTACGGCATGCGTTTGGGAATCAAAGCTGCTTCTTCAGAAGCGAGGTCGATGCCCATGCGGTCCATGCGGGTTTCGTGATCGAGCTTGTTGTAGCTGTCGAGGTGTCGGACGCCGACGCGAGCCAACAGGTCATAGCGTTCTTCCATCTTGTCGACGGCCCAGGCCAGCACTGCTTCCGCCTTCTTCATGTCCGTGATCACGGGGTGCATGAGATGCGGAACGCGCTTGTACGGGCTCAGTTCGACCATCTTCGGGTCGATGAGCAGCAGCTTTACTTGCTCGGGCGTGCGAGTCATCAGCATCGACAGAATGAGGGTGTTCAAACACACGCTCTTGCCGGTGCCGGTACGGCCCGCGATCAGCAGGTGCGGCATCTTGCACATGTCAACGACGAGCGGCCGACCGCTGACATCCTTACCGAGGAAGATCGGAATCCGCTTGTCTTCAAGTTCTTGAGGGCAGGCTTCAATGAGTTCGCGCAACCGGACCATCACCTGCTTGTCGTTGGGAACTTCGACGCCAACGGTGTTCTTGCCAGGAATTGGAGCTACAACGCGGACGGCTGGAACTCGCAGAGCAATGGCGAGGTCGTCAGCCAGGCTGGTGACCTTCGACAGGCGCAAGCCTGCTTCCAGTTCCAGCTCAAACTGAGTGATAACCGGACCGGTATCGATCTCAACGACTTTCACGTTGAGTCCGAATTCCTGAAAGGTCTTCTCGAGCACCACGGCCGCCACGCGCGCCTTCTGAGCGAGCAGTTCGTAAGGGAACTCTTCGGACTCGGACAGCATGTCGAGCGGCGGCAGTTCGTAGGCTTTGCCTTCTTCCTCGCCGGATCGGCAGGCGGCTTCGAGCTTCTCCATCACAGCGTCGATATGCGAACCCGCAGTGATCGGCGGATTGATCTTGATACCGTTGGGGTCGATCTCAGCGGCGGTCGGAACCAATTCAGGCTTTGCTTCCGCGACGGCAGGCTTCGGCGTGGCCGGAGCCGCAGGCTTTGCAGCCGGGGCTGGCGCGGTGACCTTGAGCTCAGCTTTGGCTGGCTCAGCCTTTTCTTTCTTCTTTTTCGGACCGGCCGGTTTGGGCTCGGTCTCTCGCTGGCTGAGCGCGCCGCGGTGGTCGAGTTCTAGTTCATTATCAGCGGTCTCGCGGCGCTTCCCGAAGGCGACTCGATTCAGCACCGTCACCGGCAGCAGTGTCAGCTTGAAGGCCCACACCACGAACGACATCTCGGTGACCAGCAAAGCACCAGCGGTCATCGCCGAGCCGAGCAGTAGCAGCGTGCCGGTCGACGCGAAGTGTGTTTGACAGATGATCGAGCCCCACGCGCCGACATAGCCGCCGCTGCCGACGATCTGACCTCCGGCTAAACCGGGAGCCGCCATCTGCAACAGCACACAAGTGGGGACGAGTAGCAAGCTTAGACCGAACGTCTTCTGCTGCACGTGTTCTTCGGGGCCTCGGAATAGCATTTTGGCGGCGAGGCCAACCATGCCGCCGATCAGCATCCACGCTCCCAGTCCGAAGACGGAACGCAGGCCGAACGCCAGTTTGGCACCGACTGGACCGCACCAGTTCAGTGGCTCTGCGCGCAACGGGTACGCCATTCGAGCCGGCGGATCAGCCGGATCGAAGCTGAGCATGCTCAACGCGACAAACACCGTGACCGCGAAGAGTGCCAGTCCGGTGAGGTCGTTTTTGAGTCGGCGAAGGTCCCACATGGTCGGGATCGGCTCAGTTGGAGGCAGGAATGAAACGTCTAGTTGGATGAGGTCTTGTGTTGAGGATCGGCGGTGCCTTCGTCTTCGGGCTTCGGCCTGGATGCGATCACGGCTGGGTCGCGACGTGGGTCGAGGCCTTCAACGGAAGGAACTCCGGGTGGTGGTGCTTGCGTCAAAGACTTATTGCTGCGCGTTGGTGGACGCACTGGCGACGTCTTCGGCCGGACGAAGGATGGCTTCACCGGCGGTTCATCCACGGTTGCCGCTGGAGTAGCCGCAGTAGGTTTCTCGATAACGCTGGTGGCTCCTGTTTCCGGAGTGGCCATGGCCGACTTCGGAACGGACGGAGTTACTGGCGTTGCCGCAGCCGAATTATCAGCGGGCGGAATCTTCAGCTTCATGCCGAGCCGCAAATCATTCGGAGTCCGCAGGACGTCTTTGTTGAACTCATAGAGTTCTTGAAAACGTCGATGGGTTCCGAAGTACTTGAACGAGATGCTGCTGAGCGTGTCACCGGCAACAACTTCGTGACTGGTGGCATTGCCCGTACTCGGACCCTTAGTACTGTCGGGCTTGTTCGCCGTTGAATTGCCAGCCAGAGCTCGATCCAGACCCGCCGCATCACTGGATGGGTTCGGCAGAGGAGCGACTTTATCCAACTCACGCGGCGCGTTGGGACGGATTGGTTCAGGCACTGGCCCGTTCGAACCCGAAGGCACACGCGGAGCAACGTCGGCCATGAACGCGTCAGGTATCTTGTTGGCGTCAGCCTTCTGTTTGTCACTGGTGGGCAAGTAGGGCGCATGACGCTGAACCCCGATACGCTTATCGAGTTCATCGCCGTGAGCCAACACGGGGACCGCACTCTCCGGATTCGGGGCTTCGTTCCTGAAGAAGAACGCGCCGACGATTCCGATGAGCAAGATGCCCAGTGCGAGTCCGACCTTCTTGTCCGGATGCATGACTCGAGTCCCGCCAGGAAACAACCTCACCGTGTGGCGACACCGGCCGATGAGGTAACTGTCCCCGACCCTTGACGATTGCGAACCCTGAAATCGCAGTCGTCGTGAGCCGAGGGGAATCAAAGCGCGGCGACCTTCAGACGCACTCCGCCCCATGCGGCGTGAGTCTGATGCCTGCTTTGCCGCTTAAGCATGCGCTACGCGGCGGCTGACGGTAGGCGAAGATCTCAACTGCCCCATTTTCCGGGGGAGGTCCGACAGTTCGTTCCGGTCAGGCAAACTCTGCGGGGGTCGTTACAAGCGTCACAATCCGCGCGATTGAATCAACTTGATGCACGCGACTGCTTGAGAAGCTCGGCGATAGGGCGAAATGGAAAGACGAGTAGGCCGGACAATCTTGTCCGGCAATCGGACAGAATGTCCGACCTACGGACCTGCTACCTCAACTTTGATACCTGACTACGCAGGCCAACACTGAGTTCCGCCGTCGACTCGCAAGACTTGACCGGTGACGAACTGGCCTAGAGGGCCCGCGAAGAACTCCACAACGCGGGCAACTTCATCGACGAGCGCGATGCGTTCCAACGTGCCCTCTTCGATCATGCGCTTGGAGTCGACTGTGCGGGTGCCGAGGAATCGGCCGGTGCGAGTGTCGCCGGGGGCGAGGCTGTTCACGGTCACGTTGTACGGTCGCATCTCGGCGGCGAGGCAGCGGGTGTATTCGACGACGGCGGCTTTGGCCGTAGCGTAGATGCAAGACTGAGGAATACCGGAGAAGGCCGCGATGGAACTGATCGTGACGATTCGGCCGGTCTTGCGTTCCATCATGCGGCGACCGACCTGCTGGCAGGTGTAGATGGTGCTCATGAGGTTGCGATCCAGCACCGAGCGGACGTCTTCCTCTTTAATCATCACTGCGTCGTTGGGGTTTGGCTTGCCACCCGCTGCAGCGATATCGCCGCCGGCGCTGTGAATCAGAATGTCGATCGGGCCGAGTTCTTTGGTCACGCCATCCACAACTTGAATGACCTGATCGTTCTTGGTGAGGTCGCCCAGCACGCGGCAGGTTTTGACGTTGAACTCCTGACCGATCTGCTTGGCGGTTTCAGTGAGAGTGGTGCCTTCACCGTATTCGGCAGGGCCGTTTTCGCGCATGCCGTGAATACCAACGCTGCAGCCGAGGTTGGCCAATGTCTCTGCGAAGGCTCGTCCCAAACCGCGACCGGCGCCGGTGACCAACGCAACTTTGCCTTCCAACAAACGTGGTGCTGAGGAACTCATGGGTGTCTTTCCAAGGTGTGATGAACGGGGCTGCTGGCGGGTGGATGTCTAGCGGACGAATGCCATGTAATAAAACAGCAGGCCGGTGACGGATGTCAGAGTCAGATCGAGCGTCGACGCCCATCCGAGCGTCTTATGTAACTTGCTGGCTGCTGCGGGGGCCGGGGGCTTGGGAAACTTCTTGAGAGCATGAACGATCGTCATGGCCCAGAGAACCGGGCTGGAGACTGCGAATACAAGGTGAATCCACAGCACAGTGCGTACGGTTGCAAGTTGTTCGGTCGAGAGCGGGACGGCTCGTTTCGCGACGACGTTCTGCCAACCGCCCTGAATCTGCTGCATGTCGACTTCAAAGGCGACGACTGCCAGCAGCAGGACGACCGCTAGGCCGAGCTGAATGTTGCGATGAGCAACAAACTTCGCTCGAAACTTAACCAGATAGATGCTGTAGACCAGTGTGGGCACCACCAACACGAGCGCGCACACGACCGCATCGAGCATGAACGAAGTGCGGTAGCCGAGGAATCCATCCGTCATTCGAGTGCCTCCGTGATGAGTGCAAGCTGTCCCTGCGAGGGAGTTTTAGGCACTGACTGCGAAATCATCCAAGACCATGTGAACAAAGTGATAGAATGGCGCGTCGCCGCCTCGTGACGCTTCACCAACGACCAGCAGAGTGTGGTCGTTGCGCGAAAAACCGCCAGTGACTCAATCGTTCAGCCTTCGATCTGGAAGCCAACCGGAACGAGAACTTTAGAAGCGACCGGTCTGCCTCGATATGTGGCTGGTTGGAACTTCCAGTCTCGAACCGCCTTCAGAGCGGCTTGATCGAGAGATTCGAAGCCGGACGAGCGATGAACTTTCAACGTCGCGACTGTGCCTTGGCCAGTAACACTCACTAGCAACTGCACAACACCTTCCTGACCTTTCTCGTAGGCTTCAGGCGGGTAGGGCGGCGGAGGGTTGAGTGGTAGTTTGGACGGATACTGATCCGGCCGACCGCCCGGTGGCAGCCCATCGCCCGGCGACGCGATGCTAGCTGCCGACATTGTCGCCTGCAGCGCCTGCCCCTTGGAGCTTCCAGCGAGTTTTCCGGTTTCGTCCTCACCCTTCCGAGCGGAGGATGTTCCTGACTTTTCAGCCGGAGCTGATGATTCCGCCTTGGCTTGCGCGTTTACCGATGCCTCTGCACTGCTTGCGTGGGCGGACGGTGGACTCGGTCGTTCTGCGAGTTGCTCGGGCTCTGGCGGAGGCTCCGCGCTGGGGCGGCCTTGAGCTGCGACCGATTGAGCTAACGGAACGGCCGGTGCTGATGGCTCAGAAGCGGTCGCTGGCAGTTTCGCCGCTTGCGGTTGCTCTTCCGGTTTCGGAGTTTTAACTGGAGCTGCCAGTGTCGACGGCGCTTCCGTTCGCGGCGGTTCAGTTGGCTTTGACTCGGGCTGGGGTTTCAGAGCCTCAGCTTTAGGCTCTGGCTCCGGTTGTCTCACCTCGTCCTTTGTGTCCTTTACGTCCTCTTCCTTCGCCGGTTCTTCGGCAGAAGGTTGAAGTTTAGACTCAGGCTGTTCCGAAGCCTCGATGATTGGTTCCGGCAAGCGAATCGGATTGGCCAGCGCGACGAGCGAGCGAGGCTCATCGACAGGCTTACGTGGTTGCCACGCGGGCGCGTGAACGACGACCTCGGTCGGTTCGATCTTCAGCACATCGAGCGCCGTGGGATCAACGTCCGAAACATCGAAGCCGAGCGTCGTGCCGTCGTCGCCTTTCAGTGTTGCGACCTCACCGAAGTCGAACGGTGATTCCAGGTGAGGCGAGTTGATTGTCCCGCCCGCACCTGGATTGCCGCCCGCCTGGATGCCATAGCCGGGCGGCACGAAGCCCCCGGCCCAACCCACAAATGCCAAGCCCGCGGCCGACACGTGGATGACACCACTCAGGAGATAGCTGGAAAGAATCTGACTACGAACCACGACGGCTGCTGATCCTCGCGACAATGCGGCAACTTGAACCGAATGAGACTAACCAACAACCAGTTTCTTGGACTTCAACCGACTGGCCAGCTCTGCAATCTTCGCTCCACAGGCCTTGCGCGCTTCGGCGAAGCCCTTAGGATTGATGTTCGGACCTTTGACGTAGTCCAGAATAATCTTTTCCGCCGCGGCCAGTTCGTCGCAGGCATCGGGCACCTCGGACGCCACTTCGACTGGAATCGTGGTGATGCCGTTCAGATCTCCGTGCAGCAACTCGCCGGGGAAAATCGCCATGCCGCCGACGGTGACGGGCACGTTGATATGCAACATGTGGCAATAGCCGTGAGCACAGATGGAACCGCTGGTGAAGCACGGGAAATCGAGCGGCGCCACTTGCTCCAGATCGCGGCCGGTTCCCGACGTGATCAGGCCCGATGCTCCGAATTGCTTGTATGTGGTGCACATGACTTCGCCGAACGTCGCGGAGGCACAGGGTTGGTCCAGGTCTTGAAAGACCAGCACCGGCGGGCCGGAGAATTGATCAAAGACTTCCAGTTGCCCGGCAATACCGGCATAAGCGTCAAGGCCCTTCGGTGGTTCCATGCTGCGGAAGGTGGTCGTCAGGGCGTAGCCGACCATCGGCGGAAGCTTGGGATAGCAGGCCATGATGCTCTTATCCATATAGCCGCGGCTGCGCGACCGCATGTCCCACAGTTCAACGACATTGCAGATGGTGGGTGTGTCGTACTTCTTCAACTTGGCGAGAGTCTCGGGCGAGACGCCGGCATACTTCGGCATGGCGGGTTCCTAAGGAGAGGTTCAACGATCAACGCGGGCGAGCGGCGGAAGGTTAGGGCTTTGCCGAGCGGGTTGCCAATCTCTACCGTTTACTGTCTTCAAGTCGCTCTCTGGAGAGAATCGTGCTGTCACAACTTCTGGTCTGTGCCGCTCTGACGTTTGGATTTGCCGAAGAACCCAAGACGGGTGCTCTGTTTCAAACGTTGCCCGAAGACGGCGTGTGGGCGAAATACGAGGTGGCGTTGAAGATCAACAATCAGGAGACGAAGCCCATCTGGTACGCTCGGTCAGTGGGGAAAGTTTTTCATGACGGCAAAGAGTGCCGTTTCATCGAGTTGGAGCAGGAGAGTGACGGCTCGGAAACCCCGCACTTGCAGTGGCGATTCGTTATTCCCGAGGT
The DNA here is from genome assembly GCA_964386705.1 of uncultured Planctomycetaceae bacterium. GTDB lineage: Bacteria > Planctomycetota > Planctomycetia > Planctomycetales > Planctomycetaceae > AM-0621. Next base: position 33,292 of record CAYLTY010000058.1, read on the forward strand.
TGAATTCGGCAACGATAAGAATCCGTTGAGTAAGGCTGCCCGCATCTGGCACAAGGAAGGCGATGGCGAAACTGAACGACTGGCGAATCTGGCTGACAAGAATCCGCTGATCGCTTCGTTCTTCGGCGGACCGGAGGTGGACCGTAAACGCGAGTCCGACAAGTACAAGTTCAGTTGGCAGCGCGGCGAACTGGAGTGCGAAGTCATTTCTGGTCGCAGTGAGGCGATGCTCGGCACTGCCAAGATCACGATGCACCACCGCATTCTGCGTGAGAAGTCTATTCCCTTTGGATTTGCCGGGGCGTTGGAAGAACTCAAGATCGAAGGCGATAATCAGCAGATCTCGGCGAAGTTTCTGCTTGTGGATCACGGCAAGGGAGCGATGCCGAAACTGCCGTTACTGCAGCCGTAAGGTTCGCCATTCTACAGAACGCCATACTTCGCATAGGCATCGGCCGCGAGCATCCCGGCTTTGATGGCATCACGAGTGATGTTCTCGGCGTGGACTTTGTCCCAGGCACGCTGGATGGCTTCTGCTTCGACCTCTTGAGGCACGACGACAACCCCGTCGCCATCAGCAAACACGAGATCGCCGGGGCTGAATCGCACGCCGTCGATCTCGACCGGGACATCGATGTCGATGACGCGCTGCCGGTTCTGACTGTCATAGATGCAGCGACCGCGAGCAAAGACGGCGAAACCCATCGCGCGCATTTGCCGTGTGTCGCGTACCGCTCCGTCGACGATTGCACCAATGCAGCCACGATTGCGAGCCGCTGTCGAAAGCAGTTCACCCCATACACCTGATCGAGTCGATCCCTGTGCTGCCGCAATGACAATGTCATCGGGACGGCAAGAATCGACGGCCTTCAGTTCAAGTTCGTAGGGGCTCGGGTCGACGTGCGCCATATCAGCCCACAAGGTGGTCTTGCAGCGACCAACCAGGAGCCCGTCTACCGTCTGCGGCACCAACGACACTCGCGGCGACTGATGAGTAAACCCGAGGCCGTCGAGCGCATCGCAAACGACGGCACAGTGCAGCTTCTCACGCATCATTGCGAGCGTTATGGGCACCATCGTTTCAGACCTTCTTCCAACTTGGGAACTCAACGACAACCTTGAGCGCTCCATCCTTCTTGGCCAAGAAGACTTCGAAGGCTTCCTGAATCTTGGCCAGCGGGAAGCGGTGGGTGACCAGCGGCTGCATGTTCAGACGGCCTTCGCCGATCCAGCGCATTGCCAGCGGGAAATCGCGGGCGAAGTCTGGGCCGAGGCTGGTATGGACGCTGACGTTCTTCCACAGCAGGTCGCGCCAGGCGACATCGACTCGCGGTGGGGGAACTCCGAAGTACAGAATCGAACCGAACGGACGCACGAGTTCGATGCAGAGGTCGAAGCATTGGTCGTAGTGCCCGACGGCTTCGATGACGACATCAGGCAACTGGCCGCCGAGAATTTCTTTCACACGGGCTGCGGGATTTACCTGACTGTTGTTGATCGTCGCGTTGGCACCGAACTTGTGACTCTGATCGAGCCGCGATTGCACTTTGTCGATACCGATAATGTGCCGTGCTCCGAGGTTCCGCAGGCACATGTTGAATATCTGCCCCATCGGACCCTGGCCGATGACGACTACGTCTTTGTCGATCAGGTTGGGCAACTTCTTCAAAGCATAGATTGCCGTCCCCAACGGCTGCGCGAGCATCGCTTCCTCTTCGGAGACTCGCGTGTCGATCGGAATCGCGTTGTTCTCGGAGACCACGTAACGCTCGAAGAGACCTTGTTGAGCGACTGGCACACACAAGACGCGTTCGCCGGGCTTGTAGCGTTTGCCGTTCGTGGCGATGACGGTTCCGGTCATCTCATGCAGCGAATGACCAACTTCGATTGGCCACTCGTCCGTACCTTTGAAGTACGGCAAGTCGGATCCGCAGAGACAGGTGCATTCCGGCTGAAAAATAATCTGGCCGGGACCGCTGGCGGGTGCTGCGGGAAGCACGGGTTCGGGAACGTCGACCAGTTCAATACGACACGGACCGAGGAATTTTCCGGCGAGCATGGGGTTCAGATTTCCGAAGGGATGATTGCAAAGCGAGGCTGCACGCACTCGATCCGAGCACGGCAGCCTCAACAGTGGTTACGAACGAAATGAATCTTAGACGAACTTCGTGATGCCGGGGCGTGGCTGCGAGGGGAACTCAACCTTCGAGTTCCAGCCGTCCTTCAGATCGGGAGCCAGGTTGATCTTCGAGTTCACAATCTGCTCCCAGGTAATCTGAGCACCGGTGTAACCCGCCGTGCGGCCAAGAATGCCGGCCAGCGTGCTCTTTACCATGCGATCACCGTCGTTGATCAGTTTGCCCGAGCGAATCGACGCGAAGAATTCTTCGTGTTCGACGAGATACATATCGCGGGTGGGGCCGTCGTACTTCCAGACAACCTTGCCATCGAGATCGCTGATGGTCACGCCACGGGCACTGATCTTGGCGGTGCCCTTAGTGCCGTTCATGTAGAAGAAGTTTTCGTTGTGACAGCCGGGAATCTGCCGCTGAGCGATGAAGCCGCGGGCGTCGTTGTCGTAGAGGTAGTTCACTTCGATGTGATCGAAGATGTCGCCGCCTTCAGCCGGGATCTGGCGACCGCCGCAAGCCGTCGCGCTCACCGGGTCGGCATCCTTGAACGCCCATTGCAACCAGTCGACGGTGTGAATGGCTTGCTCGACCAGTCCGTCACCAGACAACCACGTGAAATTGTACCAGTTGCGAACTTGCCACTCCAAATCGGTCATTCCGGCCGGACGGGTGTTGGCTGCCGGCATCGGCTTCACCGGGCTGGTGAGGTACGTGCCGTAGGCCATCCGCAGTTCGCCGATGTCGCCCTGATGCACGCGTTCAAAGATCGCTCGCTTGGCATAGTCGTAGCGCCAGCAGAATCCCGCGCACAGAGCGATCTTCTTGGTCTTCGAAATCGCGACAGATTCGGCGACCGAGCGGGCACCTTCAGGATCGGTGGCCATCGGCTTTTCGCTGAAAATGTGCTTGCCAGCTTCCACTGCATATCTCAAGTGGGCAGGGCGGAAGCCTGGCGGCGAAGCCAGTAGCACGACGTCACATTTATCGATGACGTGCTTGTAAGCCTCCAAGCCAGCGAACTTGCTGCCGTCCTGCACCTTGATGCGGGCGGCAATCTTCGGATAGTTCGACAGGTTCTTGACGCTGGAATCGATCTGCTCCGTGAATGCATCGGCGCAAGCGATGAGTTCGATGTTCTGGTCGGCGTTCATCGCATTGCTGGCGGCGCCCGATCCGCGTCCACCGCAGCCGACGAGGCCGACTTTCAAGAGATCGGAACCTTGAGCGTGAACGGCGGGTGCCAGCGTGGTGAGGTTCGCGGCCAGCGTCACAGCGGTGGCTGCAACAGTGCTGGTCTTCAGGAAGTCACGTCGAGACGTCTCTGCGGACTGTGGGACGTGTTGATCGCTCATGGCCTAACTCTCCGAAGGAATTCAGAAATCACGTAGCCCGAACGTGCCGGGCCTGCAAAGTTTGCGCGAGCAATATAGTTGAACCGGTTTTGAATCCGCGAGCGTCTCATGACTCGGCGCTGATCTGAGACGTTTCGGGCACCATCGCTTTACGGAACGCGAGTCACGTTCAACACTGCGGTCTGCTTCACCAGCTTTACACCCCGAGCCGCCTGCATGACTTTGGAAACACTCTTCATCGCCGCGACGTTTGGGGTTCCGCTTGTCGTGGCGGCGCTGCGGGCGGGCACGAATCGAGCCTCATCAACCTGGGTCCTCGGCTCGTTCGTGGCCAGCCTGATTGTGCTGATCGGGTTGCTGCCGCTGGAACTTGCCGCGACCGCATCAATTTGGCCGGGTTTCCGGCTGCCCTCTGCGGATGTCCTGGCGACGGGTGTTGAGCTGGCCGTCGTCACGAGTGGGCCGTCACTGTTCGTCTGTCTCGCCGTTTTGATTTCAATGTGCGGTGTGGTTGCAAGCGGAGCCTCGTTTAACGCTGCACAACCAGAATCCAGCGAGGATCAGCGCGAAGGTGCCGGGCGTCGCGATTTGATTGTGCTTGGTCTGCAAGGCTTGATCTGTCTGGCGAGTCTAGCCACGAATTTCATTGTGGTATTGGCCGCCTGGTTTGCGATTGATGCGATGATTGAAGCGGGACGACGACCTCGTCGTCAGCAGGCCGAAGATGAGCCTGCATCACCGTTGGTGCCGCTGCGACTGGCTGGAATCGTCCTACTGGCTGCTTTGGGCTGGTTCGATGCGCGCTACTTCGAAACAGGAGTGGCGGAGTTGCAACTGGCGATTGGCACCGATCAGCGGGTCGACGCGGCAGTTGTCACATCCGGGCTGGTGATCGTTCTGGCAATCGCTTTGGTGATGCGTTGCGGCCAATTC